>JAVYAJ010000410.1:0-5299 GCA_032229885.1 Candidatus Anammoximicrobium sp. | reverse complement strand
GCCTGCGCCCGCCGCCGCCGATCCGTTCGGGGCCGCCGCCCCGCCCGCCGCGGACGATGCCGCGATGCCAGCCCAACCGGCCGCGGACGCCGGGGCCGCCGCCGACCCGTTCGGCGCTGCCGCACCGCCTGCGCCCGCCGCCGCCGATCCGTTCGGGGCCGCCGCGCCGCCCGCCGCGGGCGATGCCGCGATGCCAGCTCAACCGGCCGCGGACGCCGGGGCCGCCGCCGACCCGTTCGGCGCTGCCGCGCCGCCTGCGCCCGCCGCCGCGGATCCGTTCGGCGCTGCCGCGCCGGCAGCTCCGGCTGCCGGAAAGCCGGCGACTGCGCCCGGCGCTCAGCCAGCGCCGAAGAACGATAGCGATCTGCTAGGCGGCGCCGATCCGTTCGGAATGGCGCCACCCGCTGCGAAGAGTGATGAAAAGAAACCGGCCGCAAAACCGGCAGCAGCGGCCGGTTCCGATCCGTTTGGCGACGACTCGAATTAGTTGTAGAGGACTGGCCCGCGAGTCTAAGACAGGTGAAACGCAGCGCGGACAGCGGGTCCGAACGACGCGAGTTCCGCTGTACGCCAGCGAGACTGCCTGCGCGAAAGTCGCGGTCCGTATGGCAAACGCGGACGGAAGCCGCCCTCGCAAGGGAGCATCTCGAGTCGAGCAGCGTGTCGCAGTCCGTCGCGCTGATTGCTCGCCTGTTCGTCGTTTGACACATCGGCACGGGTCGACGGTCGCACAACGAGCTGTCGCCGGGTTTCGGCCCAAGCGGTCGATTCAGTTGTAAGAGACGCGATAATCGTCTTCGTCGCCGTTCTCCAGGCACAGTTCGGCAACGTCGATCACGGGCACGGTCCAGTGGCCCATCCGGTCGGCTGCCTCGACTGTCCACCCGGCCCGTAGACGAAAAGTCCTCTCAGACCACGATTCCCGAATCTTTCGAGCCCGCAGCAGAATCTCGCGCGGTGACGGGTCTATCGGTTTCGGCCCTCGCCTTGCCATGGTTGTTCTCCCTCGTTGGGGGCCGCTCGTAACCAACGATCGGCCCTGGAAAAGACTCGTTGCCGCATCCCATCTGATCCTTGCGGCAATTGATGAGAAATCCCGTCCTGACGTTTACATCGATGGTATAGTGCACATGCGAGGCCAAACCGGAGAAAAACCGTCTTTTTTTCTCGACCAATGTTGCTCGACGGGCAGCAGAAGCAGCTTTATCGCTCCGTAGCCCCACGATTCGAGCGGCCGATTCCGGTGGTGCGGTCAACACAACACCGGATGTCTGCCTGCATCAGGACAGGCGACTGTGTGTATTGCGCAAGATCCTCGGAACGTGCAATTCAGACGTGCCACGCGCGAGATAAACGGGCGGGTGGTTCGATAGGACGTGCTTGGTTCGATGATGGCAACGTGACTGAGCGTCTGTTCGGCGGTCCTGTTTTCGTTTCTTCGAGCCCGCTCCGGCCCGTAGCACACCAACAGCTCGGCAGGGATACCGAACGCTTCGGCGGATGAGCCCGGCTGACTTGCTCGCAGCGCTAACGAACGGCAACGAGGAGCCTTGGCCGAGAAACACGCTCGAATTGCGGACAGCGCGCGGTGTATTGAAACGATACACGCTATTCGGTACGAGAGTGTATCGTTTCAGCGCGGTGACGCGAGTGCTCGATACGTGAGTTTCGCGACCACCGAAACTTGATCGAGGTCGATTTCGACCGGCGTCCGGTCGAGACAGCGCGGCTCGGAATAGAAGCCTGGGGGCGGCGAACCAACGACGATCGGCGTGGGTTCGAGCCGGAGGCTTGCGCGGTGCTGGCTCACTTTGCCGCGGTCGGGTTGGCCCATACCTGAGCGAGTTCGACCAGCACACGGACTGCCTGGGCCATTTCCTCCAGGCAAGCCCATTCCAAGCGCGAGTGCGGGTTGTGTTGCCCGGTGGACAGATTGGGCGAGGGCACTCCCCGTTCGGTCAACAGCGTGCCGTCGGTCCCGCCGCGGATGATCGTTCGTCGGGACGGCAAACCCAAACGTTGAAACGCGCGTTCGGCATATTCCACGGCCCGCGGTTCACGCGCCAGCCCCTCGCGCATATTGCGGTATTGCTTTGTGACGGTCACTTCGACGTTGGCTCCTGGAAAGCGGCCCTCGATCTCCGCCCCCAATTCGACCAACAGTCGGGCATGATCGGCGAGCTGGTCCGTTTCAAAGTCGCGCAGGATCAGCTTGATGGCGACCTGTTCTACGCCGCCCGCCACATGATACGGATGGATAAATCCGAGCCTTCCGTCGGTGACCTCGGGCGCCAAGCGATCCCGCGGCAGCCGCGCCAGGAACTCGCTCGCCGCGCGCACGGCGTTGACCATCCTGCCTTTGGCGATCGACGGATGGATGTTGACGCCGCGCACGATCACCGTCGCCAGGTCGGCCGAGAACGTCTCGACGTCGATCTCGCCCGCGCCCGACCCGTCGAGCGTATAGCAGACGCTCGCGCCGAGCTTGTCGAGATCCACACGGCTGACACCTTGGCCGATTTCTTCGTCGCAGGTGAACAGCAGCCGGATCGGTCCGTGGGGAATATGAGGGTTCTCCATCAAGTGCGCGGCCGTCTCGACGATCACCGCAACGCCCGCTTTGTCGTCGCTGCCCAGCAGCGTCGTGCCGTCGGTCGTGATCAGCGTGGCCCCATGCAGCGCGGCGAGTCGCGGGTTGTCGGCGACTCGGATGACTTGATCGGGATCCTTCGGCAAGACCAAATCGCCCCCGGCATAATTTCGGATGACCTGCGGATCGATCCCCGCTCCGGGCGCCTCGGGCGACGTGTCCAGATGGGCATTGAACGCGATGACCGGGATCGAGCCGGAGGCCGTAGCGGAGATCGTCGCCCATACCAGGCCGTGCTCGTCCTGATGCGCATCCGGCAGGCCGAGCGTCTGGAGTTGCCGGACCAGCGCCCGTCCCAACTGCCATTGGCCCGCAGAACTGGGATACGAGCGCGACGCCTCGTTGGCGGTCGTATCGATCCGCACGTATTCCAGAAATCGCGCAAGCAATCGCTCGGCGTCCATCTTCCCGTCTCCGTGTTCGAGTTCTGTAGGTTCTGGTACTATACCGTACATCGGCAAGGCTGGCTGCGCGAGGCTCAGGTCCTGTGCGGCAAGGAAGGCGACCAGCAGGTCACCCTGCAATGGGCCAGTCCGAGCCGTGCGAATCATCAGCATCGGAGCATCCACAACCGAGCGTTGATTGAAAGGAAGGGGACGCGCCCATGACAAGCGCGGCAATCAAGTTCCTGGTGTTCGACAGTGAGAGCGTGTCGGATGGCGGCCTGATCTCGCGGGTGCGGTATCCAGGCGAGGGGCTATCGGCATCCGAAGCCGTGGCCCGCTACCGGGCGGAATTGCTGGCCAAGACCGGCAGCGACTTTGTCCCGTACACGTACCAGATTCCCGTGTCGATGGTCGTAGCCAAGGTGGCGAGCGATTATTCGCTCGCGGACATCGTGGCCCTGGATGAACCCGAGTTTCGATCTCACGTGATCACCGACCTGTTCTGGCGCGGCTGGGAGGCGTACCAGCGCCCCACGCTGGTCAGCTTCAACGGCCGTTCGTTCGACCTCCCCTTGCTCGAGCTGGCCGCGTTTCGCTATGGGTTGACCACGCCCGCGTGGTTCAACATCGCGGACAAAAGTTGGGAGCAGAACCGCAGTCGCTACAATACGGGCGCTCATCTCGATCTACACGATCTATTGACGAACTTCGGCGCTACGCGCTTCAGCGGCGGATTGAACCTGGCGGCCAATCTCCTGGGGAAACCCGGCAAGATGGACGTCCAAGGCGACATGGTCCAGGACATGTACGACCAAGGTCGGTTGGCCGAGATCAATGACTATTGCCGCTGCGACGTGTTGGATACCTATTTCGTGTTTCTCCGCATGTCGGTCTTGTTGGGTCGGCTGACGCTGACGCGAGAACAGGAGCTGGTCGGCTCGACCAAAGCCTGGATCACGCAGCGGGCCGACGAGTGCGCCGCGTTCGCCCGTTATTTGGCCGGGTGGGGAGACTGGGAGAATCCCTGGAGCGACGCGTCGGCAAGCGGTGCGGACGACGCCGCGCCACCCGTCACGCCCGCCTGACCGCCACCGGCTGCCGTCGCCACGGGAAGCACGTGCGGCAGATCTCGCAGACAGTGCCGTCACAGCCGCGCGCCGTGCAGTGTTCTCGGCCGTAAAAGATGATCCGCAGATGCACCTGGTTCCAGGTTTCCATCGGAAAGAGTCGCTTCAGGTCGCGCTCGGTTTGAGCGACGCTTCGTCCGGATGTCAGGCCCCATCGTTGGGCCAAACGGTGGATATGCGTGTCGACGGGAAATGCGGGCTTGCCGAATGCCTGGCTCATCACGACGCTCGCGGTCTTGTGACCGACGCCCGGCAGTGCCTCGAGGTCTGCAAACGTGTCGGGAACGCGACCATCGTGCGCGACGGCCAGGATTCTCGACAACTCGGAAATCGCTTTGGCCTTCTGCGGCGCCAAGCCGAGCGAGCGGATGACGGCGTGAATCTGTTCGACCGGCACGCGGGTCATCGCTTCGGGCGTGTCGGCCAGCTCGAACAGGTGCGGCGTGACTTCGTTGACCTTCTTGTCGGTGCTCTGCGCGCTCAACACCACCGCCACCAACAGCGTGTACGGATCGCGATGCTCCAACGGGACTCTGGTCGTAGGGTACAACTGCTCGAGCCGCTGCAAAATATACGCCGCACGCTGTAGTTTCTTCATCTGCCTGGGACGGTTGTCGCGTTTTCTCCAGCCTGTGCTTCGACGGTTCACCCGGATTGTACGACAACCCGGCAGTCAGTGATCGCCGTCGCGCCGGTTGATGCTGGCGCCCTGCCACCCGCAACCCGCGCATGTAGCCTAGATCACGCGCCGATGCGCCGTCAAGACCGCGGGTCACGCGGTCGAAGTCGCTAGGAGCCTGTCCCGAGAATTGGGCTCGACCCACAACATATTGTGTAAGTGCGATCGCTAGCAACGCAACCTGTTTAGACTCTTAGTTCGTATCATGCGCGCACGGTGCGCACATCTTGTACACTGGCCTGTACAGCACACTTTCGGGTTATTGACACTAGCCCACGTTTGGTGCAATTGCTATTGCATGACTTTTGCGCAGCATAGACGACAGGAAGCGTGTTGGCCGAAGGCCATCACCAACGTAGCCGGGGCAACGCCCCAGGAGTCAGAGATGATAGCAACCGTGTTGGCCGAAGGCCAACATCAACGTGTCACCGTGGCCCAGATGAATATGGCCTTCGGC
>JAVYAJ010000409.1:0-27363 GCA_032229885.1 Candidatus Anammoximicrobium sp. | reverse complement strand
GCCCTGAATCTGGACCCGCCTTCCAGGGCGTTTCGAATGGACTTGGGGTGTCGCTCTATTTGGTTGCGGCCGAGCACAGCGAGGCCGCGCTGGGCTACATTCTACGTCGGTGTAATCCGGCGTGCATAACCCGGCCCCACACGTTCCTACGCCAAGCGCGCTCTTCGCCTGCTGGCCCTTCGGCTCAACTCCTCACCCTCGTCTCAAGCCCAGGCCACCTCGCCGCCACTCGAGCTACCGACCTACTCTGTCCACCCCCTCGCCGTCCTCCCGCGGTCGTACATGGTCCTCCTGGGCGCTTACCAGTGAAGCCGTTGTGAGCGGACAATCGCTGAGATCCGCCGGATTGATTCGCAGGATGGACGCCACGATCTGGCGGCTCGGCCGGGCAATCCGGCGCCGCTTTGGCTTTGGGATCCGAGGTGATCACACGTCGCGAAGACGCGCTGATCACCCCACTACACCACGCCAGGGATAGGACGAGCAAGGTCTGACTCGCTGTTCGTTTGGATTGTGGCGCGTCCGGCGGCCGTGGGACACGTCACCCCAGGACCTCATGTCTGTGCCGTCGAACGTCAGCGAGAGCCCGGTTCGTGGCTTCGACTCGCGAAGCAGGTCTGTCGCGCAATTGAGCAGGTTCAACGCCGAGCCATGCTCGACGCGCAATTTCCAGCCGTATCGCGCGGGCCGGTTCGAAACCACGGGCGGGCGAATGTACAATCGCAGGCGCAGCGGCAGCGTGATCTGGTCCTATACCCTGCGGCCCTGTTTGCCGCCTCCACAAGGAACGGGCGATGACGAACCGACGAATCTTTGCGACCGCGAGGCTGCCATGGCTGGCGGCGATTCTGGCGGCGGCGAGTTTTCTGCAACCCGTGGCGATGCGCGCAGCCGGCGCGGACAGCGCGCCGCGATTCTGCCTGGGCCGCGACATCGGCTGTGCGCCGGACCAGAACCACGCCGTGCAACTGGCCCGCCTCTGGGAACCGATCGTTGCGTGGCGATTTGAACGCGATCCGGAAAACTGGGGGATCAAGAACTATCAGCAGGCCCTCAAGATCGAGATCGCCGACGATGCGGCCGAGAATCGGAGTTTGTTGGTACACCGCGACGGTCCGCAGATCGACACGGCCTTCGAACTGGCCTCGCCGCCCATCGCGGTTGTCGAGGGGACACTGTGCCGCCTGGTGCTCGCCGCGGCGCATACGCTCGACTTGTCGATGGCCCAGGGCCACGGCGAGTCGTTCCACAACCAGATCCGCTGGCTGGATCGGGACGGACGCGCGTTGGAGACGACCCCGTTCCGCTTTGCCGCGGCCAGCGACGACTGGTACGAGGTGAGCGTCGAGTCGCGGGCCCCGCGCGGCGCAGCGGCGGCCGTCGTTCAAATCGGTTTCGATTCGCCGAATCTGTTCGGTTCGCGGCAGTTCCGATTGCAGCGCGTAGCTTGGTTCGCGCAATCCGATCCGCCGCAATACGCGGCCGAAGGCGAGCTGTTGTCGCGGCCGCAGCGGATGGCCGAACCTTGCGAACGGGGCCGCGTTTCCTGGCAGGCTGACATGCCGGAAGGCACGAGCGTCGGGCTACAGGTTCGCTCGGCGGCCGACCACGACGGCGGGCCTCGCGATTGGACGCCCTTCGCGGGGCCTGATGGGACACCGAGATCCCAATTTACGTCCTCCGGCCCCCCCTTGTCGCCAATCCATACGGGCCACACCTGGTTCCAATATCGCCTGACGCTCGGCGCCATCCGCGCCGCCGTCACGCCCATCGTCCGGCAGGTGCGGCTGGGCGACGAACGGGGCTGGATCGAGGACCGCGCGTGGTCCGCGGCCGACACCTCGCCTCCGCAACTGCTGGACTATGCGCCGCGACGCACTCAGGACGCTCGGCAGCCGTTGGTGTTCACCTTGACCGATGGCTCGGACGGCGTGGGCGTCGATCCCCATTCGGTCGAGGCGTTTTTGGATGGCGTTCCGATCACCGCACAGCTACGACGGGCCGGCGCCACATTTCGATACGAGCCGCCCGAGCCGCTTAAGCCTGCCTTCGGCCTGGCGGCGATCGAAGACTGGTCGATTGGGAACTACAACGCCGCGCTGATCATTGACCACGGACCGCCGCGCGCGTCGGGCGGTGGGACGTCGATCGAAGTCCGCCGCCAGGGCGACAAGACGGACACATCGTTTGCGCTGACGTCGCCGGTCGTCTCGGTGCAACCAAGCGCGACCTGCCAGATTGCGATCTGGTCGCGCCATACCATGGACTTGCGTCGCGCGGGGGCGGGGAAGGCTCGGCCGGCTCGATCCGCTGGCTCGATGGCCAGGGCTGCCCGCTGGGCGATCCGGTGGGCCTGGACCTGGGCGGCCCCAGCCCGCGGTGGCGACAGACGCAACTCGAACTGATGGCTCCGCCGGACGCCCGGTCCGCCGTGATGCGGATCGGTTGGGACTATCCGGATATCGTCGCCGGCGACGAGGTCGCTTTCGCCGATCCGCGGTTCGACGGCCCGCATCCGGAATCGGGAACGCGACCCAACGTGCACCGTGTGCTTGTCAAGGCTCGCGATTTCGCCGGCAACGCGTGCGAGCAGCCGTGGTGGATCTCGGTTCAACCGCCGCCGACGGCGGGCGTCACCACCGTACGCGCCGACGGCGTGATCCTGGTCGATGGCCAACCGCTGTTTCCCATCGGCCTGTATTCCGTGTGGAAGCGGGAACACAATGGCCACGATTTCAACCGCTGCTTTGCCGAACTTCGCGAGGCCGGCTTCAACACGATCCACACCTACCACACCCAACGTGACGCCGACTTGCACGAGTTCTACGCGACCGCCGCACGCCATGGGTTGCACGTGATCATCTCCCCGCGCGGGGGGGCCAATAACCGCGACGCGCAACACGCGGTCCGCACCGTGGTCGAAGAGGGCCGCCAGACGGCCCTGCTGGCCTGGTATCTGGCCGACGACACGGCAAGCCACATCAGTCCCGACGAACTGCGGCGCGTGCATCGGGCGATCCGCGATGTCGATCCGTTCCACATCACGGCCCAGGCCGACGCCGTGTTCGCCGGCGGCTCGCGATCTTCGCGGTACACCGACTATGTGGACGCCACGGACGCCTTTCTGCCGGAACTCTATCCCATCCGCTCGGATCAACAGTGCGAGGTCGCCGACGTGATCCGCGACATGAAGCTGATCAACGACGACCTGCATCGGTCCGGGCGCACAGCGCCGATTTGGGCGATCATCCAGGATTTCGAAGGCTGGGGCTGGGAGCGCTATCCGACGGAGGCCGAAACCCGAGCGATGACCTACCTGGCCATCATCCACGGCGCCACGGGGATAACCTATTACACCTATGGCGGAACCGGCAAGAACCACGGCGTGACCCACGATCCGCAGGTGTGGTCCGCGCTGAAGCGGCTGTCGCGCCAACTGGCCGACCTGCACGACGTGCTGGTCGAACCCGATCCGCCGCAGAAGCAGCAGGTCCGGGTCCTCGACGGCCCGACAGCCGACGGCCTGGGCCATCCGTCCGTCAGCACTCGGCTGAAACAACATCGCGGCCGGCGCTATCTGTTGGCTGCGAACTCGTCCCGCCAAGCCGTGCGCGTGCGGATCAAAACTGCTGCCACGGCCACTATCGGAGCCGCTGGCGAAACCACCGGCGAAACTGCTGTCGAAGCCGACCACGTGCAGGTACTGTTCGAGGACCGCCAGCTTGCGACGCAGGCCGGCGGGTGGGAGGATAATTTTGCCCCGTACGCGGTCCATGTGTGCGTCTGGTAGGCATGTTCGCGGCCGCTTCACTCCCTGGACCGTGGTCTCTAGGTTGGTACCGGCGCCCGTCCGCATACGGCTCTCCGCTGCATGTGCGGAGTGGCAGCAGTCAGCATCCCGGGCGGCCCTGATTTGATTGGAGAAGGGGTCCACCGAAAATGCTGGAATACGAGAACAGGCAGATTGATCTCTGGCGCCAACGAGCACTAGTGGACGATCCCCGTGTCAACTACGGCGATTCGAGCAACTCGAACGTCACATCATCCAGCGCCAGGGACACGTCGAAGTGTCCTTCGAGGGCGCCCTTTTCGATCGCAAAATCCCCACCGGCCGTGTCCGACGTGGTTTCCACGAAGCCGACCAGGCGCTGCCACGTACCCGGCTGGTCCAAGTCGTAGGCGTTGGTCTTGGCGTTCGTCAGCCACTTGCCCGAAGCGTCTGTCAAGGCGATCTTCAACCACGGCGCCGGGGCCTTCGGGGCGATCTTGTCCACTCGCATCCAACAGGATAGCTGATAACGGCTCGCTGGCAGGACCGGCCGCGGAAGGCTGAAGTGCGCATAGTTCCAAGCCGTACCAGGCTGAGTGCCCGCTACGCGCAGGCAACTCGTACCGCTGTAAGCTTGGCCGGCGACTTGCACCGTCATGCCCTCCGCGGCGCGCCAGCCGCCGGCGCCGTGCTCAAAGCCTTCCTCGTACACGATGGACGGACCGGCAGCGTGCGTCTCGGCGGAAACCGCGCACAGATCATAGGCGCCAGCGTCGTCCCGCCCACCAATCGCCAGTTGGATGCGAACCGAAGGATGCTCCGGCTCGACCATCGCGACTTGCAACCGATAGACGCCCGGTTGAACGCCTGCGGGGATGATCAACACGTCCGTCAACATCACCTCGTCGCCAGGTCTCCAGAGAGTGGTCGGGCGTGTGGGAAACGTCAACTGCTCGGCCACCGTCCGACCTTGCGAGTCTGTCAGCGTCCAACGCAGGGCGTACGAGGCATAGCACGGAGCTACGCCTTCGTTCTTCCAATGGTGTTCAAGGAACAATCGGGACGGCGTTCCTTCGCGCAGGCGCAGCGTCTTGTTGCACCGCAGTCGGCTCAACACGAAGCGAAATCCAATGCGGCGGGCAGCATCCGTCACTGCCTGTCGGATCTCCGCCGGCGCCTGGGCGAGTTCCCGATAGCCCATCAGGCTGATGTGCAGGTAGCTGATCGGATCTTCGAGCCCTTTGGCAAACGTCTCCGCGACGCCCCAGCCCTTCTCCTTCATCTCGGTGTAGCTGCCGTAAAATTCGTAGTTGCAGATCACGCCGCAGGGCGCGTACCGGCGGTAGAATCGCCGGCCCACGTCGGCGCTGGGACCGGAGGGGGTCAAGCCGTCCTGGCGAAAGTGCAGACCCTTGATGGCGGCGTAGTCATTGATCGTTTCGTAATCGCCGACGTTCAGGAAGACGCGCGTCTGCGGGAACGCCCGCGCAAAGGCGTCGATCAGCCGCCGATAGGCGGCGATGTACCGTGCCGTCGTGAAACCGGTCTGCCGCAGCAGTTCCGGCGTCCAACGCGCCAAATGCATCTCGCCCCATTCGCCGATACTGCCGATATCGATGAACTCCAGGCCCGGACGACCGTCCAGGTACTTGCCCAGGTCCGCAATGAATCGCTCCTGGATTTGGAGGTAACGCTCATCCCAAAAGACCGGGTCGATCTGCTGCTTGGTGTACAACCCCTTGAGCTTGACCGATGGCACGCCCGCGTCGAAGACCCACTTCGGCGTGACGTACTGCCGCCGCGAGTGCATATTTTGCGACATGAACCGGAACGCGACTCGCCTTTGCCAGCGTTTGACCCACAGGTCGAAAATCGGGCCGAAGTACTCGTCGAAGTGGTACGTTCCCTCCGCGTCTGGTTCCAGAACCGACCAGTCATCGCGGAAGTAGCCGATCTGCAGGAGCGGCGAGAACCAAGCTTCAGGCGGCAGGTCATCCGGATTGAGTGTGCCTGCCCGATACAGGCCCATGCCTGGGTTGGTCAACGGCGCCGTCGAGGCGGCCGGAACGACCTGCTGCAGCGGCAGGGTCGCAGGGGGCGAAAGCGGCGACTCGTCAGTCTCGGCGCTCGACAGGTTCGGCAGCAGCACAATCGACAGCAGTACACTCCACCGAGGCATGATTTAGCTCCGTTTTGCAGGACTCCGGGCAGTCGTCCAGAAAAACAATGGCGTGATTGACAGCAAACTATGATAGCATTCGCCGCGGCTAGTGCTGCACCATCGGAAGAACCAAACCACGAGAACACGATGAACTTGGCGGCGACTCCTTGAACGGTAGAGCAGGCCGCCCAAGCCACGGCAGGAGTACAATCATGAACTTGCCAACCTTGATCAATCGGCGTCTGGGGTAGCGCGTCGCGCGCCGCGCGGGCTGAACAGCGGTGTTCGTACTGTCGGCTACCTTGGCATGTCACGCCCGGGCGTTGCCACCACCGCGTTTCATCACAAACTGCAGGACCTCGCCGCTTCCTTCGGCATCGAACTGCTGTCTCTGCCGTCCTATTCCTCGAATCTCAATTTGATCGAGCGTCTCTGAGAGTTTGTTAAGGCGGACTGTCTTCACGGGAAGTGCTACGAGACCTGTTCGAGCTTCCAGGCGAGTATCGGAGACTGTCTAGGGAAGATCTCGACCACGCACCGAGATGCCGTGACCTCTTTGATCACGCGGAACTTTCAGCTCTTCGACAAAGAAACGTTTCTCCGAGTCTGAAACTCTTCGCGTCTTCTGGCTTGCCGCCGGTGGCCGTTCCCGCGGCCATGTTCTACACCGACGGCAAATTCCGCCTACGTTCACACGTTCCTTGACTCGCTGTACCCCCTCATGATCCTTTCCAGCAATGGTTTCGCTAATTCGAGGAGACAAACTTACACGCGCGCGGTATACAATGGATTCGCAGTTGCCCGCGTAGCGGAATCTCTCGATGTATCCAGCCGACCATTTGGTGCAATCGCTCCATTGGCTCTTCGTCGATCGATGTCCGCACGGCTCGAAAATCATTTGAAACCTGGCGAGAGGATGTCAACCATGAGCCCGATGTTGTTCTCCGGCAGACAGGTTCGCGCTTGGCTCGCCGTTTTGCTTGGGACTTTTCTCGCGGCGTGTTGTGGTCGCGGCATGGGCGGCGAACAGATGGCGCCCGATGCGCTGCGGGTGGGCTTGGCCCGCGTGTGTATCACGCCTGAGAAACCGGTCTGGCTGCATGGCTACGCCAGCCAGCCCCGTTTTCGACCGTTTGAAGGCAAGCTCAACGATCTGTACGCCAACGCCATCGCGATCGAGGACGCTCGGGGAGAGCGGGCCGTGTTGATCACCGTCGATCTGTGCGTGCTTCGCGCTCCGGAGGCCAATGCCCTGTTCGCTCGGTTGACCGAGCGCACGGGCCTTGCGCGGCGGCAGCTCTTGGTGAACCTCTCCCACACGCATTCCGGCCCCATCATCGGCGCGTCGGATCTGTTTCGCTACCCGATGTCCGAGGAGGAACGTCAAATCACGTTGGCGTACACCGAGCGGTTGTTTGACCAACTGGCCGAGGCGGCACGGGCCGCGCTGGCCGACCTGCGGCCGGCACAACTCGCCTGGGGCGGCGGCAAGTGCAGCTTTGTGCGCAATCGCCGCTTGTTCAGCGCCGACGGCCGTTATCGCGGCATGGGCCCGAACCCCGACAAACCGGTCGACGACACGGCGCCCGTGCTGTGCGTCCGCACGCCCGATGGCAAGTTGCGGGCCCTCGTTTTCGGCGCGGCGTGCCATCCGGTGACGTTGGGTCCGGAGAATCTCAAGCTGTCGGGCGACTATCCCAGCTTTGCCCGAGAGGCGCTCGAAGCGTCCCATCCGGACGTACAAACCATGTTCGTGCAGGGCTGCGGCGCAGACGCCAACAGCGAGCCTCGCACCGGGCCCAACGCCGAGAAGCACGTCCGGGCCCAGGGTCAGACGTTGGCCGCCGAGGTCGAACGGGTCGCCAGCGGCAGCCTCGTACCCATTCGTGGCCCGTTGCGCGTAGCGTTTCGCGAAGTGGACTTGCCGTTGATGCCGGCGCCGCCGCGCGATCAGTTGACGCGGATGTCGGGCGCGCTGGCCTACAACGCCAAACGCATGCTCGCCGCTTTGGAGCAGGGTCAGGAATTGCCTATGCATCACCGGCATCCGCTGGCGCTCTGGCAGTTCGGCGACGATCTGACCCTGGTGGGGCTTTCCGGCGAAGTGGTGTCGGGCTACGTGCCGCTGGTGACCCGCGCGCTGGGTCCCGGCCGCCTGTGGATCGCGGGCTACTGTAACGAGGTCGACGGCTATCTGCCCGACGCCGCGATCGTCGCCGAAGGCGGCTACGAGGCGCGCGGACTGGTGGCCGACATCGGTTTCTATTCAGCCGATGCCGAGCAGGTGCTCGTACAAGCAGTCGCCGAACTGGCGGCCGGCGACGACGCCATCCGGTCGGCGGTTCAGCGCGAACTGGACGCGGACCTGTTCCCCGGCGCCGTGGTGCTGGTCGGCAAGCCGGGCAAGGCGCTGTACCACGGCGCCTTTGGCTACGCGCGGATCGTGCCCGACCAGGTGAAGATGGCCAAAGACTGCATCTTCGACCTGGCCAGCGTGACCAAGCCGGTGGCCACGGCGACGGCCTTTGGCATTTGTGTCGACGAGAAACGTTTGCGTTTCGACATGCCCATCCGCGAAGCGTTGGCCGAGCTTTCGGGCAGCGGAATCGACGCGATCCGCGTGACTCAACTGGCCACGCACACATCGGGCTTCGACAACACGAAATATCACGGTCGGGCGCAGGGCGATGCGATGCTCGAGCTGATGTTGGGCGTCACGCCGAAGTGGACGCCGGGCAGCCGCTATTGCTACGCCTGCCAGAACCTGATTCTGGTGGGCCGGATGGTGGAGAAAGCCAGCGGCCAGCGTCTGGACGAGTTTTGCCGCTCGCGCATCTTTCAGCCGTTGGGCATGCGCGACACGTCGTTTGGACCGCTGCCGCCCTCGTTGCGCGTGGCGCCCAGCGGGGCCTCCGAGATTGGTCAGATCGAAGACGAACAGGCCCGGTTGGCTGGCCGCCCGGTGGGCAACGCCGGGCTGTTCAGCACGGCCGCCGACCTGGCGCGGTTCTGCGAAATGATGCTGGGCGAGGGCCGGCTCGGCGATGTTCGCATCCTCTCGCCCGAATCACACCGCCTGATGACTCGCAATCTGCTGGCCCCGCCGCTGCCGGCCCGAGGCTTCGGTTGGGAGCTCGATGTCAACGCGCTGCACCGCCCCACGCGCCTCTCGAAGCGGGCCTACGGCCACAGCGGCCATACGGGACAGTCCATTTGGATCGACCCGGAACAGCAGGTCTACGTAATCGTGTTGACCAATCGCAACCATCCCCACTTCGTCGGGGGTCCGAAAAAGGACGAACAATATCGCGCGCGGGCCCGCATCGGCGACGCCGCCCTGGCCGCACTGGGCTACTGATCGGGCAACCGCACCCGGGGTTCGCCCCACCCCCTACTACTTCGCCTGAGAATCGGGCGCGATCCACAACGTGTGACGCAGGCGCCAGCGAGCCCGGTCGGGCGGATTGTGAGATTAACGAATATTTCGGACAGGCCCCAAGAGATCAATCGTCTCCAACGCGCGCGCTGGATACGCACGGAACCATTTGCATGACACGAGTCATCTGCACCGACTATTCCCCCGAGATGCACGAATCGCGCGAGGTGGCCGACATGGCGGACTTCCTCGCTCACAGCCGGCCGACTTGGTGCCGCGTGCGCTGGATCGATGTGGTGGGCCTGGAGACGCGGGAGGTCGTCTTGGCCTTGGCCGAGAAGTACCAACTGCACCCGCTGGCCCTGGACGACGTCCTGCACGTGGCTCAACGGCCCAAGATCGAGGACTACCCCGGATCCGCGGACCAGCCCAACCGCTTGTTCGTCGTGGCCCGGGCCGTCGCCCCTCAAGGGGAATCGGTGCGCACCGAGCAGGTCAGCCTGTTTCTGGGGCGTTCGACGCTGTTGAGCTTTCAAGAATCGCCCGGCGAGCTTTTCGCCTCTGTCCAGAAGCGGCTGGCGACGCATGGCTCGCGTTTGCGCGAAAACGACGCGAGCTTTCTCCTGTACGCGCTGGTCGACACGATCGTCGACGGGTATTTCCCGGTATTGGAACGCCACTCGGAGGCCCTCGAGGATCTGGAGGAGGATCTGCTGGCCACGCCCGATCCGACGACCAACCGTCGGCTCCATGCGCTGAAGCGCGAGCTGCTGATCCTGCGCCGCGCGGCGTGGCCGCTGCGCGAGTTGATCGCCCAACTGCTGCGGGAGAAATACGTGGTGCTGTCGGAGACCACGCGCACCTATCTGCGTGACGTGTACGACCACTGCGCCCAGATCATCGACTTGATCGAAACCTACCGCGAGATGGCGGCGGGGGTCACCGAGACGTACATGTCGGCGGTCTCCAATCGGATGAACGAGATCATGAAGGTGCTGACCATCATCAGCACGATCTTCATCCCACTTTCCTTCATCGCCAGCGTCTATGGGATGAATCTGGTCATCCCCGAGGCCCGTTGGCGGGGCATGTACGGCATATTTTGGGCCGTGTGCGCGGCGGTCGGCGGGAGCCTGTTACTGTGGTTCCGCCGCCGAAAGTGGATCTGAGGCTGCGCGGGGGGCGCCTTGGCCCCAGGTAAAGGCGACCCCGGACAACGTGTCGAGGAAGTCGCCGCCCAGCGCGGCGGCCGGCGTGGAAAATCCGTTCGGCACGTCGCCCGCGAGCACCCGCTGGACGATCGCCAGCGATGTCTGCACCGTCAGCGCGTACCCGTTGGGCGCGTCGACGAACGCTTCGACCGCATGGCCAGAGGCGTCCTCGACTCGCCCCCAGAACTCCGTGTGCTCGTCGCTCAATTCCGCCTCGCTAGGGCCGCGAATCGTCCGCCGGATCCAGCTTCGCCCTATGGCCTGCACCACGCCCAGGCCCAGCACCGGGGCAAGACCGCGAAAGCGTCGCAGCATTTTGATCCGGCCGTGCGGCAACGCCGCATAGACCTCGATGTTCGGGATGCCCGTGGTATAGAACGCGCTGGCGACGTCGCCCCAGGGGATCGTCAGCGCCCACCGCGGCCCGCTGGCGAAGAGGATCTGGCGGACCTTCCAAGCCACGGGCACGCGGATGATTCGTCCGTCTTGGCGCACTCGCCCGCCCCGGCCGATGTTCTCCCAGACCGTGGCGGCCGTGCCTCGGCTGAGCGTGGTCAGGCCGTAGAAGGCCAACTGCAAACGCGCTGCGCTGGGCAGCGCACTGGCCAGGCGGGCGGCTAGGCAATCGCTGGGCGCCACGTCCATCCCCACGGCGGGCAGCAGGACGATCCCCGCGTCGCGCGCTCGGCCGCCCCGCTGGTGAGCCGCCTCGATCGCCTCGATCTCGCCGGTGATGTCCAGATAGTGGGCGCGGGCCGCCAGACACGCCTCGAGCATTGGCACGGCCGTGGCGCTGAACGGCCCGGCGCAATGTAGCACCGCCGCCATCTCCTTCAGGCCTGCCATGATCGCCGCCGGATCGGTCAGCGGGAACGCTCGCCAATCGCAGCCCAGATCCGTGGCCAGCCCGCGCACCGAGGCGTCATCGCGGCCGGCCAATACGGGACGCAGGCCCAACTCGACGGCTCGCGCGGCGATCAGCCGGCCCGTGTAGCCGGTCGCGCCGTAGATCATCCAGGGGCGGGTTCGTGTTGGAGTCACGCGAGGTTTCCTTTGTCAGCCGAATCCCACGCGGCCCGCCGCCCAGACGACGAGTTGTTCGCCAAAGATCTTGGCATTGTGGCGACGAGCGATCCGTTGATCCAGCGCAGCACGCGGGGCGGAGCGCGAAACGTCACGCGGCGAGATCCGGAAACTTCGGCAGCGGCTTTACGGGTGCAAGTCGGAGCGGAATTGGCGCCAAAACCATTCGAACGAACTACAAGCTCGCAAGGTGTGAGCGCATCCGTTGCAGGCGACATTCTATGTTCACCGTCCACTGAAACAGACGGTGGCCGGGCCGAGCGAATGCTTGCTCGGACTTTGGTCGCGCTCGACGGGCAACCGGATCCGGGGCGACGAAGCCGCCCCTTGAGCGCGCCCGCGAGATCCTGACCGATCACGAGCGCTCGGTTCGGGACATCGTCGAGGATGGCTCGGGACGGGCTGCGACGTCCCGTGACGCGGGGCGTTCACCCGCTGCCGGTCCGCCGTGGCTCAGCCGAGGATTCGCTTCCAGCGGTCCAAGTTCCACTGGACCTTTTCCGCGGGCGTCATCTTACTGAAGTCCGGGTCGGCAGGCGCTTGGAACGAAGAGCGGGGCGCCGAGCTCGCGGCCGCCGGCAACGGCTTCGAGGCGCCCGCATAGCTGGCCACCGTCTCCGTCTGTTGTAGGTCTTGGTCGAGCGATCGATAGGGTTGGATGCCGAGCTTGGCCAGGTCGGCGTGATAGGCGCGGACGGCCTCGCGAGGCTCGATTTCGTCGTCGGCGATCCAGCGCAGGTAGCGAATGAAGGTCAGTTGGTGTTCGGCATTGTTGATTTTACGTCCATACAGGGCGACGCGCGCCCCGTACTTCTTGGCTTCCCACAGCATGTGGAACGCGTCGAATGTCGTACCGGCCGAACCGCCGAGGACGCCCACGACGATCGAGTTGTCGTAGCGCGCCAAGGCCTCCATCGCCGCCGGCCCGTGGTAGGGAATTTTGAGGAACAGCGGACGTCCGCGGCTGGTCACGCCCGCCAGCGTCCGCACGATGTGATCGCTCACAAATCGGGCGATGTCCGCCGGCGGATGGTCGCCGCAGGCGTTGGGTTCGAAAACCTCGAGAAAGTGCCGGAATCCCTTGGCTTCGGCCTCCAAGCGAAACGCTTTGTAGGCTTCGAGCGAGCGGAGATCAGCCGTGACGTCGTTGTTGAACGTCATCGAGTACAGCCCCAGGTCGGCGCCCAGGCGGCGTTCGTCGCCCGCGCACTCGAGCTTGCCGCACATGATGTGATCCAGCGTCGCCGTGCGAAACGGCTGTGACGGTTGGGTCGCGTACCGTCCGGTTCCCGTCGCGAGCCAGATGTCGGTTGTATCGTTGGCTCGCACGCCGGGCGTGACGTGGCTGGCGTCGAAAATCCGCTCGTTGATGGTCAGCGCCTCGTTGCTGCTGGCGCTCATCAGCATGATGTCGACCAGACCTTGTGCGGTGATCTCGCGCATCAATTGCCGATACTCGTCCAACGTCCGGAAGCGGCCTTCCTGGGCGTAATGCTCGGGGCTGCGCCCGGGCGCGGCCAAGCCGAACGCCATATCGCCATCTTTGGCGTCGGCCAGGATGAAGTCTCGACAGGAACGATCGGCTAGAATTCTAGCCAGTTTGCGATCCAGGGATTTTTCTGTCACGGCTCGTCGGTATTGTTCGCAAAGGGGTTATTTAATGGTCTAAAGCAAAGGCGCCGGTGCGACCCGCCATGGATTCAGTGCCCACCTCGCCTCGATCGACGCCCGGCTAGCGCGACTGGGCGACACCCATCGACAAATTGTATGGCGCAGGGCCAGCCTCAGCCCGCATGTCAATGATCGATCTGGGAGCCGCGTCCTCGGAACGGGTCCGGGGCGCTCCGTCCGTCCTTACATCGCCTCGCGCGCGAAGCGCAATGCGACCTGCGCACCTGTCGCGCGCCGCGCATCGATTGAGCGCCGCGCATCAGGGCGACCGCGCTGGGGTGCGGAACCCGGCGGCCGCGCTGAATTACCGTCCCCAAGACGCGCTGCCGCATGTCAGCGCTCGTCGTCCAACCAGCAAGTATACATTCAAGATGTGATTTGCCCAACTGGCGCAGTCCCCAAAGTCGCATCAAATTATCAGCCGTCGAGCTCCGGCCGTTCTTGCCGGTTGTATCGGCGAAACCGCCGACGATCCTCTGAGCCTCCTTCGTTTTACGGCGGCCACGCGGATCGAGGGATGCGGATCAGCGGCGAGATGCCGCTGCCACGATGTCCGGTTCATTTCACGTCGGCCGAGCCGACCGAGCCGGCAGGGCCGGCCGCGGCCCAGCCGCCGGTTCGTGCGGGCGCCGTTGTTGTGAACGCGCTCGTTTTTGCTACATTGGGCGATCATGGATACCAAGCAGACTTTCGATTGCGTGTTGTGCGGCTCCTGCGTCGTCGACATTCTGGTCCGCCCGGTGCCGTTAGAGGCGCCGATCGGGGCAGGCAAGTTGCTCGAGGCCGAGCCGATCGAAGTCACGACCGGCGGAATCGTCTCCAACGCGGGCATCGCGATGTCGCGATTGGGAATGCGCGTCGCCGCGTTCAGCTATACTGGCAACGACGACTGGGCCGCGGTCATTCGCCGCAACTTGGAGCGCGAGGCCGTCGATACGCGATGGCTGGAACCGCGCGCCGACGGCGCCACCAGCACGACCGCCGTGTTGATCGACCCCAGCGGCGAGCGGAGCTTTGCCCACTGTGTCGGCGCGCCTCGGCTGCTGGACAAGGCCCACTTTCTGAAACATTTGGACGTGTTCGCAAACAGCCGGATGACGCTGATCGGCTACTATTCGCTGATGCCGCGGCTGGAACCCGACCTGCCGGAGATTCTGACGGCGATCCGCCAGACAGGCTGTCGCACGGCTCTGGACGCGGCCGGCAGCGGGGGATCCCTGCAACCGCTGGACCGCATCTTGCCGCACCTGGATGTGTACGTGCCCAGTCGGGCCGAGGCCGAGCATCAGACGGGCGAGCGCGATCCGCGGCGGATCATCGACGTTTTCCGCGCGTGCGGCGCGCCGGGCGTGCTGGGCGTCAAGCTCGGCGACGCAGGCGCGTTGCTCAGCCCGGCGGCCGGCGAGTACCTCGAAATCCCCGTTGTCAGTCCGCCCGGCGCCGTGGTCGACACGACTGGCGCCGGGGACGCCTATTATGCCGGGCTGCTGACCGGGCTGCTGCGCGGGATGCCGGTCGAGCAGGCCGGACGCCTGGCGGCGGCGACGGGCGCCTGTTGCGTGACGGGATACGGGGCGACGGCCGGGCTGCGCGATTTTCCGCAGACGGCGCGACTGGCGGGCCTGGGCGACGACGCCTGACCCAACCCACCGTCTGCGGCCCCAGCCGGATGATACAACCGAACCGCGGCCGGTCGAGCCCAGTCGGTTGCGGCAATCCGAGACATGAGGCGTTTGCCTGATAGACACCCTTTCCACTAACTGCTGATGATGGAGAATCTGCTCATGGCTGGCGACTATCGTTTCTCGTTCGGACCGTGGAACATTCACGAGGGCGCCGATCCGTTCGGTCCGCCGGTGCGACCTTCGGTTCCGTTTGCCGAAAAGCTGGCCCTGTACAAACAGCTCGGGTTCGACGCCGTCCAATTGCACGACGACGACGCCGTGCCGGAGTTGGACAAACTGACGGCCGCCAAGATCCGCAAGGAAGCGACGGCCATGAAGAAGATGCTCAAGGGCGAGGGGCTGGTGGCCGAGTTCGTCGCGCCGCGCCTGTGGGAGCATCCCAACGGCATCGACGGCGGCTTCACGGCCAATGATCCGGCGTGTCGCAAGTGGGCCATCGAGCGGGCCAAGCGAAGCATCGACATCGCGCGGGCGTTGGACACCAAGCTGATCGTGCTCTGGCTGGCTCGCGAGGGCACCTACATCCGCGAGTCGAAGAACGCCCTCGAGGCCCATCGCCATCTGCTCGAAGCGGTCAACACGATGCTCGAGTACGATGCCGAGATCGAGATCGCCATCGAACCGAAGCCGAACGAGCCCACCGACATGGCGTACCTGCCCACGATCGGGCACGCTTTGGCACTGGCTCAACGAACTGTCGCCCCGCAGCGCGTGGGCGGCTTGATCGAAACGGCGCACGCCCTGCTGGCCGGGCTGGATCCGGCGGACGAGATGGCCTTCGCCCTGTCGGTCGGCAAGCTGTACAGCATCCATTTGAATGACCAAAACAGCTTGAAGTACGACCAGGACAAGTCGTTCGGAGCGGCCAATCTGCGCGGGGCGTTCAACCAGGTTCGGATTTTGGAACTGGCCGATTACCCGGCTACGGGCCGCTATGTCGGCCTGGACGTCAAGGCCATGCGAACGCAGAAGGCCGACGTGGCCAGCAAGCATCTGAGCAATAGCCGGGCGGTCTTCCTGCGGCTCGTGGACAAGGTCCGCTCGTTCCCCCAGGCGGAGGCCGACAAGCTGATCGCCGCGCGCGACTATGAAGAGCTGGAATTGCTCGTGCTGAATCACTTGCTGGGCGCCTGAACGCCCGAGCTTGAACGTCCAACCTGGAGAACCATGCGCTCACCCAGGACAGCCACGCGCTCACCCTGGAGGGCCACGCTCCGTCGTGGCCGAAAATCAACGGCGCGTAACTGAACGCCCAAGCTTGGAGAGATCCGCGATGAGGACGAATCGGCGAACGTTTTTGCGGAACACGATGGCTGCCGGCGCGCTGGCGCTGGCGCGGCCCGTGCACAGCGGGTTGCGGGCCAAGGCCGACAGCAAGCCCTTGAAAATGGGCGTGATCGGCGTCGGTTGGTACGGGATGGTGGACGCCCAAGCGGCTCTCAAGGTGGGCGGCGTCGACGTGACGGCCATCTGCGACGTGGACAGCGCGCATTTGGAACAAGCCGCCGCCGAGCTGGAAAAGTCGCAAGGAAAAAAGCCGGCGACGTTCAAGCTGTACACCGACATGCTGACCAAGGCGGACTTGGACGTGGTCGTGATCGGATCGCCGCCGCACTGGCACGCGCTGCACCTGCTGGCCTGCCTCGAACGGGGTGTCGACGTCTACGCCGAGAAGCCCTTGGCCTACGACGTGCGCGAGGGGCAGGCCCTGGTCGAAGCCGCCGCGAAGCATCCGGATCGAATCGTGCAAGTCGGCTTCCAGCGGCGGCAGAGCCAGGCTTTTTGCGAGGCGGCCGAGTTCATCCGCGCCGGGAACGCCGGGCGGATCGTCCAGGCCGAGGTGCAGATCCATTATCGTGCGGGCACGCTCGATCCGACTCCGCAAGACCCGCCGGCAACGCTGGATTGGGATCTGTGGTGTGGGCCTGCGCCGAAGATCCCCTACAGCCCTCAGGTCGGCCACCGCCACTGGCGGCTGGAAAAGACGACCGGCCACGGGCACCTGGTCGATTGGGGGATCCACAACATCGACGCCGTCCGGACGATGTTGGAGCTGACGACGCCCACGCAAATTACGGCGGCAGGCGGGCTGTACTACCTGCAGGGCAAGATCACGACGCCCGACACGCTGACCGTGAACTTCGAGTTCGACCAACTGCCGGTCGTCTGGCGACACCGGCTGTGGGGCGCGACCGAATGGGATGCGTCGGTCAACAACGGCGTCTTTCTGTACGGCGACGAGGCCACCGTGTTCGCCGCGGACCAACGTTGGGTTGTCATCCCTCGACAGCGGCCGGCCGATCGGCAAGAGCATGCCGCTACGAGCGATCTGGGTACGCTGCACATGGCCGACTTTCTGAACTGCGTGCGCACTCGCCAGCAGCCAAGCTGTTCGGTAGCGGACGCTTTCCGCTCGACCGCCACCGTCCAGTTGGGCATGATTGCCTACGAGTCCAACTCGGTCGTCCGCTGGGGCGACGCGACCGCGCAGATTCCCGACAATCCGCCTGCCGCAGCGCTGCTAAAACGGGACTATCGCCCGCCCTACGTGCACCCATTCAACCCCGCCTGAAAAACGGGCAACGGACGATGTGCCGCAGGCTCGGCCGTGGTCACGCCCACAGCGCGTCAGGTCTTCACGGGCATCGCGAGCCGTCCGCTTGGGCATTCGTAGACGCGGCTTCCAGCCGCGTTTGAGACGCATCAAGTCGTCACGGACGTCACCGAGCCGTTCGCCGCGCGGAGCGCGAGCCGCACGCATCGCCGCGATCCGAGGCGCGTAGCCGACGACACGATCACGCCATGATCGCGCGCCATGACGTGGCGACCGACGCCCAAAGGCAAGCCGCACCTCGCCGCGCACGCGCACATTCAAGGCACACGCACAGATCGGCGCTCGCCGCATCGTCGCGCGGCCTTAGCCGGCAAGCTCCGCGGCCACCTTGTCAAAGTACGCGACGCTCTGGGCGATCTCAGGCAGCGAACTGGTCCAGTTGTACTCGTACTCGATCGAGAACACGGCCTTGATGCCCTGTCGCTTGATCTCGGTCAGCAGCGCTTTGACGTTGGCCTGGCCCGTGCCCCAAGGCACATCGTGCGCGCCGGGGCCGAACTTGTTCAGATCTTTGAAATGAAAACTGATGATGCGGCCTTCGAGCTTCTTGAGTTGTTCGAGCGGGTTCAACTCGGAACGCATCCAATGGCCCGTATCGGCACAGGCTCCGATCCGCTGGCTGCGTCCGCGGCACAGCTCCAACACCGTGTCCGGGTTCCAGTAGCGCGAAGGCTTGGGGTGGTTGTGCAGGGCCACGTTGATCTGAAATTCCTCGCACAGCTTTTCGATCGTGTCGAAGGCCTCGGGCGCCGGTTCCGAGACGATCGTCTCGATGCCCATCGCCTTGGCAAACTCGAAGGTCCGGCGGCTCGCGCCTTCGTCGGCGGACAGCCCGCACACGCCGTAGTTGGCCAACTTGATCCCGCTGTCCGACAGCTTGGCCAGAACCTCGCGGCGCAGCTCGGGCGTCAAGGATTCGTTCATCCGCGCATCCGAATGATCCGAGCTCAACGTCTGGCCCGGATACGCTTCGATGGTGCGCAGGCCCAGCGATGCGTTCTTGTCGACTGCCTCGTAGAACGTGTATCGATTGAAACTGTAGGCCTGACAGCCGAGCCGCCAGCCCAGTTTCTCGGCGTTCGGCGCACCCGCCGCCAGCGTTCGGCCCCAGGCCGACGCACCGTGCAGACCGACTAGCGCCAAACCCGAGGCGGCGCCAGCCGCGTGCAGGAAACTACGACGATTGATGACGTTTGGCATGTTGGAGACTCCTCGATGAAAAAATCTGTCGCGCGTTTGTTCCGTTGATCCGGCCTGTCGATCCGGCCTGTCGATCTGGCCTGTCGATCTGGCCTGTCGATCTGGCCTGTCGATCTGACCGGTCGATCTGACCGGTCGGTCTGACCTGCTTGTTCGCTCGATCCGTCTGATTCAGTTCGGTCGCCAGGCCGGGGGCGTTGTTGGTTACGACGGCCAGACCATGTCGCCTCATTGTAACACCGCTTGGTAGCCGAGAAGATGAACCGACGAGGAAAAATGTTCCGTCGGCTGGACGCGATTGCGAACCAGAATTGAGAAGGTGAATCGATTGGATCCATCGTGCGGGGAAACGGGCAAGCGATCAAAGCCTGTCGTCCCGCGGCGCCGATCTACTTGTCGTTGTCGTTAACCATACCCCGCTACGGAGACTCGCCCCATGGATGGCAGCCGTCCCTTGCCGCTGGTCTGTGCCGATCTCGATCGTCTGCGCGAGGAACTCAGACAGTTGCACGCCACCGCACAGAACACGGCTGCGACGGGACGCGGTCACGGCGCGCCCGGATCTCACGCCGAATTGGTCGTTCGCGGCAAATAGCCACGCATCACGGCGTGTTCGGCGCGTCGACCGCCAACAGTTCGACGGCCCTCCCGTCCCGGCCGAACCGCGCGGCCAGAAAATCGTGGCGGATATTCTGTCCCAAGACCGTGCAGTTGGCCCGCCCGGCCAACGATCGATAGAACAGCCATTGCTCGTCGCCCGCCTGTACTCGATAGCCGACTGCTGCGTCCGCCGACTGCGGCTGCAAGTCCCGTCCGACGGTCAACTGGCGCCAGGTCACCGGCTTTCTCAGCCGTTGCGGAGACAGGTCGATGAACAGCGGCGCATACATGCGGCGAGCCGCGGGATGCAGTTGGCTCAGCGCCAGCCCATCGGCTGCCGCTTCCAGCTCGCCGATCGCCGGCGAACGCCGCCATTCCGGCAGGGCCAGCGGCAGCACGCGGGCGACGCGGCGGCGACCGGCGACCAGGATCCCTTCGTGCGTCGATTGTTCGGGCCGAAACTGGACGCGAGCCGCCAACGGCAGCGCACTGCGGTACGCGAGTCGTTGTGTCTCGGGCGCCAGCAGCGCGTCGGCGAGAAACAGAAACCGGTCTTCGCGCGCCAACAGGATCTGCCGTTCGATCTGCCAGCCACCGTCCAGACAGGCCGCCAATTCCAAATAATCCACGTCGCTGTCCGTATGGAAGCAGACCTCGTTCCAAGCGTTGGGTTGCAAGCGACGTCCGTCGCCTTGGATTTCGATCGGCCACGGTCCGGACCAGACGGTGGCCGCTGCGCAATTCAGTTCGATACGGACCCGGCCTTCGTCATAGCTGACCGCGACATGCGCGGCGTCCCGCGACCACGACGACCGCAGGCTGGCGACCCGCGCCGACTCGGAAGAAATCGACGTGATGGGCAGCGCCGAGCCGCCTGCCGCGATGCGGTCCACGGCCGCGCCTCGAGGGACGGCTCGCCATGGCAGCACTCGGTCGGCAATCGCTAGATCTTCGTCGCGCCCGACAAGCGTCAGCGCAGCCTCGAACAGGCCCGCATCATCCCTCCGCGGGTCGCCGTTGCCGAGCACGGCCGCGCCCGTTGGACGCGACAGCCGCAGGGCCTGTTGGACGAACCGCCCTGCGCGCCGCGCGGCCGTCTCGTCAAAGCAGGTTTCGCCGTCGGACAGGACCAAAGATCGCGCGCGCGTCCAACACCCCAGCAGCGGCCGCAACAAATCCAGATGTTGCGAAAACACCAGGCCGTCGTCGTCCAGCGATTGGAGGACACCCGTGCTCAGCCTGTGGCGCGCGGGGCGCGCCAAAGTCCGACAACGCGGCAGCTCGGGAAATAGACAGGCCAGCGTCCACGGCAGCTCGCCGGCCCAAAGCTGCGTCGTCAGCGGCTCCGGGGCGTCCGCTACCACGCCGCTCGACACGTCGCCGTTCGGCGCGGTAGCTCCCGCCACCGTGGCGTGATCCGCTGCCAAGGATCGCAGCGATTCCAGAAGCTCGCACCACTCGACGACGGGCAGGATCCGCGCCAAAGCCGGCAGCAGATAGGCCCAGCCGATGCTTTCCACCGCGAACGACACATCCCGCGGTCTGCGCGCGGCCTCCGCGAGCCACGGTTTTACATGCCGCAGAACATCGGTCGCTTGCGTCGGCGCCACTCGGATCCAACTCTCCAAACGGCGACGCAAATCGTTCCGCTGTCGGGCCGCCACGCACCCGACGTCCGACCAAGACAGAGGCGAGCATTGGCTGCCGTCGTCGGCCGACCACGCTGGCCCAGCCGCGGCCGGCGGTCTGTGTCGCAGAACCAGCCAGTGGTCGCGCGCGTGCGATTGCAGCGTCCGAGTCGCAGGGCGCTTGGTCCGATTGGCGACGGGCATGGCGGTGAACACTCCAGGCGATATGACTTATAATGAACCGGCGCGCCGCCCGGCTTGGGCGACGGAATGTAAAATGGGACTCGGGCCTTTCGTCGCGGACACAGGCTCGCCATGCGGTATCGAGCGGCGTGTCGTGGGTTCGCGTGTCGCGACCACGCGATGGCGGGACCGTCCCAGACGCGACGCGCGGCCGAGTGCGACGTCCAGGCTGAATGTTGAGCTATGGCCGCGGTCGCCAGACCACGCGAATCCCGCACACTGGTGAGTCCGGCAACCCGAAAATCACGCTGGGACAACGCGCAAGGCAAATGTCAGCAGACAAAACGTCCCGGTGGACAACTGTCGGAATGGACCGGTCATGCGCGGCCGACAGGCCGCCGTTCGCTGTGGTTGCCGAATCCGCGGTATGCCCGATTCTAGTTGCGTCGGGTGTCGACGATATTCAGCCTAGGCGAATGTCGCCGATTTGTCATGGGGGAGTTGAACGGAAATCAGGCATGGCGGTCGCTGCCAGGCCGTCATCTTGCGAAGGAGAATATTCGATGTCGAATCTGCGGAGGATGGGGACGATCGGATCGCCGCCCAGCGCTGGCGCCGGGCGTGTCGGGACGACGTCGGCCTGTATCACGGAGGGACGCGATCGAATCCGAGCAACTCGAACGATCGCGCACGCGACGGGCGCAATACGGGGTTGCGCCGTCAGCTTGGCAATCGCGCTGGCGGCGATTCTGACGGCAAGCCGGACGCAGGCCACGGCGGCGGCATCCGAAGCGAACTCGGTGGCGGCGCCCGGGGCGGCGAGTGCCGCGCCGGCCGCTACCGCGTCCGGCATCGTGCGGCTGACCAAGGATCAAGATCTCTGGATCGACCCGCAGCGCAAGCTGGTGATCGTCGATGGCCAAGTCTGCCTGCGCGAAGGCCAGTTGGAGATGTTTGCCTGCCCGCGCGGAAGCAAAGAGCATGAATCGATCGTGTCGGTGAACTGCAAGGCTCAGTTCATCCACGCGGCGCTGCTGGCCGTCGGCGCGCGTCCTGGCACGCCCGTCAGCTTTGTCCCGGTCTATCGTCCAGCCCACGGACCGATCGTGGACGTGTACGTGCTGTGGGAAGACACGGCCGGCAAACGCCACCGCGTGCGTGCACAGGAGTGGATCAAGGAGCTGAAAACAGGGCAGGCGATGAGCTACTCGTGGGTCTTTGCCGGCAGCGGGTTCTGGACGGACGAGACGACCGGCCAGCGATATTATCAGGCTGACGGCGGCGACTTGATCTGCGTGGCCAACTTTCCCACGGCGACACTGGACTTGCCGGTCGCCAGTTCGCAGAGCAACGAGGGTCTGCTGTTCGTGGCCTGGACCGAGCGCATCCCACCGCTGGGCGCCAAGGTCCGCCTAGTGCTCGCTCCGCGACTGGCCGACAAGAAGACCGCCGACAAGGCCGCCACGAAAGCCGACGGGCCTCCGCCAACGGATCCGTCCCGATGACGCCGACGGACCCGTCCCGATGAACAGCGTAGGATGGCGTTCAAACCGGTCGCGTCAAAATCGTTCTCTTTCCGCAATGATCTGGCCTCGCAGCCGGAACAGTTCAACTGGGAGAAAGCACAATGAAACGTTCGAGGTTTGGTGTCCGGCGATCGCTGACGTTGGCGGTCGCGCTGGTCGTCCTGTCTCTGCCAAGTCTGTGTTGCGCGCAAGAAACGCTGGACGCATTTCGCCAACTGTGGAACGATCCGGCAGTGAACGAGCGCATCGACCGCAACATCGAGCGGTATCGCAAGGGCGATGCCACGCTCAAGATTGTCGATGCCGACGGCCGCGCGGTTCCGGAGGCCGAGATCGAAGTGCGGCAGCAGACCCACGCGTTTCTGTTCGGCTGCAACGCGTTTGTGCTCGGGCAACTCAAGCCCGAAGCGCTCGAACAGCGGTATGAACAGGCATTCGTTGCTCTGTTCAATTTCGCCACCGTGCCCTTCTACTGGGCAGGAACGGAACCGAACGAAGGCGAACTGCGGTACGCCGAGCCGGCGCGAGACATCTGGCGACGCCCGCCTCCGGGGCGATTCGTGCCGTGGGCGGCTCAACACGGCCTGACGCTCAAGGGGCACCCGCTGCTCTGGCACGCACACAATCCACCCTGGCTACCCAAGGACGCCGATGCACTGCGCGAGCTGTACCGCAAACGATTCCGCGAGATCGCGACGCGTTTTGCCGAACACGTTCCGATCTGGGACGTCGTCAACGAATCGCTCGTCTGTCCGCAGACCTACCAACTGTTCACGCCGGATCGGGATTATGTCCGCTGGGCATTCGCGGAGGTCGCCCCGCTGTTTCCCGAGCGCACGACCCTGATGATCAACGAGGTGACCGGGGCCAGCTTCGAGCCGATGGCGAGCCGCTATGCCGACCAGATCAAGGGCCTGCGGGCCCAAGGCGCGACGATCCGCGGCATCGGTTTCCAATACCATTATTTCCGTCGCGAAGCGCTCGACAGGCACCTGGCCAGCGCCAACTGTAACCCGGGCAAGATGTTGGATGTTTACGAGCGGTTCGGCGAGTTCGACCTGCCATTGTACGTCACCGAGATCACCATCCCGTCGGCGGGCGAGGGCGGCGTGGCACTGCAGGCCGAGGTTGTTCGCGGGCACTATCGCCTGTGGTTCAGCGCCCCGCGGATGGCTGGGATCACGTGGTGGAATCTGGGCGATGGCACCGCGGTCCAAGGCGAAAACGAGGCCCAAGGTGGATTGATGGACGCCGAGTTGAAGCCCAAAGCCGCCTATCGCGCGCTGGACCAGTTGATCAATCACGACTGGAAAACCCAAGCGTCGTTGACGACCGACCCGCGGGGCGAGGCCCGCTTTCGCGGCTTTTACGGAACGTACGCGGTGACGATCCGCGCCAATGGCCAGACTCGACAGTTCACGATCCGACTAGCTCCGGACGGCCCGACGATGCATCAGCTCGACTGGAAGCCGTAATCGCCGTGGCGCCTGACGCGGCCAGCAGCCGCCGCCAAGCGCGGCGCGAGCGTGCGATGGGCGATCGACGCGACGCGCCGCCCATCCTCGGATGGGGTTATGCCGACAATACCGCGTATAAAAAGTGAGCATCTAGACGGAACGTACAAACACGGGCGCGCCAACGACGGGGCGAACGACGGAAAGGGGAGATTCTCGTGTGGCTTTGTCTGATGCTGATCGGTGTCGGGGCCGCAGAGCCAGCGGCCATGGTGGACAAGGACGTGCAGGACGAGGTGCAGCAACTCGTCCGGCAACTGGATGCTGACCAGTTGACGATCCGCGAGACCGCCGAGCGACGCCTGATCGAACTCGGCCCTGCGATCTTGACGCTGCTGCCTGCGCCAAGTCGAGACACGTCGGCCGAAGTCAGCGCGCGTGTGGCTCGGATTCGTCAGACGCTGGAACGCCAGGCGGCGGCGACGGTCGCACAACCCTCGTACGTGACGCTTCGCGGTTCGTTTTCGCTGTCTGCCGCGTTGGCGGAACTGGAACGCCAGACCGGCAATCGGACCGTTGACTTTCGGGCTCGCTTTGGCCAGGCCGTCACCGATCCGCAACTGATGCTCGATCTGGAACGTATGCCGTTCTGGAAAGCCTTGGATGCGGTGCTCGATCAAGCCGAGCTGACGGTCTACGGCTTCGGCGGCGAAAGAGGCGCCTTGGCCATCGTGCGGCGCGATCCGGGACACGTCGCCCGGGCCGTGCGTGGCGTGTACCACGGCCCGTTTCGCTTCGAAGCGGTGCGAATTCAGGCCACGCGCGAACTGGCCGCTCCGGCCAACGATCTGCTTCGGATAACGCTCGGCGCGAGCTGGGAGCCGCGCTTGTCGCCAATCCTGCTGCAGTTCCCGTTAGCCGACGTCCAGGCCCGCGACGATCAGGGTCGGGCGCTCGTGATCGGCCCGCAGCAGGCCTCGCTCGAAGTCCCGGTCGAGGGCGCCATCTCGGCGGCGGAAATCCAATTGCCGTTCGAGCTACCACCAAGCCGCGTCGAACGCATCGCATCCTTGACGGGCCGCGTCGACGCGCTGCTGCCTGGACGTGTCGAGGCGTTCGAGTTCGACGACTTGCCGAACGCCAGACGCCGAGAACAGAGGCGAGCCGGGGTGACGGTCGTCCTGGATCAGGTTCGGCAGAACGTCGATACGGACGAGGTGCGAATTCTGGTTCGTTTCGATCAGGCTGGCAAGGCGCTTGAATCGCATCGTTCCTGGATATATCGCAACGAGGCCTATTTTCTCGACCCCGACGGCCACCGCTTCGAACCCGTCGGAATGCAGGCTTTTCGGCAAACCGGGAACGAGGTCGGCGTGGCGTATTCGAGCAGTCGCCAACAGGGCCTGGCCGGCTGCAAGTTTGTCTACAAGACCCCTACGCTGCTGATCACGACGCCGATCGAGTTCGAATTGAAGGACATTCCCTTGCCGTGACCAGACAACGGATCCGACACGATTCGACCTGTCAGCGAAATGGCGACGCCGCCTTCGTTCGTCCGCACGACGCACGCCCAGCGCGGCTCGTAGCCGCACGCGTCGCGATCACGTTCACAGGCCGCGCCGCGTCGCGCGGCTCGCTGCCCGCTGCAGTCCTCGTTCTGATCAGCGTTTTGATCATTGTTTTGACCACCGCAGCCCACCGGTCGTGCGCAGCGGTCGACTCCCATCCGGTCCCAACCGTGGTGGCGACCGTCGACGGGGTTCCGATCACGGACGTCGAGGTTCAGCGAGAACTAGCGCGTACCGTGCCCGATAACCAATTGTCGCCGGACGCCATGTCGTCGTTGCGCAGCGCGGCACTGCGACAGTTGATCGATCGCCGCTTGGTTGCCGCCTATTTAGACCAGCACGGGTTCGCCGCTCGGCCAGCGGAAGTCGAACGCGAAATACAGCGGATCCGCGCCCACCTGGCCCAGCGTCAGCAGACGTTGGACGAGTATCTACAACGATCCGGCCTGACCGACGACCAACTGCGCACCGGCGTGGCCTGGCAGTTCAGTTGGTCGCGGTTTACAGAGCGTTATCTGACGGCTGAAAACCTGGCCCGTTTTTTCGAGCAGCATCGCCGCGACTTCGATGGCGCCGAGATGTCCGTCGCCCACATTCTGTTTCACATCGAACCACCCGGCGATGCCCGCGCCATCGCGACCGCCGTTAGCGCCGCCGAGAAGCTGCGGGCGCGTCTATCGGCCAGCGAGCTGACGTTCGCCGAAGCGGCCGCCCGCTATTCCAGCGCTCCGACAGCGGCCGATGGCGGCCGGCTGGGGTTCATCGATCGGCATCAGCCGATGCCCGAGGCGTTTACGGTGGCCGCTTTTGCACTCGAACCCGGCGAGGTCAGTCCGCCCGTGATCACCGCGGCCGGCGTCCATCTGATCCAATGTCTGGAGATCAAACCCGGTCCGAAACGCTGGCAGGATGTACGCGAGGACTTGCAGTCCGCGGTCGCTCGCCACTTGTTCCACTGGGCGGCCGATCGTCAACGGCCAAACGCCCGGATCGAACTCACCTCGCCGTGACGCCGATCGATCCCCGCGCAGATCACCAAATGGAACTGGGCGACGCCGGTCGCCGTGAAATACTTGACACGTTCTGCCCTTTTGCGCGCCGCCGCTTTCGTTGTTCGTCCCGGTTGACGTCCTGATAAGCTGGCGCCCTTTGGAACGGATAATCCTTCCCGACCTTATACGCGCCGAACTTCCGCACCTGGATAAACGTCGCCTTTCATGGCGACCACCTGCGTTGTAAGGCCAACGAGCCTTGATGAACCGCCACGGAGAATTGAAGCGGACGGACGCAAGAATTGTAGCGGAAGGGCGCAAGCCCTCCGGTGCATCGCGTCGCGGTCGATCCCGTTGGTCCTTGGTCCGCTCTACTACTAATGCGAGCCAGTGCCCGCAACCCAAGAATCTGTTTGGCCGAAGGCCTCTGATCACTGTAGCCTGGGGCAACGCCCCAGGGCTGGCGCCGCGGGCGTGCCTCTTTTGGCCGAAGGCCATATTCATGCGGGCCGCGGTGACACGTTGATGTTGGCCTTCAGCCAACACGGTTGCTGTCATCTCTGACTCCTGGGGCGTTGCCCCAGGCTACGGTGGTGATGGCCTTCGGCCAACACGCCCCCTGTCGTGTGTGGCGCGCAACAG
>JAVYAJ010000408.1:0-2463 GCA_032229885.1 Candidatus Anammoximicrobium sp. | reverse complement strand
GCCATCGCCTGGAAAACCGAGTGAAAGCACACATCTTTCTGTGCATGCTTGCTTATTACGTCCAGTGGCACATGACCGAAGCTTGGCGTCCGCTGCTCTTCGCCGACGAGGACCAGGACAGCAAGGCCTCGCGCGATCCCGCCGCTCCTGCAGAACGGTCGGACGCGGCGCTCAAGAGGGTCCAGTCCAAACAACTTGACGACCGAACCGGCGTCCATTCCTTCCGCACGCTGTTGAACGATCTGGCGCGCATCGTCCGCAATCTCTGTCGCTGTCCCGCTCTCGGCCCTGAGGCTCCGACGTTCACCAAGACGACCACGCCCAATCCCCATCAGTTACGAGCGCTCCCTCTGCTCCAGTCCATCACCGCGTAGGCAGAGCCTGCGCACTCAATTCGAGCCAAGACCCCAAGAAACACGGCAAAACCACGCGATTCAAAAAAGGGACTTCGGTTTAGTGCAGGGACACGATCGAGGGAAGGCGACGTGCCGGGATCAGTGCGCACCGCGGTTGGTGTGCGTGCTGTGGATCGCGAACTGCGGGCGCTACCCGGACCGCCTGGCAATTCCCTCGCCGTATCCTCGAGAATCCGAACAGTCTCCGGACCGCGGACGAGCGCGGAGCGGATGAGCGCGGGTACGGTGCGGAAAGACCCGGCGGACGATCACGGATTCGTTTCGGTAGGTGCGGCGCTGCCCGCCGCTGTTGCGGCGGCGATTGCCTCGGCCACGGTCCTGATCCCGGAGGGCTGTTTTCCTGGAAACGGGCCATCGGCGCTGCCGGCGGGCCATGTCGTCGGGTCGGCGTATTGGCCGTCGTCGTGAAACTGCTGCTGAAGCCGAGCGATCTCGGCCTTCAGTTCCGCGAACTTGGCGGCCACCGCGGGTTTGGCCGCTTCGTCCGGGTTGAACAGCAGGTTGTGCTGCTCGTCCGGGTCGGCGGCCAAGTCGAACAGTTCGTACGCGTCTTTTTTCCAATAGTAGATGAGCTTGTGCGTATCCGTCCGCACTCCGAGATGCGCAGCCGTATTGTGGTGTCCGGGATCGTGATAGTAGCGGTAATAGAGCGACCGACGCCAATCATCGGGCGTTTGGCCGCGCAACAGCGGCGCGAGTGATCGGCCCTGCATAAAGTCCGGAATGGCCAATCCGGCCAGATCCAGCAAGGTCGGCGCCCAGTCGATGTTCAAGGCGATCGCCTCGGGCGTGATGCCGTGCGCGATGTCGGGGCCGCGCACCAGCAGCGGCACGCGCAACCCCGGTTCGTACATGAACCGTTTGTCGTACAACCCCAACTCGCCCAGATACCATCCATTGTCCGAGGCGTAGAAAACGTACGTGTTGTCGGCCAAGCCCGTATCTTCCAAGTAATCCAGCACGCGCCCGACCCCGTCGTCGACGCCCTGTACGCAGGCCAGATAATCCTGCATATAACGCTGGTATTTCCAACGGACGAGCGCTTTTCCCGTGAGCGTTTTCTGGTCGCCGGTGGGCGTCGTGATTTCCACCTCGGTGGGCTTCTCGTTCAGCCACTTGTTGCGTTCGGGACCGACCACGCCGGGCGGCGGTTCGAGCTTCAGATCGCGACGCGTCAAGTCATGGGCGATCGTCTGCCGATTCTCCGGCAGCGCCGCGGGACGCGTGGCGTAATCGTCCCACAGCGTCTGCGGCTCGGGGATCACTCGGTCCTTGAATCGCGCCTGGTTCCGCAGATCAGGCTCCCATGCCCGATGCGGCGCCTTGTAGTGCAACATCAAAAAGAACGGTTTGTCGTGCGGGCGCGTCCGCAACCACTCGAGCCCCAAATCGGTCGTGATGTCGGTGCAGTGGCCCTCGATGTTGAAACGCTGGCCGGGCACGAGAAACGCCGGATTCCAGTAGATGCCCTGTCCCGGCAATACGATCCAACGATCGAAGCCCGTGGGATCGGAGCCGAGATGCCACTTGCCGATCATGCCCGTGTGATAGCCGCCCGCCTGCAGGTGCTTGGCGACGTTGTCCCGGGCGCCGTCAAAGCGGTTGAAGACCGGCACGCCGTTCAAATGCGAGTATTGCCCCGTCATCAGCGTAGCGCGGCTGGGCGTGCAGATCGAGTTGGTGACGAACGAATGGACGAACCGCGCGCCCGTCGTCGCCAGGCGGTCGATGTGCGGCGTCGTGTTCACTCGCGATCCGTAGCTCGAGATGGCCTGCTGTGCGTGGTCGTCGGAGAAGATGAAGATGATGTTGGGCCGCGCGGGGGCCGCATCGGCCGCCGACGCGCACGGCGGCGCGGCCGTCGCGGGGAGCGCAAGCGAAACGAGCGAGAGCAGGAATCGGTTCATGGTGAGCAGGCTTTCCGGTAAGAATCTCGGCAACAAACGGGCTTAGAGTCTTTGTTCGTATCATGCGCGCACCGTGCGCGCATCTTGTCCACTGGTCTGTACACTACACTTTTGTGTTGCTGGCACTAGACCGCGTTAGG
>JAVYAJ010000407.1:0-3377 GCA_032229885.1 Candidatus Anammoximicrobium sp. | reverse complement strand
CTGCCACCAACTCGCCACGCCACCCCGCCGCCGCGAGCAAGCTCCCGCCCGTTCGCCCCACCCCAAATGCGGCATGGTACTGATGGGCGCTCACCCGATCGCAGGCCGCCGCCCGAGAGGGCCAATCCCGTTAGGTCGCCCGGTTCGCCGGGCTGCCCCTTGTCCGGCTTCACGGCGGCCCGTCGCTCTGCGATCGCCTTCAATTCCTCTTTGCGCACATCCTCGAACGAGGCGCGTTTGCCAGATGTATCGGCCATCGGTCCCCCCCGCAGCGGTCTGAGAAGCTGCTACTTGAGATGCCGCGGCATCCCCCCAAGCTAAGCAATGCGGACTCAATAGTAACAATACGTTTTCATGCAGGTCAAGCATTCGGATGGCAAAAAATTGATTAACATCGATAAACGGCAGACTGAGATGGAGGCATACTCGGGCCAATGCTCAGAATCGAGCGATCCGCGAGCGAATGACGGCGCGAATGGGGTCGGTTCTCATCTGTGTCCGACCGACGGCCTCATCGGCAAAATAATGAGACCCGACCCCATGTCGCGGCCAAGGTGTGTGGCGGTACCGCGCCCCTGGGCCGCGGTGCGGTACGTCGTCGGCGTATCTCGCGACCGACGCGCGCCGTCCAAGGCCTGTGGGCGCTGCGTCGACCGGACGCGGGCCACGATCTGGCTGGATGTCTGAATCCGTGCTGATTCATACGGATGTGCCGGATCAGGGGGGCGCTGGCGGATGCCGGGCGGGGTGAGGCAGGGCGGAAGAGGGAGGCCGAGGCTGCGGCCTGGGTTGGGGCGCTTGGGCGCTTGGTACGGCGTTTGCGGTGCCGGACGTCGATGGGCGGGCAAAGCGGGGGACGGGCGAGCAAGCCGGGTGGATCGCTGGAACCAAAGTCTTTACGCAAACGTCAAAAAAGGTTGGTTTTTCGCTCGCCTGGGCGGTGGCCCGTCGGTTCGCTTTGATCTTCGCGCTCGGGTATGGCAGACTTGCTCAATTCGGCGCGGCCGCGAGTGCGTCGTTTTGCGCAGTTATCGTTGGCAAAATGCGGGAGAAAATGACCAAGCTTTCCCAGGCCCGCGGCCTGGACGGGCGCGCTTGGGCGTCGGCGATGGCTGACGCGGGACCCGGAACCAAACGCACAAAACGGATGACACGGTTTTCGTTCCAGGTATACTTAAGCCTGTAACAATTCACTTATTCGGGAGTTACGGAGTTTTTAGCCCTCCGTTCAGGTAAAGGTCGTTCTATGGCCATTCGTGGATTTCGCAACTTGCTCGAGACCATGCGGAAGCGTCGTCAGACCAGTCGTCGTCGATCCCTGCGACGGGCCTTTCAGAAACAGCTCGGCCAGCAGCGAGCGCACGAGCCGCTCGAGGCCCGTCTGTTGTTGTCGGGATCGCCGTACACGGGCGTCGACGCGTCGGGCAACATCTACGGCTGGATTCCCAAAGAGCCGGACGACCTGCCGCAGGCCGCGCCGCTGGTCGGCCATGCGCCGCCGCAGAACTATCCGCTGGAAGACACGTTTCGGCTGCACAGCAACCCGGGCGCATCGAAGGTCATTTACCTGGATTTCGACGGACACACCACTACGGGCACGCTCTGGAACAGTTCGCGCGGCATCGACCCGATGGTGACCCCGCCCTTCGACATCGATGGCGATCCAAGCCGTTTTTCCACCGCCGAGCTGCAATTGATCCAGGACGCCTGGGACGTGGTGTCGGAGGATTTTCGTCCGTTCGACGTGGACGTCACCACCGAGGATCCGGGGGTCGAAGCGCTGCGCAATACGGGCGGCGGCGACACCCAGTGGGGCATCCGCGTGGTGATCGGTCCGGACCAGATGAATACCGGGGCGGGCGGCATCGCCTACCTAAACTCGTTCAGTTGGAACTCGGATACGCCGGCGTTCGTGTTCAACACAAGTTTCCGGGGCGTGGCCGAAGCCGCCACGCACGAGGTCGGTCATACGCTGGGGTTGCGCCACGACGGCGATCCTACGCAGGAATACTACCCGGGGCACGGCGCCGGGCCCACGGGCTGGGCGCCGATCATGGGTGTCGGGTACTACCGCGAGCTGGTCCAATGGAGCAAGGGCGAGTATCCGGGCGCGAACAATCAGGAAGACGATCTGGCCATCATCGTCGCGGGCAACGGGTTCGGTTATCGTGTGGACGATCACGGCAACACGTTCGCGACGGCCACGCCGCTGGAGGTCAGCAGCACGCTAGCCGTCTGGGCCGAAGGGATTATCGAGCGGACGACGGACGTCGATGTCTTCTCGTTCGACACGGGGCAGGGGCTGGTCAGCCTGGACATCGAGCCATTCTACCGCAGCCCGAACCTGGACATCCTGGCGAATCTGTACGATTCAGCGGGCCAGCTCGTCGCCACCAGCAACCCGCGCAATGCGCTCGACGCCAGCTTCAACTTGCCCCTGGCGGCCGGCACGTATTACGTGACGATCGAAGGCACGGGGAAACCGGCGGCCAGCGGCGATCCGGGCTACAGCGACTATGGCAGCCTGGGGTACTATTCGATCAACGGTTCGATCGTCGATCCGCGCCCCCGTCCGCCGCGGCCGACGCGTGCCGCGCCGGGGCCGCAGATCATCGCGGCCAGGCCGAACGACGGCGACCTGTTGTTGACCCGTGTGGAAAACTCGCCTTTGACGGTCGCGCCGCGCGAACTGCAGTTGTTGTTCCGCGGCGGGGCGAACATCGACGGCAGCGTGGACAACCTGGCGCAGGGCATCCGCATCACGCGTCAGGGCTCGGACGGAGCGTTCGACTATGCTTACGCCAAGACGGATTTCAACACGGCCGGCGCGGTGGCGGTCCGCTTTGACGCCGTACGTTTGGGCCAGACCGAAGAAGGCATCGCGATCGAGTTCACCAAGAGCGAGCACGCCACGGACGACCCGCGGCCGACGATTCGGGTGCTGGGCAAGACGATCTCGATCGATCTGAACTCGAAGCCCGGCGCCGAGACCACGGCTCGCGCGTTGGTCGACGCGCTGGACGCCGATCCCGCGGCCGCGGCGCTCGTCCGCGCGTCGATCACCGGGAACACGGCGTTGCCGTTGACGGACAACCTGGCGCGGGCCGCCTGGGCGACGTCCGACTTCAACACCGTGACCAACCCGCTGACCGGCGGCACGGCCGAGCTCGAATTCACCGCGGTAACGGCGGGGGCGGCGGGCAACGGGCTGCAGATCGTGGTCACCAAGAGCGACCATGCCAACCAGAACATGGCGCCGACGGTCAGCGTGTCGGGCAACACGATCACGATCGACTTGAACGAAGAAGTGGGCTTCCACACGCGGGCCCAGCAGGTGGCCGACGCGGTCAACCAGCACGCCGTCGCCCGCACGCTCG
>JAVYAJ010000406.1:0-3516 GCA_032229885.1 Candidatus Anammoximicrobium sp. | reverse complement strand
TCCCATTGTTTACAACAACTGCCGCAAATCTTCAAACCGTCTGGCGTGCGGATTCCCCTGTTTTTCTCGCCTCAACCGGATTTCTGACAGACACTAGTTATCAAGAGCCCGCCGCGAGGCTGCCTCATGTCGAGTCGAACAATCTGAACGCCGTTGCGCCCGACGTCTGTTTTCGTTGCCACGGCGACATGGAGCCGCTGACGAGGATTGCCGGACCGCACCAGATCTGCGGACCGAACGGATTCAACTGCACAACCTGCCACGACTCGCATGGCAAGATCCTGGAACAGTCGCGACAAGACCTGTGCCTGAGCTGCCATAAGGAAGGCTCGCCAACCATGGCGTGGCACTCGTCGACTCACAGCCTGATGGGCGTAGCCTGCACCGACTGTCACAATCCTCATCCGCGTTCCGGCGTCCAGCAATCTCCGGCCAACACGGGCGTCAGCTTGGTGCATACCAATGTCGCGCGGCCGGTCCGGCGCCCCATGGCCGTTCAAGAACCGGACGCGTGCTACAAGTGCCATTCCAAGATCTACGCCTTGAACGCACTGCCGTCTCACCACCCGGTCAAAGAAGGAAAGATGACTTGCTCGGATTGTCACGATCCGCATGGCCAGTTGAGCGGAAGCTTGAAAGCAGACACGCCCAACCTGCTGTGCTGGAAGTGCCATGCCGACAAACAAGGCCCATTCGCCTACGAGCATCCTCCGGTGACGGAGAACTGCGGCATCTGCCATGAGCCGCACGGAACCGTGGCCAACAACCTCCTGCGTCAACCTCCAACCTTCCTCTGCTTGCGCTGCCATACCGGCCACCGCGAAGGAAATCATCCAGGAAATCCGGGCAATCGAAACAATACCGATGTCGTTCCCCAGGTTCGACCTGGTTTCTATACCGACTGTACGCAGTGCCACTCTCAAGTTCACGGGAGCGACCTGCCCTCGCCTCACTTCCCTACCATGTTCCGTTGAGCGTTGCCTAATACGGTCCCCAGCGACCGCGATTCGATAGGGGGGATTTTCCATGACACGGATGCTATGCTTCGTCACCGTGGCAGCGTTCCTGCTCGCGACCTGCGGGATCATCGCAGCCGCCGATTCAACGGCCATTGCAGAGCCAGAGACTGCCGGCTCGGCCACCACCGCGGACAACCCCGCCTCGCCATCCGACGCGGCTGCCGACAACATGGCGAATGACGACGAGGCGGACGACGACGCCTCGAATGATGACGCGTCGGACGACGAGACTGCGGACTCTCGCGAGGACTTCTTCAGCGAAGGGCTCGATGGTCGGTACTTTATGCCTACAGACGCCCCGTACGAACCCGAGCTGGCCGCTCGCTTCGGCTGGTGGGGCGTGCACACGAGAGGATCCAAATCCAACGTCGGCGAATGGCAGGGCCTGGACAGTTCGTCTCCGTTCTGGGATGTGGACGGCCTGCGCAGCAACGGATACGAGACGATCGACTTTTTCGCGACCGGCACGGAGAACGAGAGCACGCAGGGCAGTTTGCATCTGTACATGGGTCCGAGGCTGAGCGTCGATGTGGACTATGATCGGTTCTTGCACCGCCTGGGGCATAAACCGCTGGGCGGGACGGACCTTCCCTATACGCCGGGCGACTTCCCGTTGCAGGGCGGTTTCTTCGATCCGCCGCTCGGCCCCGGCACGCCGCCGGGAAATAACGCCGGCTTTCCGATGTGGGGCGAGGATCTGAACATCGGTCAGGATTACGCGCTCCGCGTCCAGCAACTGAGCGCCAGTTTCCAAGGCGATCTGACGGAAAACCTGCGTTGGCGGCTCAACATCTGGGGGTTGAAAAAGGAAGGCATGCGTCAAGTCAACTCGATGCAGCACTGCTTCAATCCGCCGTCCGGATCGAGCGATCCAGCGGGGCCGTATTGCCACGCCGTCAGCCGCGGACAGCATGTGAACTGGCTGACGATGGAGATCGAGCCCGTCGTCGAGGCGCGCTTCGGCTGGCTGACGGTCGAATACTCGCGCACCAGGCGATCGTTCCAGCAGAGCGACGAGATCGTGACGGGCGATTTTCGTCAAGGCAATAATGGCACCTATGGCCTAAGCAATAAGGCCGACAACGCGGCCTTCGCTTACGTGCCGGAAAACTATACCGAGATCGATCGGATCAAACTCCGCGGCGAGTTGGCGCCCGAGACCAGCCTGTACGTGGTCAGCCATCTGGGCAATACGCACAACGAATTTCGTGGTTCGGATCGCAAGTTCTACGGCGTGGATGCCCGCTTGACGAACACCTCCGTCGATGGGCTGTCCGTGACGGCATACGGACGCGCCAATGCGCAAAGAAACTCGGAGGACACGCAGTCGCTGAGCGCCCCGGGCCGCTTTCCCGGCCAGGAAGATCTGTGGGCCGAGTATCGGCCAAACGGAACCCCCGTGCCGCCGCAGGGAATGTACAACCCGACGGACTATTATCAAAATCTAGTGGACCGCGACGATATGGCCGTAGGCGTCAAGGCGCGCTGGCGTCCGTTTTACGACGCGACGGATCTGAGTCGCGGACTGGCGGTGACGGGAGGGTATGAATACAGCCAATTGGAACGCACCAACGTCTCCTACAACCTGGCGCTGCTGAATCCGCCCGTGCTGTTCACCCAGCCGACGACCCAGACGCACATGGGGTTCGTCGGCGTCCAGCAGGAGTGGAACCGGGCGCTCAGCTCGTACATCCGCTATCGATTGATCGAGCGACAGTGGCCGCTGGTGGGCGTGACGCATCGGACCGAATCGGATCTCGATGCGGCGATCAACAGCAACCTGCCCGCGCACGAGGATCGAATCGAGGTGGGCGGAACATGGAGCCCGGCGGACAATCTGATGCTGAATGGGTCGGTCTGGCTGATCAACAGCTACAACCACTCGGACCTGGTCAACTTTGACGAAGACAGCTATCCGATCGTGCTGAGCGCCTGGTATGGGATGAACGAGCGTTGGTCGTTTAACGGCGGCTTTGCCACGTTCTCCAACTGGATCACCCAGGACATCACTCTGGGCCGCGAGGATGGGCTCACGACGAATGAAGCCCGATCCTGGACGTCCCCCTGGGATTACGCCGGCCGAGCGGACGTGTTCAACCTGGGCGCGTCGTTCCTCGTCACCTGTCGCTTGACCTTGGTCGGCGGCGTGGAATACGTCCGAAGCCGGAACGTCTTCGCCGACCCCGGCACGCCACCGCCGGAGAATCAGGCGACCAATCCCTTGATCCCGGCGTTGCCCTACAGCGACCTGCCGGGATATAGCGCGGTTCGCGTGAACACGCTGCGGCTGACGGCCGGCGCCGATTACGAGTTGGCGCGGAACATCAACACGTTCTTCCGCTACAACTATTTCGACTACGACGATCGAGCGATGCTGTACAACGCCGGCACGGCGCACATGTTCAGATCTCCTGACATACGGCTATGGCGTTGTGAGCGGTTCGGGGGACCGAATGGCCAACTTAAGGCGGAGACACGTCCCGGGAAATGTAGTGCC
>JAVYAJ010000405.1:0-17351 GCA_032229885.1 Candidatus Anammoximicrobium sp. | reverse complement strand
TCACCGACGGCGGATACGGCAGTTCCAGTTCGATCATCACGAACGCTTCCAAGGAGGCGTGCTGTTGGAAGCCGGCGCGGCGGCAGTTGGCGGCTGAGGCGAATCCTTCTTGGAGTAGCCTTTGATCTCGTTGACGATCTCGCCGGTATCGCTGCGCTTCTTGCAGCGGACGTTGATCACCAGTGGCAAGTTGTGCAGCTCGACGCTGTCGTTGGGCGCGAGCACGCCCACGGCCCGACAGATGGCGGACAACTCGCCCTGGGCGATCTTCCGCGCCGTTTCGTTCGGGTTGTCGAGATTGAGCCGCGCCCACAAGAGACGATTCGCGTAAGGCCCCTCAATGATCTGGAAGGTGAGTTGCAGGTAGTTGCCGGTGCCGGCCTTCGTCGGTTTCATTTCGGAGTCGATAATCACGGCCTGGTACTTGCCGGCCGGGATCGGTTCGAAGTCGTTCGTCGGCTCCACTTGGTTGGCGTCGAATCCACGCAGATCAGCCATTGGTCTCGGTTCCTTGGGGTTGATGGTTGGTTAGTACTTGCATGAAGGCCGCCCACGAGAGCGGCAGTTCGTCGGTGATGCCGTAGCGATTCTTGGCGACGCACGACGGGCCGCCCACGCAACGCAGAATCCGCTCGCCGCCATCCTTGCCGATCGCGTGCGCCGTGGTCCGCTTGCGGCCGAAGCCGGCGTCTTCGCTCTGCGTCCGCATCTTGCGCGTGGCGAACAGCACGGCGTCGCACCACTCGCTCATCAGTGCGGCGGCGTGTTTGTGCAGGCGGGGCGAGTAGCGGTCGTAGGGGGACGACTCGGGGTCCTCGAACCGTTCGACCTTCGAGTGCGCGATGAGCAGCACGACCATGCCGCGCTTGTTGCGGAGCACGTTCAGGTGGGCGATGATTTCGCGCCAGAAGTTGAGCGCCAGCGTGTAGCCCTTGCTGTAGCCGCCGGCGACCTGTTCGATGGACGGCGCGTTGTGCTCGGCGCACAGCCGGTCGAACACCAGGCGTTCGAGCCAATCGAGCGAATCGATCACGACCGACTCGTAGTCGTGCTGCTCGCGCCGCAGGTCGGCCAGCGCCGCGACGACCTGGTCGTAACTCGTCGCCAAGGGAAACTTGTCGGTGTCGATCTCGTCGAGTCCGTCCTCGGTTTGAATGAACACGGGTTTGGGGGCTTGTGAGCCGAAGGTGCTCTTCCCGATCCCCTCGGTTCCGTACAGCAGCACGCGAGGCGGCATCGTCTGCCGGCCCCGCTGAATCTTGGCGAGCATGCTCATGCGGGCACGGACCTTTCTTGTTCGAGGTGATTGGGGAACGAAGCGTCCGTCCGCATGCGAAAGGCGTCTTCGCCGAACTCGCGCAGCAGCAGTCCCGCAAACACGCGGGCGACCATCTGGCCCACTCGTCCGCCATCGATGACGATGGCGTGCTCGTACTCGTCGAGGACGTATCGCACGCCCATGCGAACGCGAACCTGGCCGACGAGGCCTTCCACGGCGAACATCGCCAAGTGCAGAGACATCTCGGCGATGGCGAGCGGGACGTGCCGCTCGAATGCAAAATGGAAAGCGCCCATTGCAGCCTCCGTTGGATGGCGGCCTTCTGTGTTGGCCGCATCTGTTACTTATGCTGCAATGGGCGCTGCTGTCCGCGACTTAGCCGTTGTCGAGGCCGGCCTCTTCAAGGACTGGCTTGGCTGCCGCCAGCGAGTTGCGAATCTGGCGACGCGAGGTCTTCAGTTCGGCCGCCGCGGTCGAGATGTTGCCGCCCATCACGCGGCGGCACACGTCGCTGACCTCGGGCGGCATCTGCGGCAGCGCTGCCGCGACCGCCTCTTCAAGCTCGCGATCGGCGACTTCGTCGCGACGCTCACGGCCGAGGCGACGGGCAAGATCCTCTTCGGTGATCTTGGCCGCCAGCGGCTGCCGGCTGCCGTCCCGCGCCAAGACGTCGAGCGACTGCGTCCGAAACCCGTTGGCTCGAACCTGCCGCTCGCGGTCCCGCAGGATCATCGCCACGGCGGTGTTCACCACCCGGTCGATGAACGTGTCCAGGGATGCCCGCTCCGGATCGAATCGATCCGCCTGGCCGACGACGGCCAGCCACAACTCCTGCTGAATCTCCTCGCGATCGGACCGGCAGAAGTCCCGCCGCAGCGAGAGTTGCCGCGCCTTGAACTCGATCAAGTTCTTGGCGTAATCGGTGAGGACGAACTCTTTGCCTTGCTGGCTCGACATAAAAGCCTCCGAGACCGGAGGCTGCGAACCATGCAGTGCCCAAGATCGGGCAAGAAAGCGACGTGCCGCGGCGACGTTGCCACGAGTTCATCACGAGCGCGTTTGCGACTGCCAGGTTATGTCCTCTCGGTCAAGAGGCGGCAGCCGTGTCGCGTTTGTCACTAAGTGCGCAGAGTTGGATGTGTCGGAGGCGTGAGCAAAACTCCTTGGTATGTAACTACTTGTGCGAATCTCGATTTTCTATCGGTGTGTCGCGACGACGCGACGAGCGCGAGCGAACGACAGATTCACTGTCGTCGATGCGGGTCACTGCTTTGACGCCACCGGCTCGCTTCACGGCGCGTTCCACAGCCCAGCGGTTCGTTTCGACACCTTCTTCCGCAAGTCCAGCGACGGCTTTGTCGTAAGAACCGTATTTCTTGTAAGCCGCGACCAGCGCATCGTCGGAGACCAACGACTTGATCTCCTCCTTCACCGCACGACGAATCGTGGCTTGCTGTTCCTTGTGCCCTCGCCCCTGCGAGGCCGCATCCAGTGCATCGGCGGCGCGGACCAAGCCGATGATTTGGGGGCCATCCAACGAGATCTGCCCTTCGGAGAGGGTCGCGATCTCGCGGAGGCAGATCATCGGCGGAATCCTTCCCTGCCAGAATCCCGGATCGGGCACCTCGGATGCAATGAAGACGACTGGACGATGAGCTCCGCTAATCGCCCGTCGGTACTGAGCAGCGTCATTTCGACGCAGGCCGCGGGCGAAAAGTATGTCGCGTAGCACGCCTTGAAATGTCCACCGCCCACAGCGCCAAACGCGGTCCGAATCCAGGCTCGCAACCTTCCCGCCGAGCGCCAATGACTTGGCCACGGCGCTCACCAGCCCTTCGATGTGTGCCGCCCACTGTTCCAGGTCTCGGTCCTTCACTTCTGCCCGAAGGTTTTCCGGGCAGGGGATGAAAAATCGAGTGGAACCATCCGTCTGCTTCCGCGCGATCGGCTTGGCAATGTGAGTCTGCCCACACTCCGGGCAGCGGATGCGGGCGTCGGAGTCCTGGGGAATTAGCAAACCAGCCTCCACCAACTGCTCGCGAACGCCCGCAGGCCAGCGCACGACTGCGGCCCTGGTGAACAATGGCTTTACCGCCTCTACGGCTGGCCAGAGAAACTGCAGCGCATCAACCATCAATGATCCCCCAACGACGAAGACAGCGGTCACCAACGACTTGCAGTTCCTCGTCGTCTTCGGACTTGAGACTGCATGACCGAGGAGAAAGTCGAATCGAGAGAACCTTCCCTCGCTTGTTTCCGTCGCCCATGAATTGCAGGCGAACGACGATATGGTCGACGCCGACCTGTTCGCGGCTGAGATCGCGGCTGCGTAGTAAGTCATCGATCACGGACAGGGCGTCCGCCCATGACAACCCCTTCTCGAACCTGGGTTGCAAATCCTTGAGTCCCCTCGCCTCGACCAGGGGCACAAGCAGGATTTGCGGAACCGTGACCGAGTCGATGCGGTCGGCCAACTCGAGTCGAAACGTAAAGGTGGGTTGCAGCAGATGATCGAGGAGATATTCCGGTTTATCCGGGTCTGCGTCATCGACCTCCTTCTTACAGATCTCCCGATAGAAGATCTTCCGCAGTTCCTGCTGGGCGGAATTTCCGCCAGCGGCAATCATCTCCAACGCGCCGGTCGACGGTTCGAAGACAAAGACATTGGTAAAAGCCGTCGGCACGTCCAGGGTCGCCAACTCACCATCGTCATTGAAGACCATGAAGTTGTCCGGCCAATCCGGCAAGTACGCGAAGAAATATTCGTCCCCATTCAGGCGTGTATAGGGGTGGACCTCGCAGTGTTCGCCCCGGAACTCATTTTTGTCGTAGTGGGCCTTCAACGCAGCCTTGAGGGCCTCAACCCGGTCGGGCGTCTTCGCAAAGCCGTCACAGGGAACTTGGCTCCACCGGTTAAAGTACCGGCTCACTTTGAGTGCATCGGCGCGAGCGAAAACCGCGGCCTCTTTGAAGGCGTCCCGAGCGTTGAGGTAGACCCACAACACCTTGTCATGGCGATTCTTGAGCGCCCCCCATGTTGAGACCAGCTTGGGGTATCGCTGTGACAATTCTTCTCGGATCACCTTCGCCCGCGGTTGTCCGCCAGCTTGGCAATGCTCTGAAGCAAGACCTGAATCTGACGCCGTTGGCACGGCGACAGTGCCCGAATCGCTTCCTCCACGGGCTTAACATCAGTTTTCTTGAGGGCCGCCCAATTGACAGCCAGCAACTCATTTCGCTCCGCGAACAGCTGCTGCAACAGTCCGTTGTCGTGACGCTTAAGTTGCGCCGTGAGGTCAAACGCCATTGTCACACTCCGTCGATTTCGGCGCTCCGTCACAGCGCCATCAAAGGATAAAACACTCCAGGCGTCGCTTGCGCTGTTCCCAATCAGGCATGCAGCGGGCGAGGAGTCGGTAAAACTCCGGGCTGTGATCATGCAGCCGCAAATGGCAAAGTTCGTGCATGATCACGTATTCGATACAGTACAGCGGGGTCTTCACGAGCTCCGTGTTCAACAGGATACGCCCGCCCTTGGTGCAACTGCCCCACCGCTTGACCATTTTGCGGATCGTGAGTTCCGGCCTTTCAACATTCAGTGAACGCGCCGAGCGCAAGCACTCGTCCAGCCGCCGAGCAAAGATCGGCTCCGCGTGGTCGCGATACCATCGGTCCAGCAACTGCTCAATCCGAGCGGCGTCCGCCCGATCCGGTAGGTGAACCCACAGGAACCGCCCCTTCAGCTTCACGCTTGCCTTCGCGTCCTCGACCAGCTTCAGCCGATATTGCCTCCCCAAGTAGAAATGCGTTTCGCCTGCAACGAATCTTCGCGGCGGCGTCAGCGGGTGAAACTGATCGAAGTACGCGCGCTGCTTGACGATCCAGCCCGCCCGCTTCTGCACCCGGTCCACCACTTCCTGCACCGAACGGCCATTGGGTGCAACGACCGTTACCGTCCGGTCGGGGTGAACATTTATCGCCAATCGCTCTCGGTCGCGGAATTCGAGCGTGAACGCGATGCGCTGGCTGCCAAACGTAACTTCGTGGAGCTTCCCGTTCGTCGTCATGACGCATACCTCGCCCGCGCAATTTCCAAACACTGCTCCATGATGCTGTCCATGTCCTCGAACGTCAGATCACAGCCGTGCTCTTCCTTGAGATCAAAGAGGTAGTCTTCGATGTCCGTCTTCATCTGGTTCTGCACATCAGGATTCGTGGTCCAATTAACGATTCGCCGGCGAAGAATGAGCTCATCGATACTTACCCCGGCTTCCGCACCGATCGTCTGCGGGTCGAAGCCGTCGCCGGCGTAGCGCGAGAACACTTCCCTGGCCACACCGTAAAATGCCTGAGCGACGGGGCGGCCGCGAAGCGGTTCGGGCAACTCGTCGCCAGTGCGCGTGCGAACGGAGGTACTGATCTCGGTCACCTTGCCCAGATACTCGGCGTCCGACAGCCGTTGCTCACGAAACGCCCGGATCGCGTCTTCCAGCATCTCGGAGAAACGCCGGTAGAACGCCGGGTCCTCCTGCATCTTTTCCTCGATGGTCCGCTTCGTGCGAAACGCAATCGTGTCGGCCTTGGAAGCATCGCCGCCAAGCTTGTCCACCTCCTTGGCAAACGCATCAGCGTCGAAGATGTTCACTAGGTCGGTGATCTGTTCGACCTCGCCGGTGCCCACGTAGGTGTCCACGAGCTTCTGAATCTTCGGCTCATATTCCCTGAAGTCGATGGCTTCGGCGTAGCGAAGCCGAACCGCACTCCGCAGCTTCATGAAGAACTTCAAGTCCGCCTTATACTTCTCGATCTTGTTGGGCGGCGTGGATTCGAGGAAGGTCGCCGACGACAGCGCGATCCCCAAGCAGCGTGCGTAAGCGGAAAGCCGCTCGTAAAACTGCGAGCGAATCTCCTCGTCGGCGAGCAGGCGCTCGTAGGCCTCCTCATCCTTTTTGTTCCGCAGCGTTTTGAACAGATCCCAGAGCTGCGAATGCTTTTCAGGAAGCTTCTTGATCTCTTCGGTGACGTCCGTGAGCGTGCCAGCCAAATCCTCCTTGGCGAATTCCGGCAGACTACTGTAGAGGTCCAGGGCGCTATCCAATTCCGCCAGCACGCCGCGGTAATCGATGATGTAGCCGAACTCCTTTCCCTCGTAGAGCCGGTTCACCCGCGCGATGGCCTGCAACAGCGTATGGTCCTTCAGCTTCCGCGTGAGGTACATCACCGTGTTTCGAGGCGCATCGAAACCGGTCAGCAACTTGTCCACGACGATGATGATTTCCGGCTCGTCGGCGTGCTTGAAGGCGTTGATGATCTGCTTGTTGTACTGATCCTCGTTGCCGAATCGGGTCATCATCTTCTTCCAGAAGGCTTGAATGCCGTCCGGATTCGTTTCTTCGATATCCTCGTTTCCTTCGCGCGTGTCCGGCCCTGAGATCAGCACCTCGGAAGTGACCATGCCGAACTCGTCGAGGAATTTCTTGTAAAGCAGGGCAGTCGACTTGTCCTGCGTGACGAGCTGCGCCTTGTACGGCGTCCCCTGCCAGTTGTCGCGGTAGTGGACGCTGATGTCCCACGCGACTCGCATCACCTTCTGCTGCGCCTTGTTCAGCTGGTCGGTCGTGGTGAACTTCTTTTTCAGATCGGCGCGCTGCTCTTTGGTGAGCCGATCGGTGAGGCGGTCAAACCAATCGTCGATGGATTCGCGTTCGACCTTCTGCTCAACATGTCGTCCCTCATACAGCAGCGGAACAACGGCCTTGTCCTCAACTGCCTGGCGGATCGTGTAGGCCGGCTCGATGAGACCGCCGAATTTGTCGATGGTATGCTTTTCCTTCTTCATCACCGGCGTGCCGGTGAACGCGATGAAACAGGCGTTGGGCAGTACCTTGCGCATCTTGGCGTGCATTTCGCCGTACTGACCGCGGTGCCCTTCGTCGACCAGGGCAAAGATGTTCGGGTTCTCGTTCCGCACCGCGTGCTTGCCCACCGCCGCCTCGAACTTGTCGATCACCGTGGTGATGATCCGCGACTTGTGGCTGGCGATCAGTTCCGCCAGGTGCTTGCCGGTGCGGGCCTGAACGGGTTCGGTGCCGCAGTGGCGGAACGTCTTGTAAATCTGGTCGTCGAGGTCGACGCGATCGGTCACCAGCACCACCTTGTAGTCGTCGATGTCCGGCGCGGTGGCGATGGCGTTGGCGAGCATGACCATCGTGAGCGACTTCCCGCTTCCCTGGGTGTGCCAGACAACACCACCTTGGCGCTGGCCCTGGTTCCCGATGCGCCGTATCCGATCCATGATGCTGCGCACGGTGAAGTACTGCTGGTAACGGGCCACCTTCTTCTCGCCTGAATCGAACAACGTGAATCGCTGCATCAGTTCGAGCAAACGCTCGGGCCGGCACAGGCAATACAGGGCCCGGTCCTGCTCGGTGACTTCGCGGCCGTCGCGTTCGAGGGCGTCGAAATATCGCCGCACGTAATGAAAGCGCCCGCTGAACAGTTTGTCCTTGGCCGCATTGGCGAGCGGAGTGTTGATCAGCCGGGCAACGTCGCCATCGACGTTAGTCCGTTCCTTCCAGACTGCCCAAAACTTCGCGGGCGTGGCCGTGGTGGCGTACTTTGCCTCGTTCTTCGAGATCGCCACGAGCAGCTGCGAATAGAGAAACAGCTTCGGAATGTACTCGTCGCGCTGGTTGCGGAGTTGCTGGGAAACCGCCTCGTCGAGGGCCTCCTTGATGTCGGGTCGCTTGCACTCGATCACGCACAGCGGGATGCCGTTCACAAACAGCACTAGGTCGGGCCGGCAGGTCTCGTGGCTGCCGGTGCGCTCGACGACGAACTCCTCGGTGACGTGGAAGATGTTGTTCGTCAGCCAGGTGTCGGGGTTCCAGTCGATGTACTGGAGCGGAAAGCTTTTGAGATCGCCGCGGATGGATTGCTGCAGGCTTTTGCCCCACAGCAGCAACTCATAAATCTTCTCATTGGTCCGCACCAAGCCGTCCATCAACACGTCGCGCAGCGCCGTGAGCGCGGACTGAAGGTTGGCCTCGCTGAATTCGTGCTCTTCCCCCTTAAACCGAATCTTGTTGAATTTCCGAAGCTGCGGCACAAGGACGCCGTCGAGAATCACGCTTGAGAGCTTGCCGCCACGCAGCGCGTCGGCCTCGGCCGGCGTCAGATACTCCCAACCAACCTGCTGCAGCAGTTGCAGCGCCGGCACCTGGGAGATGTCGTCTTCACGAAACGACGGGATATCCATATTCTTCATGGCACTAGCCTCGGAATGTCATGCTCGGCCTTGAGCCAATCAGGTAATGAATCCCAATACGGTCGACCTCGGGATATCCAGTTGAGATAGGCAGCCTCGTGCCGTATCGCTGATAAGATGGTCTCACGCACGACTTCGATTCGTGTTGCCATCAACACTCCCAACTCGTCGTTCCACCGATGAACAATGCCGCAAACGCGCGCCATGTCTGGAGTCCAATCCTCGTCCCCCACGGCGAAAAACTTGGTGTCCCAAACGAGACTGCCGCTGAAGCCTCGAGCATCGGGAGTCTCGCGGACGCCTTCGCCGGGTCTATGTGCCACTCCCTCGTATCGGACGAGAAAGTGGGCGTTCGGGTCGTAAATAGCCGGCTGGTGATGCGGATCGTTAACTGCCGTGGTGAGAATCGGAACAGCTGGAATCGTCAGCATCCCGAACTGCGTCTCCCTCGGATAGCGAATCTCTTCCTCTGTAATGCCTCGCCGCGCAAAACCCGGATAGCCACACACAAACATCAGTTCGCCCGCGGCGGGATTAAATCTTTCGTCGAGCTGGTCCACCGGTAACGCTCGCTGAGTTGCACCGCGCCAAGTTTCCGAAGAAACGTGAGTAATGCCCACATCAATCGGGAATGCAAAACCCATCGCCGGCTGGATCAACCGGTGATAGGCCTGGTCGCGTTGGGGAAGATGAGCAATTCCGCCTTGCGCCATCTTGCACGCGACATGGTCATTCGTGAGCAGATAGCACTCACCGGCGATTTGAAGATAGTTTCCCGTTCCCGCCGCTCGCCCGTGGTCATGGTCAAGAACCTCGCTTATCGGCGTAATGAACTGGCTAACATACTCCGCCATTTGGCGCTGGATGTGTTGAAGTGCCACATCTTCTTCGCGGCTTAACATGATCCTCCCCCTTTCGGACACTTGACCCGAATCTGGCCTGTCAGCAGCTTCTGCATCAGGCCCTTCTTTTGTTGTTTGAGGGCGGTAAGTTTTTGCTCGAGCAACCGCACCTCCGCGACGAGCGTGTCGAGCAAGTCGGCGATCTTGGCCTGCTCATCGATAGACTCAGGCAGCAGAATCTTTTGCTTGAGGAACTCCGCAGGGTCAAAATTCAGCCGCAGGCGCTCAGCGAAGAAGCCATTGCACGCGAGGTACGCCTGGTGCCGCATGCGTTTCATTTGTGACAAGTAATCGATGTACCGCATGTCCACGGTGTTTGGCTTCGCGGGCGTCAAGATCGTGTACATGTCCGAAACCTTGCCGCCAGCGAACTCCTTCGGCACGAGCCCCATCGCGCCATACGCGGCCTGGATATGCGAAATCAAGAAGTCGCCTTCCTCGAGCGAGTGGAGCTTTTTGACCTTGATCTGCTTGCCGCGTAACGCTTCGCGCCAGAAAAGCCCGCCCGAATTGCGGCGAATGCTGGCCAAGCGGTAAAGCTCCTTGTCGTCCCAATCGACGAGACGCGAGGTTGGGACCAAGACATCTCCGATGTGCCTTTCGATAAAACTAGACTTCTTGAATTTGGCGAACCGCTGTCGACCTGTCAGGAGTTGCTGCATCAGCCCGCATTTGAGCCGATCCTTGGTGGCAATCAGGTCGCTCAATTGCTTGATGCCGCGATCCCAGGTCATCAGAACCGACACAACTGAATGCTGTTCGCTAAGCGGCGGCAGCGGAATGCGAATGTCCGAAAGAATCCCCTGGCTCAAGTTGGAAATGTTCGTTCCGCTTCCGTGCTTGAACATCTGAGATCTCGCCAAGTCAGACGAGAAGAATAGCGCCGCGAATAACGGGTCGAGCACAGGGGAAACGATTCTTGCCTTGATAGTAAATCCGGAATGGCCAACACGTTCTGATAAGTCTCGTATAAACAAGACTCGACCAATGAGTGCGCGGTTTCCGTTTGACCGCACGAAAAGCAAATCGTTGTTCCTGAGAAGGTCGTCTTCCTGGAGGTGATCGAATCCGCGAACGCGCTGAAGGCCTGCATAATTGATCGTGAAATTGTCCTGAAAATCAGAAACGCCAACCAATTTCAGCCCGTCTCCAACTGCGGACGCTGAATAATTCAATCCGTTCCGTAGGACAGAGAGATCACCGAACGGAGCTGTAGGCCAGGACGAATGTGCGTTATGACTCATCACGCAACCCCCAACTCTGCCAGAAACCGCTTCATCTCTTTCCTCGTCTTGGCCAGCTCCGATTCGAGGCCGTCGATTTCTGCTTGCAAGGCTGCAACGTCGACCTCGGCCTCGGCCTCGGACGTGTCAACGTAACGCGGAATGTTGAGGTTGAACTCGTTCTCCTCGATCTCCTTTCGCTTGGCCCGGTAGGCGTACTTCGGCACGCTCTTGAACTTCTGGAACGTTGCCACGATCTTTTCAATGTCCTGTGTCCGCAGGCGGTTCTGCTTCTTGTCGTCCGCGAACTCACGGCTGGCATCGATGAATAGCACGTCGGTCGTCTTGCGGGCCTTATGGAAAACCAGGATCGTGGCCGGGATGCCGGTGCCGAAAAACAGGTTGGTCGGCAACCCGATCACGGCCTCAAGCAGGTTCTCTTCGATCAGCTTCTGCCGGATCGCCCCCTCCTGACCGCCCCGGAAGAGCACGCCGTGGGGCACGATCACGCCGATCTTTCCGTCGTCGGCCAGCGCGATCTCGATCATGTGGGAGATGAAGGCATAGTCGCCCTTGCTTTTGGGCGGAATGCCACGCCAGAACCGATTGAACTTGTCGGTCGCCGCCAACTCCTGCCCCCACTTGTCGAGTGAGAAGGGGGGATTGGCGACCACCACGTCGAACTTCATGAGCTTGTCGTCTTCGACCAGCTTGGGGTTGGTGAGCGTGTCGCACCACTCGATGCGGGCGGCATCCATCTCGTGCAGGAACATGTTCATCCGGCATAGCGCCCAGGTGCTGCCGTTCGACTCCTGGCCGAACAGCGAGAAGTTGTCGCTGCCGACCTCCTTGGCGACCTTGATGAGCAGCGAGCCCGACCCGCAGGCCGGATCGCAGATACGGTCGCCGGACTTGGGCGCGATCAGCTTGGCCAGCAATGTGGAGACCTCCGGCGGCGTGTAAAACTCGCCCGCCTTCTTTCCCGCGCCGGCCGCAAACGCGCCGATGAGGTACTCGTACACGTCGCCGATGATGTCGCGGTTGCCCAGCTTCGACGGGCGCAGGTCGAGCTTGGGGTTGTTGAAGTCCTCCAGCAGGTTCTTCAGCCGGCGATTCCGTTCGCGGGTCTGGCCGAGCGCAGCCTCGGAGTTGAAGTCGATGTTGCGAAACACGTTCTCCAGCTTGTCCTTCTTGGCGTCTTCGATCTTCTCCAAAGCGATGTTGATCAGCTCGCCGATGTTGGCGGCGTCGCGATGGGCATAGAGGTAATCAAAGTCGCATTCCTTGGGCACGACGAACCGTTCGCGCTCCAAGGCACGGCGGACGCGCTCCTTGTCCCCCTTGTACTTCTGCTCGTACCCTTCGCGCTTGTCCTTCCAGTAGTCGCTGAGGTACTTGATGAACAGCATCGTGAGGATGTAGTTCTTGTATTCGGTCGGATCGACCGCGCCGCGGAACGTGTCGCATGCCCGCCACACGATGCCGAAGATTTCCTGCCTGGGGTCCACTGTCGCCATGAGTGATCCTTTCATTTCACGAGGGCCGGCGAGCGGCCGTCATGCTGAGTGCTTGAATAAGTTGTGATCGCTTTTCCTGAAGGGCCGCCATTAGCTGTGATTCCTTCACCCGCAGATCGTCGAGGGCGACGATCACCTCCTGCGTGGCCAGCGGCGGGACCTCGACTTCGAGGTCTTCAATGTCCTTGCGGGCGACCAAGGGCTGGTGCGTCCCCTTCATGAACGTCCGCAGCGCCGCCTGGAACGGCGGCTGGTTGATGTACCACGCTAGGTAGCGCGGCAGCACCGATTCGGCGGTCGGGCGAAGGATGAAGAAGTAGCCGGTGGCCACGGTGTTGCGGAGCGGCTCGGTGATCGCCGTGGCGAACAGCCGATGGCCGCGAGCCAGAAAGAGCACGTCGCCCTGGCGGGCCTCGTATTTTTCCGGGTCGGCGTCGATCCGAACCGGCGTGAGATCTTCGGCATGTAGCCGCCGATCGTCGTCGATGTCCTTGATCTGAATCACTCGCACCACGCCGGGCGGCAGCACCGCCTCTTCCTTTCCGCCACGCGGTTCAACGGGTTTCACCTTCCCGCGAAACTGGTAGCCGTTTCGTATTTCTGAAATTCCGGCCAATCGTGCCTTCACGCCATCTTCCGATCTATGAGAAAACCGGCGGGCCGCCGCCGTAACGGCAGCCCGCCGCTGATGGGTCAACTACTACTCGCGCGTCGTACCGGTGATGCGGTACGCATACACGAACCGGGTCAGCACGCTGCCGCCACTACCGCCGCCCCGGAAGCCGAGCGAGAGGAGATATTTCTCCACCGCACGGGCAATCAGGTCGGAGCCAAGGTCGCGGTAAATCCACGCCCCGTTGTGCTCATCAACGCCGTGCCGGTTGAAGAGGCAGTCGCGGGGGTCGGAAGCGATGCCGCAGTACCAGCCGGCGAAGCCGCCGCCGCACTGCTGAACGTAGGCCAGGATCTCCGTTTGGGCCTGGCCGGTAAGAAGCACACTCATAACTGAAAGGTCCTCGTACACGAATCAATCTGGGTCAAATGGCCGCCGGCTCCGATGCCGACGCCCTGTGAATCGCAGCCGCTGATGAACCTCCTCTCGTGGCGGCGGAACCTTGACCCGCGTGTCCGAGGCGACGATACTTGGTGTTGTGATTAGCGCCGTCGCTCAGGCGGATCAAGTTTGGGCACGGCCGGGGGTTGGTGTTTGCAGCACCGCCCCTTTTTTGCGGCCAGGAGGAAGCCTCCCGAAACCACCGCTGTATTGCCGATGATCGAATTAGAGCGTCCCATAACCCTGGGGTCAATGGATTTTTCTGAGTACGGCCAATGCAGACGATTTTCTGTCGCGTGCGTTGCAACGCAAGTTGAGTGCTAGCAATGCATTAGAGTCGCATCCCGCCATCGGAGATTTTTTTCGGAAAAGTCGGCGCAATCAGCGTTTCCGGCGATTCGGCGTCGGGTCGAGCACCGCTTTCCACATCTCCCGCTGCTTTGCCCAGTCGATTTGGGCGGTAAGCGGCCGCAGCATCTTTTCGTGGATGGGATCGTTCCCCTTCAGAACGGGGGGCAGGAAGAGAATTTGCTCCTGGATGTCGGCGGCGAGGTGCAGCAGGTTCATGATCTGGGTCATCCGCGGCTGGGTGACCTGGGCCAGCCGGGCCAGCTCGCTTTGGTCGGAAACGACGCCGGACCGCAGGAGCCCGTCGAACCGGATGGCGAGCGCCATCAGCTTCGAAATGCGGGGAATCCGCCCCAAAGGCGCGGCGGGGCGGGCGACGGGGGCGCTGGCGATCTGCTTGCGGCCGGCGTTGCCGCGAACGATCTCGACCTTCTGCTTCACCTTGATCATGCAGCTTCCTCCAGTTGGCGTTCCGCCAGCGCCTTGATGCCGGCGGGGTGATAGGTCACTTCGACCGTGCTTTCTTGGGCGTCGAATTCGACCCGCGAGATGAGCAGCGCCAGCAGCCGGGCCTGTTCGCGGGGGCTGAGGGCTTCCCAAACGCCGTCGAAGTCGGCGAACGCGGCGTCGATGTCGTCCGACGCGAGCCGCCCCTGCTGGCGATCGGCGATCTCGTTTTGCAGTTCGGCCAGGCGACTTTCACCGCGGGCGACGTGCTCGTGCAGGTCGGCGATCCGCGCGGTCGTCACCCCCGACGCCGTCCCGGCGACGGCCAGCTTGCAGATCTCCGCGTGCTGCCACGCGACTTCCTTTTCCAGGCGGCGGCGCTCGGTCTGGAGTTCCGCCACTTCCGCCTCCAGATGCGCTGTCGCCTGCCGCAACACCTCATCACGAAGCGCCGCGTCGTCCGAAATGCCGCGGACCTGATCGACCACCACCCGCTCGATCTCGGCGGCGGGGAGCGACCCCGTTGGACACGATTTCCGGCCGCTCTTGATCGCCTGCGTGCAGGTGTAGTAGCGATATCGCTTGCCGCCGCGACCAGTAAAGGAGTGGACCATCGTGCGGTTGCAGCTCGGGCAGAACATCAAGCCTTTCAACAGAGCACCGTAGCGGTTGCGGACCTCGATGCCGCCGGTGCGGCCGTTGCGGCGTAGCGTCGCCCCCACCTTGTCGAACAACTCGGGCGGGATGATCGCTTCGTGTTCTCCCTGGTACAGATTCGACTTGTGCTTCACCTTGCCGACGTACAGCGGGTTGGTGAGCAGCGAGTAGAGACTCCCCTTGTCGAATGCCCGGCCGCCTTTGCCGCCTCCCTTCTTCGTCGTCCAATACTTGTTGGTCCAGCCGCGATTGGCCAATTCATTGATGACGGGCATGAGCGAACCGAGGGAAAGGTACAGCTCGAAGATTTCGCGGACGCGGCGGGCCTCGTAGGAATTGACCACGAGCTTGGGGCTGCCGCCCGAGCGGTCCACATCGTAGCCCAGAATCGGGAAGCCGCCCGACCATTTCCCCTTGCGGCGCTGGGCGGCGATCTTGTCGCGGATGCGTTCGCCGATAATCTCCCGCTCGAACTGGGCGAACGACAGCAGCACGTTGAGCACCAGCCGGCCCATGGGCGTTGAGGTGTTGAACTGCTGGGTGACCGAGACGAAGGCGACCTTCTGCTGGTCGAAGACCTCCATGATCTTGGCGAAGTCGAGCAGCGACCGGCTGAGGCGATCCACCTTGTAGACCACAATGCAGTCGACCTTGCCCGCCGCCACGTCGGCCAGCAGACGCTTGAGCGCCGGCCGCTCCAGGTTCCCGCCGGAGAACCCGCCGTCGTCGTAGCGTTCGGCAAGGCACTCCCAGCCTTCATTCTTTTGGCTGGCGATATACGCCTCGCCCGATTCGCGTTGCGCGTCGAGCGTGTTGAATTCCTGCTCGAGCCCCTCTTCGGTGGACTTTCGCGTGTAGATGGCGCACCGCACCGTGGGGCCGGCGGGCGTTTTCGGCTTCTTGGCTCGGCTCATCGGTCGCCCTCCAACTTGAAGAACCGGAAGCCGTTGCAATGCGTGCCGGTGATGGCCTTCGCGACGGCGGAAAGCGATCCGTAATGCTCGCCCTCGTATTCGAACCCGTCCGCCAGCACCAACACCCGCACCTGGCGGCCTTTGTACTTGCGGACCAGCGCCGTGCCCGGGCGCGGCAGGCGGGCGTCGGCTGCGACGGCGGCGTCGGTGCGAATCGTGATGGGGTGTGGCCGTGGCTCCGCCTTGGGCGGCATCACCCGCACCTCGGCGTCGTTGGCCAGTTCCTCGGCGCGGCGGCGCGCCCGTTCACTCAGGTCGCCTTCGGCCATCGCCTGCAGCCGCCACACGATCTTGCGGATCAAATACGTCTTGTGCCGGGTGCGAACCGGCTCGCCGAACAGTTCGGCGTAGCGCTCGCAGAGCTGTCCCGTGGACATCCCTTCGAGCGCGGCGACCTCGCGGTCAATGTCGAGCGTCATCGTTTCCTCCAGGGTTCTCGGCATTCTTAACCACCGATACAACGAGACACACTGAGCCTCGTTTTGCCGGGAACCTCAAGGCCACGCGGCGAGGATTCGGAGGAAACTTGTTCGGGCGAAGATGCAGCGTCGCGGAGGCGGCGCTGGCAGCGGATGACGCCTTTTGCAAGAATGGCGGCGATCTGCTGGAATCGCTGCTCCGGCGTCAGTTCATCGAGTGGCGTTTTGGGCATCGCGACAGGCTCCGGGTGAGTTGGCCTGTCGGGTTATGTATGCCGATGTCGCGCTCGATGTCCGCGTCCGCCTGCATCGAAAGAGGAACGGTCCTGGGGCCGAAGTGAAGCCAGATGACCGAGACGCCTTGGAGACCGCGAGCGCCGGAGGGGCGTTTTCAAGAGTGGCCGAAGGTTATGCGCAACGCGACAATTCGGATTTTCGGCCCACCGCAAATGTCTCGCTCGAACACGGTGCCGCCCGCTCAACTTGACCCTGGAAAGCAAAATTCCCGCCGATCCAGGGATTAACGCACGAAGCCGAGGCCACAAGCCTCGGCTTGCTTCGTTTTAACGCCAGTTCCCGCAGCACTTTACGACGATCGCTATCTCGCCCCCCGCCTCTCTGTTTCGCCAGGAGAGACACCCGGCCCACCCCTTCGTCTGGCAAAATTGGCCTCATAAGCGCCCGTGTCTCGGAAGGCTCTTTTCTGGGTTGTGCGAGTTGTCCGGCTCCCTTAGATGCCCGGAGGCATTCAAACATACAGCGACCGGCGGGTTAAGGGGGGGTGAGCTACTGACGTGTGGACGAACGGCGGGACGCGGGGGCGGGCGATTGTGGCGATGGAGGCCAGCCCCTGCCGGATCGCGGCCAAGCGGCTGATGCTCACAGGCGGGGTCGATCATGTGGGCGCCCGGCTGCCCGATCGCGGCTACGTCACCCACGTCGAGACGCTGGCACCTGCCAATAGCTCGTAGGCCGATGTATCCCACAAGCTAATCTGTCGACCACGGACGAGCATCCGAAGCTTGACTGCCTGGAAACGCGCGGCTGAACTGCCTGCCTGCCGGATCGCGGCCAAGTGGCTACATCGCCCCGTGGCCCACGTTGCGACACCCTGCCAGTTGGTATCAACAACGCGGACTTCTCCCAGGGCCGCCACACGGGCGAAACTGTGCCCTTTCCGCAGACGTGCGCGTGGCAAAAACTTCGGCGAGGCGGGGGCGAGCGACGGGTGCCGGGAGATTCCGGGGCGTGCGGTGCGAGAGCG
>JAVYAJ010000404.1:0-2160 GCA_032229885.1 Candidatus Anammoximicrobium sp. | reverse complement strand
TGTCTCGCACGATCGTCAGCTTGCCCACCGCCTCGACCGGGCGGATATCCATCGCCAGGATCACCGCGGTCGGATCGTAGCCGCCCAGATCTTCCATTTGGACCCGCAGCTTGCCGAGGCTGCTGCTAGGATATGTCACGATCTCGTCCGTCGTAAACCGGATCCACCGATAGAAGCCCGGCTCAGAGTTCGCCTCGCCGCCACCGAAAGTGGCGCTCATGCCGCTGCCGTCCGGCGCGCCGGCGCCCCAGACATCGACGTTCTGGACATATTTGGCATTCGCGGGATTGTCGGGATCAGGGGGTGTCTCACTGTCACCGGCATCCCACACCGTGAACTGCTGCCGATCATGGTTCCAGAGATAATCGCCGGTCAGGATCATCACCTCGTACTTTTTGCCCGGAACCACATCGACCTCGAACGTCAGCGGGTTGCCGCCCCAGTCGGTCTCCTGGCCGTCGTACCGCAGCCTGCCCTTGTCGTCGCTGTACGGCGGCTGCTCGGGCCAATTCCGCTCGAAGTACAGCGGCGGCAGCGTCTGCCAGCCCGCCGAGTTGTTGTTGTCTTTCGCCGTGAACGGCGAGATGGACGTAAAGCCATCGTTCGTCGCCGTATACCCGTGGAAGCCGTCGAAGTCGTACCGCCCCGGCGCGGTCAGCACGACGTCGTTCGACGCCGTGTCGCTGTGCGCCTTGTCGCTGGCAAAGTACGAGATGTTCAGCACGTTGCTCGGATCCAGGAACTCGCCCTCCGGCAGACCGTCGAACCGCGATGTCCAATCGCCGCCCGGGATCTTGCTGACGATGTAGAACTCGGCGCCCAGAGGGATCGTGAACCCCCGATCAACCGTCAGCGTCGCGCCATTCGCGCCGTCGAGCCCACCGTTCAAATTGCCTACGCCGTTCAGGATCAGTTGGTCGTAACCGTCCACGAGGTACGTGTGAGTATCCACCCCGGCAACCAGACTGTTCAATTGCACTCGGAAGATGCCGCCTTCCTCGAAGGTCACATCTCCGTTGACAGTCAACCGGCCGGGATAGTGCGTCTCGCAGTCGTTGGGATCCACGTCGCCAGGATCCAGCGTGCCGCCCTCTTTGATCAAAATGTCGCGGCCGCCAACGGTCGCCCCGATCGTCCCGTTGCCACCCAGTGTCGCACCGCTTTCGACCGTGATCGCGCCGCCGTCCTGTGTCAGGTTGCCGTTGACGATCAGCGCCCCGGCCTCGACCGTGGTCGGGCCGGTGTAGTCGTTGGCCGTGCTATTGAGCCGCAGCGCGCCGGCGCCGTCCTTGGTCACTTGCCCGGCCGATTTGATGCCGCCGTACACGCTCGTGCCCTTGCCGGTGCTGGGGTTCAAACCACTACCAAGATATCCATCGCAGTCGGCCAGGCTGAGTGTGACCGTCCCAGTGCCGGCCGTGATATCGCCATTCAACTGGATCGTGCCGTTGTCGTTGTTGCCTGGACCGCCGCCATTGGCATCCGCGGTGATCGAGATTGCACCACCGCCGTTGGGGATACCGTTATTGCTCGTGATAACGCCCTTGTTATTACCCTTCACGTCCCGCTCGGCATCCAACGTGATGTCACCGCCCGAAGTCTTCACTGCAGCATATAATACGATGCTGCCAGGACCTGAAGCAGTCTCGGGAGCCAATGCGTGTGCCTTCAGGTGGACGTCCCCACTGCCGTCATTCGTCACGCCCGATTTGTTGGCGGCGATCGTGATATCGCCGCGCTGAGTAATAAGGCGAATGTTCCCGTTCCCCGTGCTATTGGTCTGCGCCAACTGGTTGACCGAGATGCTCTTTCCACTTGATCCCGTCGCAACCTGGTAGATGTCGATATCTCCGCTGGTGCTGTTCACGGCGTCCAGGTTTCTGATGTAGGTCTCGATCGCGTCGGTGCTGCCAATGCCGGCGCCCGCCTGCAGAACAGCCTCGCCCGCTATGATATTCGTGTCATTCCCATTGTTATCCGTGATCGCGCCGGCGTTGGCCGTGATCGTCACTCGGCCGACGGTAGTGCCGGATTGCAGGGCCGCAATCGCCGCGTTGCCCGTTCGTGAGCGCCCATCAGTACCATGCCGCATTTGGGGTGGGGCGAACGGGCGGGAGCTTGCTCGCGGCGGCGGGGTGGCGTGGCGAGTTGGTGGCAGGC
>JAVYAJ010000403.1:0-1963 GCA_032229885.1 Candidatus Anammoximicrobium sp. | reverse complement strand
CGTGGCCGCAATCGAGCGGACGCATGGAGCGCCACGCTCTGTCGTGGCCGCAATCGAGCGGACGCGGCGGAGCCCGTCCCTCCGAGGGCGGCGCGTCCGCGTTCGACGCTTAAAACGTGCCCACGCTGACCTCGCCGACGATCGCTTTGGGGGTGCACAGAGCTTTCCAGACATCCAGATCGATCGACTCGGCGACAAAACGCGAACTCGCGTCTCCCAACAGCAGGCCCACGCCGCCCGGATGGTAGCTGCGGGCGGTCATCAAGACGGATCGCGGCCGCCACCCACTGTACGTGCCGACACAGGGCGATTCGGGCGTGTTGACGCCGCCGTTGGGACAGGTGGCCGTTCGCACCTGATCGGGAATCATGCTGTTGGGCGTATAATTGTGGTGATAGAACGGACCTTCGGGATAATGCATCACGCCGCGTTGATCCACCGCATCGGTGACCAACCGCGTCTCGCTGACCAGCGCCGTCTGGCTGGCGCCGTCGCGAAAATCCGCCAGAGTCAGCGCGCTGTTGACGAAAAACGCCCCGCCTACGCGGCCGCTGGGCAGCGGCGAGCTGTCGCTGCAACTCTCCACCATCGGGCCAAGGCCGTTGTTGGCCAGATAGCTGCCATGGGCATAGGCGTTGTACCACAACCCCAACTGTTGGGCGTTCGGTCCGGATGGGCACAGCATCGTCGGCAGCGAAGTCGCGCAGACTTCGGCGTTGACGGTCGGCGCCAGGCCAAAGCCGCGGGTCCAGTCGACCCCATCGTACAGCGCGTTCTGTTCCATGAATGGCAGCAAATGGACGATCCAAGTCCCCTCGGACCCCTTGGTATGCGCCGTCGAATCGCACGGAGGCACGGCCGGCTTGGGCCAGAAGAAGCCGGGGGGCAGGACTTTTTTCATGTCGTGATGCGAGTGCATCGCGATCCCGATCTGCTTGAAGTTGTTGAGGCACTGCGCGCGCCGCGCCGCTTCGCGCGCGGCCTGGATCGCCGGCAAGAGCAAGGCGACCAGAATGCCGATGATGGCGATCACCACCAACAACTCGACCAGCGTAAAGCCGCGACGGTTGCGGTGGCCAGAACGCGTCGCAACGATGCGTGTGCAAGCCATGACCCATCTCCTAAGATCGACGAGGACGGAAAAACCAGAACGGTGAATCCTGCCGCTAAAGCTTTCGTACGTTCGTAAAGCCAGCTCGATCCAGACATTTGATCCAGCCGAAGACCGAGTGGATTTGTGGTCGCGAACTATCAGAGATCTCGTTGGGATTATCGGCCAGCAGCCGAAGCTTGCTGTGTAGAAGGGTCGCGAAAGGCGTCCTCAAGCATTGTGCGGATGCGGACTTCGCCGCGCGCACCTTTGATGATGACGGAAGACGCTCGCCTCGACCAGTTACCTCTAAAGGCTAACTTGATCTGTAAACGAGTCTCGCGCGACGTTCGACGTTTGTCAAGTCGCGAGACGTTATTTTATGGCGCCCAGGCCTTGCGCCGGATCTGGCGAACGCGGGACGGGATACTCGCCAACCGGTCGTCGGCGGCGCGGACTGTCGAACATCCCCGACCCGACTACAATTGAGCAGCGCCTTGTCCGAAGCAAGCGGATGGCGCGTACTTGGTACGGTTGCCGCACGCCAAATGGCCCCGTACGGCCAAGAACATCGACGACGAACCGAATGCAACAGCTTAACGCGGACCAATGCCCGCAACCCCAAAATGTACTGTACAGACCAGTGTACAAGATGCGCGGGTGATACGAACGAAGACTCCAACGGCCAATAGCATGCAGTCGGGCAGCCCCGTTTGAACGCTGAATCTGTTGGCCGAAGGCCTCCGATCACCGTAGCCTGGGGCAACGCCGCAGGACTGGCGCCGCGCGCGTATCTTTTTGGCCGAAGGCCATATTCATGCGGGCCGCGGTGACACGTTGATGTTGGCCTTCGGCCAACACGGTTGCTATCAT
>JAVYAJ010000402.1:0-3096 GCA_032229885.1 Candidatus Anammoximicrobium sp. | reverse complement strand
TCCAGTCCAAACAACTTGACGACCGAACCGGCGTCCATTCCTTCCGCACGCTGTTGAACGATCTGGCGCGCATCGTCAGCAATCTCTGTCGCTGTCCCGCTCTCGGTCCTGAGGCCTCGACGTTCACCAAGACGACCACGCCCAATCCCCATCAATTACGAGCGCTCCATCTGCTCCAGTCCATCACCGCGTAGGCAGAGCCTGCGCACTCAATTCAAGCAAAGACGCCAAGAAACACGGCAAAACCACGCGATTCAAAAAAGGAACTTCAGATTAGTTTCAGCCGATCATGAGTCCCCATCTCCCAGAAAAACCACGGACAACGTTGGTATGTCATGAGATCCCGAACTTCAGCGCGTGCTGCACGTCGCACGTCCCGATCGGTTCCTCGTCCTCTTCCTCGGCGGCCGGGTCCCACCGCGACAGGCCGCGCCAGGCCGCAGTGGGGCGCGGCGGCCTGCGCATGGGCGCCGCAAGGGGTGTCCGTCAGGACCGCTTGACGGCGCAGGCTGCAGACATTCAAGCGCGGCCAGCGTGTCCAGGGCGCCCGGGCGGCAGCGATGGCCAGCGCCCAGGGCACGAGCAAATCGTGCCACGGGCCGTAGCCGCCGGCCAGCAGCAGCCCGCGGCCGGTCAGCAGCATCCCGTGGCCGGCCAAAACGGCCGACGCCAACGCCACGCCGCAATGATGGGCCGCCACGATGATGGCCGGCGAACGCAAAGCCGCCGGGGGGCAGAGGCCGTCGGATGGGGCTCGCGTCGTGATTCGTCGAGGGAGCCGTCATGGGGCTATTTTCTGGCGAACAGCAATGGGAACACAATGTCGCTGGTGCAACAGGGTATCCACACCGCAAGAAACAGAAACAGGGCCGTCGCCGCGTACTCGAAAACGCCGAAAGCGCTGCCCATGGCCATCGTCATGTGGAACAGCGACGCCCAGGTGCTCAAGAGCACGTGGCCCGCGTGGGCGACCTTGGTACGCGGCCACAGACAGCCCAAAGCAATCCCCGCGACGGCCAGCGGATTGACCAGCCACCATTTCTCGACAAACCCTAAATGAATCCCGCGATTGGGCAGGTCCATGAACATCTCGCCGACGTAGGGAATTACACAGTCGCTGACCGTGGCGACGCCGACCGAGCCGAGGTAGCCGATGACCAGCGTAGACAGCGGCGAGCGGCGGCTGTGCAAGGTGAACATGGCGGTGGTCACTTGCGCGCTGAGCAGCACATGCAGCGGGTGGGCGCTCCAGAACAAGCGGGTGGACAGCCAGCGCGGCACATCGGCGGCTACGAACAACGCCAGGATAGCGATGCCCGTCAGCGTGCCGAACAGCGTGAAGGGAACATGGGCCTTCAGTTCACGGCCGATTTGGGAAACCGCGCGGGCGACGCGAGACGCCGATGGGGGAATGCCATCAGACGGATTCCCCGGACGCACTTCCGGACCCGAAACGTGTCTGTGCGTCTTCATCGGTCGTTGGCCTCTCGCTGCTTTTCAATGCCGTGTGGCAGCCTCCGCCCACCATGGAATGGACTCCCAACGGTTACCCGCGATATGGTTGCGTCAAGAACGGCCTGCATTGCGTCATGCAGAATCCCGTTCTACGACGTGTCTCCGAACAGGGATTGCGCCTTCTTCTCCACGAACTTTCCCCGCGCCGTTGCCATCACCTGCTCGCCTTGCACCAGCTCCGCCGCCAGCTCGTGCAGCGGCCGAAGCGATGCAGTGATCCAGGCCCGGACCTGAGCCGGACGCTCCGTAATGACCGGATGTCGGAAACGGACCTGCAGATCGGCGGTCACACCGACGTGCCCGTGGGCGAACAGGCAGTTGGTCATCGCGCCGTCCAGGAGCGTGCAAATGATCCCGCCGTGCAACATGGCCGGGTAGCCTTCGAACATCGCTTGGCAGGCGAATGAGGCGTCCACGGCGCCGTCCGCGAACAAGCGGAATTCCAGCCGTAAGCCATGCCCGTTCGCCCGGCCACAGACGAAACAGCCGGGGTGGCTGTCCCGACGCAGCGACCACGGCGATGCGCCGGCGGAATCGGGGCGCGTCTGGCCGCTCAGTGATCGCATGGGTTGTAACCCGATACGAGCGATCCATCCAGATATGCCCGGACGGTCTTCTGCGGCGTATCGGAAGCGGTGCCCACCACGACCTTGATCCCGTTCGCTGCGAACAACTGCTGAGCCCGCTGTCCCACGCCGCCGGCAACGATCACATCCGCGCCTTGCTCGTGCAGCCAGCGGGGCAGAACGCCCGGCTCGTGCGGCGGCGGCGTCAGGAACCTCGTCTGTAACCGCTGCTGGGCCGACTGGTCGATGTCGATCAAAGCAAATGGTTCACAGTGTCCGAAGTAAAGGCATAACCTGTCGCCCGCCCAAGGGATCGCATTTCTCATCCGTTTTTCTCCGGAGGTTTGCATTGAATCGAATGTGCCGAATGTGCGTCGAGTCGGAGCTTTGAAGGCATCGTAGTCCCGGATCGCGGCTTTCCGTGTGTTGGCTGCCAACAGCGGGCAGTGTTCGAAGTTCCTTGGGCAGTCCGCCCAGGACCTGCGGCATGTCCTGCTGCTTCCGCCGAGCAGCGCTGAGACGGCCATTTCCCAAGGGCCAATTCCATCGCCATGCTGACAGCCGCGCGCACTCTCGCAACCGGTCGTCGTAAAGTCCGTACGCTGAATCCGGCCCTGGTCGATTTACGACCAGCACTCCATCGTGTCGCGGCAGGGGCCCGTGATCCGTGCATGGCGGTCTCGACGGTCCAGCGGTCGATGGTTCGGCGGAGCCCGGCAATTTCCTAAGACTTCGAGCAGGATTGGTCTTTTAATGGCCATCCGCATTGCTGCAGTTGTTCCTCCGGGCTCGTGCGTTATCCAACCTGGATTGTGGTGGGATCAGGCAGAGGGCGCCAGCCCCGGTATCCGAGCGAAACATCGGTCCTGCGCGCTCCGGCCGAGGGGGGCGACTTTCGATGTCAGCGGCGACACGGCGCTAGTGCCGCAACTCGGAATTGTCAGGTCACCATAGCAAGTTTTTCACCAGTTTGCCTAGAGCTTACCCAGCTTGCCTTCCAATTTGTGGGCCGTTT
>JAVYAJ010000401.1:0-4729 GCA_032229885.1 Candidatus Anammoximicrobium sp. | reverse complement strand
TGATCCAATATCCTGGACGCCAGGCATAACCCGGATCCTGATACATCCAGCACCCGCTGACCCAGTAGTGATCGGGCGAAGGCTGCGGACTGGTCGGACCCGTCTCGAGCGTCGCCGGAGGGGTGGGCAGATAGCGAACGGTTTCCGTGGCAAGCTCGGCCCAGAATCCGGAAACCCACTGATAGCCGCCGTCGATCTTGGTCCAGTATCCGGGCACCCAGCGGCGATCTTCCGGCGGCACGCGCCACACTCCGCTGACCCAGATGAAATCGTCGCGATCTTCGTCCCACGCCCAGTAGCCGGGAATCCAGACGGCGTCGTCGCCCTCTGGTTTGGCGTCCGGCGGGACTTCCTCGATCGGTTCGGGCGGCTCCTTCGGCACAACCGGAACATCCTCGGCGTCCAGCGCCATCGGGCTCGCGTAGGCTTCGTGCAGCGGACCGCGCAACATCATTTCCGCGTCCTCGACCGACGCCGTGTCCGGCGGTGCGCCCAGCGCGGCGTCCGGCGCCGGCAGCGTCTGCGCAAACAGTCGGGAAGTCTGGCCGGCGGTGGTTGCACCGATCGCCAACACGGCGAGACAAGTCAGGCGGATTCGTCCAATTCGCGTCATCGCAGCGTTTCCTTTCTTGTGCAGCCGTACGATGGCAAGTGTCGCGGTGACCATTCAATGCCCTGCCGATGCGCTCGGGCCGGTCGTCGTGTCCGGATTCCGGCACGCCCAGCGGGGTGGGTCCTGTGCGGCACGTGCCGCGCGAACATGTTCGCGTCGCCAACCGACCGCCCGATTCGACGATCCGCGCAGCCGCGCGATCCGGCCGCACCAGACGACATTTTCCGCTGAGCATCGAGGCGACACGACCTATCCCCCGGTGCTGCTTGGCGCGAGCCGCCGGCCTTGGCTGCGGGATTTCGCCAGCTAAGACAGGCTATCGACCGATGACAGCATCTTGACGCAAATCCTATGCCGGCTCGATGCCCGCTAGCACCGCTCGCGCATGACGCGCATCGCGTCTGTGTGGGAAAACGTCAGCCCGCCGCCCCATCATCCAATTCTAGCGTAATGAGCCCGTTTTCAAGGACGGCTCAGCGCGGCGCAAGCGGATGCGCAGTCAGCTTGACCACACCGCGCCGTCTTTTTTACGGCGCGCATGCTCGGCAGCTCGCGGTCGATTCTCGACGTGGCATCATTGTGGACGCAAAAACGTGGCGGTCGAATGGTCGCGGTTCGTCGACAAAAACCAAGCGTGGACACGTGTTGGCGGCTTGGCGCCGTTGCGCGAGGCCGTTTTCATGAGCCTGGAGACCGTTCACGATTAACCTCAAAACATCGTGAACTTTTTGACAATGTTTTCAGGCAGCGACAGCGTCAAGTTGTTGAGGGGTTAGATGTTGTGGTGTTCGGTGTTCGGTGTTCAGTGTTCCGGCGACAGTGTCAAGTTGTTGAAGGGTTACATGTTGTGCTTGCCGTAGCTCTGTGTCCTCTGCGTCTCTGCGTTTCATCTACGTCCTTGCGCGAGCGAACTGGCCGGGCTACATGAAAATACGTTTTGGAAACGCAGAGACGCTGAGGACGCTGAGATTTCGGCCGACGGCGCAGCGGGGAGAGACATGACAGGCGATTCACGGCGGATGGACACGGATGCGCTTCCAACAGCCGCAGCGGCGCAGCCATATTGACGCTCTGTGCCCACTGTCGAGCGAGACCTAGGTTGGAAATCGTACTGATCTTCTGATATCTTGAGCCGCATTGACAATTGGCTCGCACAGTTTGAAGCGCACCATGCGTATGGGCCGGGGCCGCAGCGACGGACGACGGACGGACAAGTTGCCATCGCGCGGACTCCGGTATGTGTTGATTCCTGTTCCACCACAAGGAGACGTCCCGTGAGCAACTTGACGATGACGACAAAATTCGGCGGACTGATCCTGAGCGCACTGGCGATCTGCGCCAGCGCTGGCTGGGCCGACGATCCGTGGGTTGTCTACCAAGGCCACGAAGGCCCGGGCGCCGGCAAGCATGTCGTCCTGATCGCGGGCGACGAGGAGTACCGTTCGGAAGAGACGCTGCCGATGCTGGCCAAGATCCTGGCCGTTCATCACGGATTCAAGTGCACCGTCCTGTTTGCGATCAACCCCGAAGACGGCACGATCGATCCGATGAATGCGAACCACATCCCAGGTCTGCAACATCTGCGGACGGCCGATATGGTCATTCTCGCGACCCGCTTTCGGGAACTGCCCGACGAGGACATGCGGTACTTCGACGAGTACGTGAATTCAGGCAAGCCGATTTTGGGGCTGCGCACCGCGACGCACGCCTTCAGTTACGCGAAAAACAAGGACAGCGCGTACGCGAAATACGACTGGCGAAGCACGGATTGGCCGGGCGGATTTGGCCGACAAGTGCTCGGCGACACCTGGATCAACCATCACGGCAAACACAACGTCGAAAGCACGCGCGGCGTGATCAATCCGGCGTTCAAAGAGCATCCGATCCTGAAGGGCGTCGCCGATGTGTGGGGGCCGACGGACGTGTACGGGATCAAGAATCTGGTCCCCGAAGCTCGGGTGCTGATGTTTGGACAGGTGCTCGAGGGCATGAGTCCCACCGACAAGCCGGTCGTCGGCCCGCAGAACGATCCCATGATGCCGTTGGTTTGGATCAAGACCTTCACCGGATCGCAGGGCAAGGTCACCCAGGCGATCTGTACAACGATGGGTGCGGCCGTTGATTTCAAGTGCGAAGATCTTCGTCGCCTGGTGGTCAACGCCGTGTACTGGGCCACCGGCCTGGCGGACAAGATCCCCGCCAAGGCGTGCGTCGATCCGATCGGGACATTCGAACCGACGTACTTTGGGTTCGGCAAGTTCATCAAAGGCGTTAAGCCATCGGATTTGAAACTGTGACGACACGAGTCAAGACTCCGCACAGCCGCTGTCTGGCAAGCGTCGCGCGCGGCGACATCACGCCGCCGGTCGGCGCCTACCACCGCATGTGGGGGGCAGCGGTCCATGATCGCTCGACCGGCGTCCACCGCCCGTTGACCGCCACGGTCCTGTACCTGGCCAGCCCGCGGGCGGACGACATGTTCCGGGTCGTGGTCGCGTTGGACCATTGCCTGCTGCGGCCGGCCGAATTTCGCGATGTGCTGGACCGCGCCGCAACCGAAGGGCGGTTGCCCGCCGAGCGTTTTACGTTCTTCTTTTCGCACACGCACGCGGCAGGGCTGATGGGCTACGAGCGTCGTCCGCTGCCCGGCGGAGATCAGATCGGCCCCTATCTGGAGCGGTTGGGCCTCGAGCTCGGCAGGCTGGCGCGTCAAGCCTCGCAATCCGCCCAGCCCGCGACGATCGTCTATGGGTCGGCTCGCTGTGATCTGGCGACAAACCGCGACTATTATGACGCGGATCGGCGGCAATACGTGTGCGGATACAACCCCCGCGGCGCGGCGGACGACACGGTGTTGCTGGCCCGCGTCGCCGCTGACGCCGGTCAGCCGCTGGCCACGGTTGTCAACTATGCGTGCCATCCCACGACGCTGGCCTGGGAGAACACGCTGGTCAGCCCCGATTATGTCGGCGCGATGCGCGAGCTGGTCGAGCAGGCCACGGGTGCGCCTTGTCTGTTCGTGCAAGGCGCGTCGGGCGATATCGGCCCGCGCGAAGGCTTCGTCGGCGATGTGGCCGTGGCGGATCGCAATGGCCGCCAGTTAGGCTATGCCATATTGGGCGGACTCGAGACGCTGTCGTGCGAGAACCTCGGCTATGAATACATGGGACCGGTGATCTCGGGCGCGACCTTGGGCGTGTGGAAACACGTGCACACGGACGATCGACCGCGAGACGATCGGCGTGAGTGGTGCGAGTGCGAGTTCGTCGTGCCGCTCGCGTACCGGCCTGATCTGCCGCCAGCCGACGCATTGCAACGTCAGCGGCTGGAATGGGAGCGCGACGAGGCTGCCGCCAAGGCCGCGGGCGATCCGGTTCGGGCGCGAGACGCGCGGGCGATGATCGAGCGCACGGCGCGGGCCGCGCTGCGGATCGCGCATCTGCCGCCCGGCGATCACTACCCGTATGTCGTCCGGATGTGGCGGTTGGGCGACGCCGTGTGGCTGGCGCTCAGCGGCGAGCATTATAATCTGTTGCAGCGCGAGCTGCGGCGGCGTTTTCCCGAGACGCCGATCGTCGTCGGCACGATCGCCGACGCCTACGACGTGTCGTATTTGCTGGATCGGGATTCGTTCGGCAAGGGCCTGTATCAGGAGGAGGTCTCGATCCTGGCACACGGAGCCTTAGAGACGCTGATCGACGCCATCGCCGAGCGGGTGGCAACCATCCTTGACCCGCGATGAGCGACCGCTGCGGCGCACGAGCGTCGAGCGTGCCGGCGGCGCAATTCGTGTTTCCCACGAGACACGCGCTGCCGCCGGCCGTCCGCAACGTCGCCACACGGTCGCGGAAAACGTGAGAGTCGGGCGCTGCGACGAAGGCCCGAGCACGGCCAGCAGCCGCAACCAAACAAGGGCCGCGAAATCTTGAAGAGGACCATGAATCACACGAATAAAGACATCGCGTCTAACCGTTTTTCTTCATGCCCGCGATCCGTGTCCATCCGCCGTGATTCGTCCGTCACATCTCTCCCCGCTACGACGCTCGCCGACATCTCAGCGTCCTCAGCGTCTCTGCGTTTCCAAAACGTATTTTTCTGTAGCCCGACCAGTTTGCC
>JAVYAJ010000400.1:0-27297 GCA_032229885.1 Candidatus Anammoximicrobium sp. | reverse complement strand
GTCACGTCTCTCCCGGCTACGACGGGGCGCCGAAATCTCAGCGTCCTCAGCGTCTCTGCGTTTCCAAAACGTATTTTCCTGTAGCCCGGCCAGTTCACCCGCGCAAGGACGTCGATGAAACGCAGAGACGCAGAGGACACAGAGCTACGGCAAGCACAAGATGTAATCCTTCCACAACTCGATGCTGTCGCTGCCTGAAAACATTGTCAAAACTTTCACGATGTTTGAGGTTAGTAGTACCGAGACGCTGAGAGCGCAGAGTTTTACGTTGTGTATTTCCTCCGTGACCTCTATGCCTCGGCGTTTCAGATATACCCTCCCTGCTGGCCGCCATTGGGGCGACCGGCGTCATCGGCCAACCAGAATTGCTTCGCGTCGGATATGGTGGTACCTGCGATTGGCAGACGCGGGGACTTCGTGCTTTGGCGAGTGCGATAATCCGAAAATTAGAATTGGACGATGCAGTGGCGTGCGACACTTGAACAAGACGCGGCTGGCGGCGATCGTAGTAGCGAACGAGGCGCAACCAGGACGAAGATTGAGCGCAGCCACGACGCGCGCGGCTTTTTCGGCTCGCGGCCGTGCGTCCTGCCCCTGACACTCGCTGCTCGCAGAGGCCCTACGATCCAATGCCACAGCCGAATCCCATCTCGGTCGCCCGAGCCGCGCGCCAACGGGCTCGCTTGGCGGCTCGCATCGAGCGCCAGTATACGACGGTCCGTCAGACGCACACGTTCGATGGCGTCGAAATCCGGTTGACTCGCGTCGCCGAGCCGGATTCGATGCTGCTGCGGATGGACGAGGACGCGCGTGCAGGGTCCCAGACGCCTCGCTGGCAACCGTATTGGGCCGAGCTGTGGGAATGTTCGTTGGCCGTCTGCCGACGGCTCGCCGAGCTCCCGCTGCGCGGCGTCTCGGTTCTGGATCTGGGATGTGGCCTGGGGCTGACCGGCACGGTCGCGGCGGCTTGGGGGGCGTCCGTGCTGATGGCCGATGCGGCCCAGCCGGCGCTGTTGTTTGCCCGACTGAACAGTTGGCCGTATCGCGAACGGGTTCGCGTGCGATTGGTCGACTGGCGACGCGATCGGCTGTCGGAACGATTTGCCTGGATCGTCGGCGCGGACATCCTGTACGATCGCGACGACTGGCCTTATCTGGAAGCGTTCTGGCGATCCCATTTGGCGCCGGCCGGGACGGTCCTGCTGGGCGAAGGCGGGCGGAGCACGGGGAGCGAGTTTCCCGCGTGGCTGGATGGCCGCGGTTGGAGTTTGCGCAGCGTCGAGATGATGCTGGACGGTCGCCCTCGGCCGGTGCGATTGTTTGAGGCGCGAATCGCGGAGCGGAGACAGAGATCGGATATGCGCGATCTCGACGGGAGAGACAGGGGCTGAAGGCGGGGCGTCTGTGCCAGGATCGGAAAGCGAGCGAGACGATCGCGCCTGGCCCGCTCGGAGGTGAGGCATCGCCGCGGGACTGAAAATCATCGGTCAGGCCTGTGGGCAGTGCGGGACGATGGATGGTTTCAAGTTGAAGAGACGATCAGCGACGTCACGACTGAAATTGGCACAGGTCGCCCGGGCATTGTGGCCAGATGCCCGGACGCGCTCGACGGCGGGCGGTGACGGCTGGCGCGAGGGCTGTCTCGTGGCAACGGCATCCTGCCGCTGACCTTTGCGCGTGTTGGGGGGGGAGTGCGCACGAGGGCGCCATGCGGCAGGACGCCGCATCCACGAATGAAAACGGAGGCGCGTCGAGGCGGCTAAGCCCCTGGTTTCTTCATGGCTAGGCTATGTAGCACGAGCACGCCGCCGACGGAGATCATGGCCCAGGCGATCCAGCGCGGCGGACGAATGCGCTTTCGTGGCGCCAGACCGTTTTGCGTCGCCAAGGACATCGGCAACGACCAGACGGATGTGACTTCGGTCTTGCCTGTCTGTCGAGCGAGAAACCGCGTTGCGCTTTCGCTTAGGACATACGTATCCACCGAGCGGAGCTGCAGTCCCAGCAGGATCAACACAAAGCCGATCAGCAGAAACTGGTTTCGGTTGAGCTCCATCGGACAGCCTTTCAACAAGCGGCGCACCTTACCCGTGGTCGTGCGGGCATAATACGTTATCGCCAGAGCGGCCGTCGCCCCTTGAGAACCATCGCCGCCGGGTTGGATAGGGTGATTGTCGGAGAAAAGCGTCGCGTGCCGGAGAAACCGGGCAAGCATGGGCTGACGCAGACGACGAGCTGCACGAATCGCGCCACCGCAGAGGCCAGCGCAGCTTCGCGAGTTTTGACCGCCACGCTCGCCAGACTGCCGCGCAACGTGGCTTCGGACGGGCGCGATGGGAACCGGCAATGCCTCCGGCCGGCCAGCGGTTTCCACCGAAATCGGGAGGCTATTCCCGCCGCTACTGCGTCGAGTCGCGAGCAAAGGCGGGCGCCGGCAGGGGCGTTCGCCCGTCTATCGCCCGTTTATTGGACGCCGCTCGCCCGTCGCGACGCGGCGGGCGAAGCCTAATGAGGAAATATCGCCGCGATGGCGTGCAGCAGTTGTTCGGCGCGAATCGGCTTGCTGACGTACGCGTCCATCCCGGCGGCCAGGCACCGCTCGCGATCGCCTTTCATGGCGTGGGCGGTGAGGGCAATGATGGGGATGTGTTGGCCGCTCTGGCGTTCCTGCTCGCGGATCGCGGCCGTCGCGTCGTATCCATCCATTTCAGGCATCTGAACGTCCATCAGGATCAGATCGAATGGCTGTGCGTCGTACGCCGCCAACGCCTCGCGGCCGTTGGCGACGACGGTGACGTGATGGCCGTACTTTTCCAGCAGAGCCACCGCCAGTTTCTGGTTGACGGGGCTATCCTCGGCCAGCAGCACCCTCAGCGGGACGCGCGACGACGGCTCCGCTGCCGTCGGACGCCCCTGCACGGGTGGTTCCGCAACGGCGTTGACGCCCAGCGCGGCGACGACCGCGTCGAATAGCTCGGAATGCTTGATCGGCTTGAGCAGATACGACGTAATGCCCAACTGTTCGCACCGGGCGACCTCGCCGGGACGATCGCCGGACGTCAGCATCATGATCACCGTGCTGCCAAGCTCGGGATCTCGCTTGATCTGTTCGGCCAGCATAAAGCCGTCGACGTCCGGCATATTGACATCCGTGAGCACCAGCGGAATGGGCGTCCCCGCGTCGAAAGCGTGGTGGAGCAGTTCCAGAGCCTCGTCCACCCTGGACGCCAGTACGGGCCGCATATCCCAGTTATGGAGGATTTCGTACAAGATGCGCCGGTTCGTGGCATTGTCGTCCACGACCAGGACACGCGTGCCCTGGACCATCACGGGCAGCGCCCGCGCAGGCTCGCCGTTGGCCCGGCCGAGTTGCACGGTGAAGTGAAATATGCTGCCGCATCCAGGCTTGCTTTCGGCCCAGATGCGCCCGCCCATCATCGCGACGAGCCGCGCGCAGATCGCCAACCCCAGGCCGGTTCCGCCGTATCTGCGGGTTGTGGACGTATCCACCTGTTCGAAGGCGTCGAAGATCGAACCGAGCTTGTCGGTGGGAATGCCGATGCCCGTGTCGCGGACCGACACGTGCAATTCGACGTAATCGTCGGTTTGCCGCTCGCAACGCACCTCGACCACGACCTCGCCGATTTCCGTGAACTTGGTGGCGTTGCCGACCAGATTGACCAGCACTTGGCGCAGTCGTCCGGCGTCGCCAACCAACTGTTCGGGAACATCCGGCTGAATCGCGGCGGCCAATTCCAGTCCTTTGCGATGCGCACGGAAAGCGAGCGATTTGAGCGCGTCGCCGAGGCTTTCGCGGACCCCGAACACCGTCGCTTCGAGCGTCAGTTTGCCCGCTTCGATCTTGGAGAAATCGAGGATGTCGTTGATCACCGACAGCAGCGAGTCGCCGGAGTCCAGGACCAGTTGCAGGTATTCGCGTTGGGACGATGAAAGCTCGGTGTCCAGCACCAACTCGGTCATCCCGATGACGGCGTTCAGCGGCGTGCGAATCTCGTGGCTCATGTTCGCCAGGAAGTCGCTCTTGGCGCGGCTGGCCGTCTCGGCGGCTTCCTTGGCCAGTCGCATGTGCTCGGCCGCCTCTTTCTGGGCGGTGATGTCGTGCGAGATCCCGAACGTGCCGATGATCTTGCCCGACGGGTCGCGCAGCGGCAAGCGGCTCGTCGCCGCCCAAGTGCGTCGGCCATTGGGCCACTGCAGAAACTCTTCCTTGGCGATCTGCGGCTGGCCCGTGGCGATGACCCGCAGCTCGTCGGCGTGCGCTTGTCGGGCGTGCGCTTCGGGGAATACGTCGGCGTCGGACTTGCCCACGGCCTCGGTCGGGTCGCGAAATCCCGACCGCTCGGCCTTGGCCTTGTTGACTCGCAGATAACGGCCTTCGGCATCCTTGAAGTAAATGCTGTCCGGGACGTTGTCCATCAGCGTGTGCAGCAGATAATGCTCGTACTTCGCCTCGTCCTCGGCCTGTTTACGGCTGGTGACGTCGCGCGAGATGCCGAACGTGCCGATGATCTCGCCTTGCCCGTTTCGCAGGGGGACTTTTGTGGTCGAGAGCACGACCACCTGGCCGTTTCCTCGCGTTCCCACCTCGTCTTTGTCGATGATCGCTTGCCCGCTGGCCATCACTCGTCGTTCGTCCGCCAGATACTGGGCAGCCCGCTGGGCGTCAAAAAAATCGTGGTCGGACTTGCCGATCGCGTCGTCCGGACTGGCCACTCCGATGTAGCTGGCCAAAGTTCGGCTGATCCGCAGAAAGCGGCTGTCGCGGTCCTTGAAATAGATGAAGTCCGGCGAATAGTTCAGGAGCGTCTCGAGCAGGAAACGCTCGTAATCCAACTCGCTGGTCCGTTCGATCACCAAGCGTTGGATTTTCTCGGCGCGTCCCAACATCGTCTGGGTGCAGACGATCAAGACGCCGGTCAGCAGCAGCCCGAGCGCCAGGCAAGCCAGCGGCCACACGCCCCAATGTTCGGCCAAGTATCCGGCGGTCGGTTCGCACACGATCGACCAGCGATGGCCGAGCACCTCGAGTTCCACCTTCCGCGGCCCAAGCTGGTCGCCCGGCCGAGTTCCGGGCGCACCGCCGCCGATGGCCCGAGATGCACCGTCGCTCACGGGCAGCTCGACGCTGTTCGTTTCGCTGCGAAATGCGCAGACTAGGCCGTTTCTGGGCGAGGCCTCGTCGTCGTACCAGGACACGTCGATCCCCGGCCCGAAATCGTCCAGCGCGCCCTTCAACACGAGGTCGGTGCGAACGGCGATCGCCACCAGTCCCAAGAGCTTGTCTCGCCGCTTTTGGCTAGCCTCAAGCAGGTCTCGAGGAATCACTTCCGCATATAGGGCGCGGACGCCCAACAGGGTTTTCACCGCGGGCGGACAGCCGGGCCAGGACGCCGTCGGGCTGACCAATACGCGTCCTGTCGTAATGGCCTCGTCGAGCATCGACGCCAGGCCCGGCACGCTGGGGAGGTGCAGCCCCAGAACGGCGCGCTGCGCGGCCATCGGAGCCGCGAAATAGATCGGCAGCAGATCGCGGTCCTCGGGCACGTCCGCCGGGATCGCCTGCCCCGAGCCGTTCAGTTCCCGGATACAGAAATCCGCCAATCCCAGCCCGTCTGCCGCTTGCAGATAGACCGAACGCTGGTCCGGCGTTACCCGCGGAACCCAGTACACGGCGCACAGATCCCCGAAGTTCCGCAACATCCGCTCGGCGGCTTCGTCAAACTCGTCACGGCTGCCCGGCTGGCCCGCTCGGACAAAGGACGATAACCCGTGGATCGCCATCAATTCGGCGCGAAAGCGCCGTTCGAGCGCTTTGGCGCGTCTCTCGGCGTCGGCCTCCAGACGCGTGCCTAGCAGATGCTCGTCTTTGCTCCGCAAAGCCCAGTAGGCCGCCAACGAGAGCCCCGCGCCGAACCCGGCGATCACGGCGAGCAGGGCGAATCGTCGAACTCGAGGCGAGTTGTGGAACGCGTTGGACATGCAACAAATCTCCTCGCGGCGCCGCGCGCCGTCGAGCGTCGAAAAGCGATCCCTCCGGCCGCGATCCTCGCATCGCTGTCAGCCGCCGGAAATCAACGAGGCAGGATACGCCGCTCGCTTCCTCTGGCGGCGAGTCGGCCGCGGCGGTCTGATCATGCGGGCGGCGCCCGGCGATCGCCGCCGATGACTGCAGGTCGACCGCGACTGGCTGTCGATCGATGGGCCGAGCGACTTTGCGCGCTGTCGCACCACGATCGGCGACTGGCGCGCGCGACTTGGCTCCGAGACCGATCGGCGGCGCGCGCGGACCAATCCGAGTCCGATTGCGACCGCGCGCTATACATAAATCATACCTGAAGTTTTGGAAATTGGGATTTGCGGACGCGCCGCGCCTAGAATCTGAATCGCTCACTGGCGCCGCACGTCAGAATTCATCGGCCACCACGGACAACCCGCATCGTCTCGTTTTCTGCCGCCGTGTCGTCCGTGGCTGCGACCTGCGCGCCCGCCGTAGGGGCAGAGCGTCGGAGGGCCCAAGTCGATGCCGCGCGGCAGCTTGCCGCAGTCGCGATGAAAAACATCGCAGGTTCAAGTGGGTACACTTGCCGCCCGTGCGCGTTTATACAATGTACGAGACGCCTGCGTCTGTTCGGCGGCATGCGGCCGCTCGCCGCGCATCGCCCTACACCGCCGCGGCGTCGCGCCGCCCGCCACGACGGCAGCGTTGATCGATGGCTGTTTCATACCGCTGGAAACGCGAGGGTGAAACCGATGACACGACCTGCGCCGCGCAGCCCGCTCGATATTCTGGTTGTGGAAGATGCCGTGTTTCATCAACGGCTGGCGACGAACCTGTTGCGTCCTCAGGGCCATCGGGTCACCGTGGCGGAAAACGGCCAGCAGGCGTTGGATCTCTTGAAATCCAGGCAATTCGACCTCGTGCTGATGGATGTCGAAATGCCGATCATGGATGGGTTGACTGCGACCAGCGAGATCCGGCGTCGAGAACACGAGCGCGGAGGGCATACGGCCATCGTCGCCGTGACATCCACTCGCGATGCCACAGCTTGCTTGGCCGCGGGAATGGACGCCTATCTCGCCAAACCGTTGCGACACGACGTCCTGACGCAAACCATGACCGAGGTCCTGGACCAGCCCAGCGCGTAGAAGCAAGGAGTCCGCTGTGAAATTGACGCCTCGCCAACGCTGGCTGGCGCTGCTGGACGGTCGTCGCGCGGATCGCATTCCCACCGACTACCAGGCAACGCCCGAAGTCACCGCGCGGCTGATGCGCGAACTCGACTGCGACGAGGAAGACGCGCTCTGGCGAAAACTAGGGATCGACAAACGGAAATACGTCGAATCTCGGTGGCTCCGGCCGCATCATCCAGGCGATGACCAGGCGGACATGTGGGGCGTGCGGTACCAGCGGGTGGACTATGGCGCGGGCGCCTACGACGAACCGGCGTTTTGTCCGTTGGCGACGGCCGAGACGACGGACGACATCCGCGCGCATCGCTGGCCGGATCCAGACGATTTTGACTACGGCGTGATTACCCACACGCTCGACGCGGACGACGGCTACTGGCCGATCCACTCGTGCTGTTACGAACCCTTTCTGCTGTATGGGTATCTGCGCGGTCTCGAGCGCGCGTTCGAAGACCTGATTCTGCGCCCCAAGCTGGCCGACGCGATTCTGGGGCACATCTTCGACTTCTACTACGAGCATCAGCGCCGGTGCTTTGAGGCCGGCGGCGGGCGGATTCACTTGACATGGATCGCCGAGGATCTGGGCTCTCAGACCGGGCCGTTGATCAGCCTGGAAACGTACCGACGGTTTTTGCTGCCCAACCAGATCCGGATGGCCGACCTGGCGCGGAGCCATGGGGTTCACGTCATGTACCACACCGACGGCGCGGCGAGGCTGTTCTTGCCGGACTTGATCGATCGCGTCGGAATCGAGATGCTGAACCCGGTTCAATGGCGCTGCCCGGGCATGGAGCGCCGCGGGCTCGTGGCCGACTTTGGCGCGCAGATCATCTTTCACGGGTCGATCGACAACCAGTACACGCTGCCGTTCGGAACCGTGGATGAAGTGATGGCAGAGGTGCGCGACAGCATCGAGATCTATCGCGAGGCCCGCTGGATCTGCAACCCGTGCCACAACATCCAACCGATCACGCCCACCGCGAACATCGTGGCGATGTATGATACGATCCGGCAGTATGGAGGATGTTGAGACGCCCGCACGGAAAACGGACGCCGCGCCCAATCGCGGCGTTTCGACAAGGGCGATGACGACGGAGGCCGTTTGTCAGCGCCGCAAGGGCGCCTTCCGCTTTCATTCGTATCGGCGTCGCCTCGCCGGGAGAACTTCGCCATGTCTTCGCCTGAAATACGTTCCGTTTCGATCTCTCGCCGCGGCTTCTGCGCGGCCGTCGCCGCCGCTGGCGCCGTGGGGACCGGTGGGCGCGCCAACGCTTCGGCCGCCGACGGGCCGCCAAACGTCGCGCATCCCCACACGCCGCCCGCGGACTATCGGATCGAGCGGGGGCGCATTCGACATTCGGTCATGGGCTGGTGCTTCAGTCCGCTGCCAACCGCGGAACTGATTCAAGCCTGTCATCGGATGGGGATGTCGGCGATGGAGGGGATCGGCCGCGAGCACTACGCACGACTGCGCGAACTGGGCATGGGCGTCTCGTTGGTCGGCAGCCACGGATTCACCAAAGGCCCGCTGGATCCGGCCAATCGCGAGTTCTGCGTCAAGGCGCTTCGCGAGGCGATCGATGTGGCGGTCGAATACGGCGCGCCGAACGTGATCACGTTCACCGGGATGCGGGTCCGTGGAGTGACGGACGACCAGGCGGTCCGCAACTGTGTGGCCTGCTGGCGCGAGGTGATTCCGTACGCCGAGGAAAAAGGCGTCAACCTGTGTCTCGAACATCTGAACTCGCGCGACGATACGCATCCCATGAAAGGCCATCCCGGCTATTTCGGCGACGACGTCGACCTGTGCGTCGACCTGATCCAACGCGTCGATTCGCCGCGCATGAAGCTGTTGTTCGATGTCTATCACGTCCAGATCATGAACGGCGACGTCATCCGGCGAATCCGCGAGTATCGGGACTACATCGGCCATGTCCATACGGCGGGCGTGCCGGGGCGCGGCGAGCTGGACGACACGCAGGAGATCAACTATCCGGCCGTGATGCGGACGTTGTTGGAGGTGGGCTATGCGGGTTTCACCGCGCACGAGTTCATCCCGACCTGGCCGGATAAATTGGCCGCGTTGCGGCATGGCGTTCGCGTTTGCGATGTCTGACGCCAGCCGGTCTGCGATCCGCGCGGCGGCCGCGCCCCGCATCCTGACCCGCGGCTAGTGGCTGCGGCTTCCAGCCGCAGAGCACCGCAATCCGAGCGAGGATCGCGCCACCGGATCGCGCCTCGCAGACCGCCGGCGGCTCGGGATGACAATCGCCCGCGCGTTGTCCGAAACGCACAAGCTGCCCCGCGGCCAGTGCGCCCGTCGCCACGCGCGCGTCCACCGATCGGTCGATGCGCCTCGCGCTCGTGCGCGCGTCGGCCCGCCGCGTCAATCATCCACCACGCGCATCCGGACGCTCGGCCCGTGGACGCACGTCAGACGGCCGATCTCGGCCGTGGCCGCGTCCGCGTCGCCCTCGGTCGCCGCGTGGGTCATGATCACCAACGGAACGCTCGTGATGTCGCCGTTGGGCGCGGGCGCGTGCTGGATCACCGAGGCGATCGAGATGCGATGCGCGCCGAGCACGCCAGCGATCTGGGCGAGTACGCCCGGCCGGTCCTCGACGGCAAAACGCAGATAATAACGCGAGGGCAGCTCGGCAAAGTCGCGCACCGAAAACCGCGACTTGCGATCCGACCACAGCTTGAGCGTCTGAAACGTCAGCTTCACGCGGCCGACCGCCGTGTCGATCATATCGGCCACGACGGCCGACGCGGTGGGCATCTGGCCCGCGCCCAATCCGTGGTAGAACAAGGGGCCGACCGCGTCGCCGACGACGCTGACCGCGTTGTACGCCTCGCGGACCTCGGCCAGCGGGAGGCCGATGCGCACCAGCGTCGGCGACACGTGCAGCTCGATTCGCTCGTCCACGAGCTTGGCCACCGCCAGCAGCTTGATGCGATAGCCCAACTCGTTGGCGTATTGCAGATCGATCGGATCCAGTTTGTCGATCCCCACGCGCGGGATCTGGCTCCAGTGGACGCGCACGCCGAAAGACAGATGCGCCAGAATCGCCAGTTTCTGCGCGGCGTCGGTCCCGTCGACGTCCAAGGTCGGGTCCAACTCGGCGTATCCCCGCCGCTGCGCCTCTTTCACGGCGTCCGCATAGGCTGCGCCCTGCTCTTCCATCCGCGATACGATGAAATTGCTGGTGCCGTTCAAGATTCCCCGCAGCGACGTGATCTGGTTGGCCGTCAGGCATTGGCTGAGATTCGTGATGATCGGGATCCCGCCCGCCACCGCGGCTTCGAACGCGATCGAGCGGCCCAGCTCGCGAGCCCGGTCGAACAGCTCCGGACCGTGCTCGGCCAACAACGCTTTGTTCGACGTGACGACATCTTTGCCGCTCTCCAGCAGCCGCAGCATGATCGTCCGCGCCGGCTCGACTCCGCCGACCACGTGCGCCACGACCTCGATCTCCGGATTGTCGGTGATCGCCGCCAGGTCGTCGGTCAGCAGCCCGGCGGGCAGCGCGACGTCGCGCGGCCGCGTGACGTCGGTGTCCACGACCGCCTCGAGCCACAGCGTGCGGCCGGCGTGCCGCGCCGTGCGGTCGCCATGGTCCAACAGCAATCGGGCCACGCCCGTGCCAACAGTCCCAAACCCGACGATCGCTACTTTTGTCTTTTCCATGCTTTGAGCCACATGTTTCGAGGACGGATGCGGCGACCGCACCGAGCGCGCGGCGACCACGCCGGGGCACGTGCAACGCTGACGATCGATTGTAGTTCCCGCGATGCACGATACCAAGAACGGTCGCCCGTCGAACCCGGTCCAAAGCCGACACCGGCGCCCCCCGCGCCCGCAGAACCGTTTCAATCGTCGCCATCGCGGCAGCGCTGGACGCGTTCGACCCCATCCCGTTCGCCCCAGCGGACACCGTGTCGTCGGCGATGGCGGACAGACACGTGTCCGTTGCGGAGCAGCGCGGTGCGAACGGCCAGCGCGATGCGACGGCCCGCATCCCGCGAGCCGACGGCATCGGCTCGCAGGCTACGCTCGGCCGTGGCCGCCGCGGTTCGCGCAAACATGGCCCGCGGGTTCGCGAGCGTTGGCATCGACAGCACCCGACCCTTTCCCGCGCGGGCCTCGACCTTCGCACGGTCGTCCTGGCCCGCGCACCGTGTATAATCGTCACGATTTGCGTTCCGCTGGGCCAGCCATACCGTTCGAGCATCTGTTATGAGCGAGCTAGAACTGTCGGACAAACCACCTCGCGAGCCGTCACGTCCCGTGCGTCGCGGGCCGTACCCCGAGTTGACTTGGCCCGCCGTGCTGGTCGGCTGGTTTTTGGGCGCCAACATCACCGTCGCGATCGGATACGCCTCGCTGATCCTGGGATTTTCCACCGAGGGTTCGGAGTTGGCGGCCATCTTGGGCTGGGGCATCTTGCGCGGCGTCCTGCGGCGGACCAGCATCCTCGAGAACAACATCAACCAGACGATCGCCTCGGCCGTCAACGGCGCCTCGGCCGGGATGATGTTCTCGATTCCCGCCTTGTTCATTCTGACCAGCCCGTCGCGGGATCCCACCGGCCAGTTCGCGAGCTTGATCGAGTTCAACATCCCACTGATGTTGCTGGCCTGCATCACCGGAGGCGTGATCGGGCTGGCGTTCATCATCCCGCTGCGCAAGCAGATGATCGATTTCGATCGTTTGGCCTACCCCGGCGGGATCGCCGTCGCGGCGATTCTCAAGTCGCCCGGAGCGGGACTGCGCAAAGCGTTCTATCTGGTCGGCGCGGGCGTCGTTGCGGGGACCTGTTATCTGGCCGCGATCTACCTGACCGGCAGCGACCATCCGGCGTGGGCCTTGGGCGACCAAATCGGCCTGCCAGCCTACACGAACGTGACGCTGTTCGTCTCGTTGATGACGCTCGGCGTCGGCTTTCTGTCGGGCAAGGGCGGGTTTTGGTTCGGGGCGGGCGGCTTTGTCTGCTATTGGCTGTTGGCGCCACTGTTGACACAGCTTGGCCAAGGCGGCGTGCAAGAACTGCTCGGCGACCCGGACGCGCTCCGCGTCACGTTGTATCGGCCCACCGGAATCGGCATGTTGATCGGCGCGGCCATCGGCGGGATTGTCGCGGCGTTTCCGCTGATCCGCAGCGCCATCGCGTCGATGCAGGAAGCCGGTCGCGCCGGGCAGGCGCGCGGGCAAGCGGTCTTGGACGAGATGCCGATTCGCCTGCTGTATTACGCGATCGCGGCCGGAGTCGTCGTCCTGGCCGTCATCTGCCACCAGTCGGCGGGGGGGGAAATGAGCGTGTGGCGAGCCGTGCTGATGGCCGTCTTGGGCACGCTCTGGATCTGGATGGCCGGCGTGATTGTCTCCGAGTGTCTGGGACGCACGAATTGGTCGCCGCTGTCCGGGATGACCCTGATCGCCGTGACGATTTTGCTGGTCATCGCGCGGGCGGGGATGAGCAGCCCGGCGGCCATCCTCAGTTCGGTCACCGTCGGGGCGGCGATCTGCGTCGCGATCGCCCAGGCGGGCGACATGATGTTGGATTTGAAATCGGGTTATCTGATCGGCGCGGCTCCGCGGCGGCAGCAGATCGCCCAGTTCATTGGTTGTTGGTTGGGGCCGCTGATCGTGATCGGCCTGATCTTCGTTCTCCACAAGCAGTACACGCTGGGCAGCGCCAGCCTGCCGGCGCCGCAGGGCGAGGCGCTGGCGTCGATGATCCAGGGGATCGTCAGCGACGACGTGCCGACCTATCGATACGTGGCCGGCGCGGGGTTGGGCGTGGCGTTGGCGTTCAGCGGCTTGGGCGGAATCGGCGTCTTGATCGCGTTGGGCTTTTACATGCCCTTCGACATCGTGCTGACTTACACGCTGGGCAATCTGTTGCGGATCACCTCGGATCGTCTCTGGGGTCGCCACTTTTCCGAGCACACGGGCGTCCCGATCGCGGCTGGGCTGATTGTCGGCGAAGCGCTGGTCGGTGTGGGTTACGCTTTTTACCAAATCTTCGCGGGGATGGGCCTATGAATCCGTATCGGTGGTGCGGCCACGTGCTGCTGTGGATCGGCTTTCTCGCAGGCTCGCTGCTGGCCGTCCGCAGCACCGAGGTTGCCGAACGTCCCTGGACGACGATCGCCTGGCCCGCGTACCTGGTGGCGTTGGCCGTCTGCGCGGCCGGGGCCGTGACGTTGCGGACGACCCGACGCCGGACCGGCGGCGACCCCGCGCAGCACGCCGGCGACACGGCCGAGCTGGCCGCGATCCTCCGTCGTCTGCGCCAGCAACTGAGCGTCTGGCAGGCGGCCGAAGGTCGGCCGCCGGTCTACGAGGTGCATCGCCGGATCGACCGCCAGTTGTCCGACGATCTGGCGCGGTTCGCCGAACTGCGCGAGTCGCTGATCGCCGCCTTCGGCTTGTCGACGTTCGCGGCCGTAATGACCGAGTTTGCGCTGGCCGAGCGGACGATCAACCGGATGTGGTCCGCCTCGGCCGACGGGTACATCGACGAAATCGACGCCTGCCTGCCCCGCGCCGTCGCGCACCTGGATCTGGCCCTCGCCCGCCTGGACGCCGCGCGCAACGCCGCGCCGCCCCCGCGCGATACGTGACCGAACCTCGCCGCACGCCGTCCGATCACCCTTCGCCGCGCCCAGCGGCTCGGCGGCCCAGCGGCCGCCCAAGCTCGTCGGCCGCGCGTTATGCCGCAAAGGTCCGCGATACGCTCCCGCGCGCTTCGGCGCCTGAACCAAGTCGGTAGGACCGGACCCCGCCCAGTCCGAATGATGCGTGCGACGCTCGGCCCTCCACTCGACTCGGTCGCGAACCGCAGAGGATCCCACGGCGAACGCGTCAAATCGTCCGGAGAAACAGAGGTCTTGTCAGCCCGTCGGCGGGGTCTTTTTCAGCACCAGGCCGCGATCGATCGGTTGGAAACCGAGCTTGCGGAATAAGGCCAGCGCGGCCAGATTGGGATCTGCAATTTGGACGACCGCAAGATCCACGCCGCGGCCTTGAGCAGTCCGCAGCATCTCGCCGACCAGGAACACGCCCAAGCCGTGGCGGCGCAAATCCTCGTGGATGTGCAGCCCGTGCAGCCCGACGGTCCGCGCGCCTTGAACGTCGAGCGGCTGCTCCCAGCCCCACGTCACGACGGATCCACAGAGGTCGCCTGATTGATTCGAGAGCAGCGCATAGCGGGCACAGTCGAACGGGCTTAGCGCCCAAGCCTCCCACCACGACGCGAAGACTGGACCGGCATCCGGTTCGACCCGGTATTGGCGTCTGGCCAGCAACTGCCATCGGTCGACCAACGGGCGGAATCCAGCTAGGCTGCGTTGCAAAATCTGGTGTGATTCGACCTCGACATAGCCCGCGCCGCGAAACAGGTCCAAGCTATCCGCGTCCGCTTCGGAAATGCCAGGCGACTCGCCGCGACCATACAAACCCAAATAGAAGCCGTCCGTCGGCTGCGCACAACCGGCGACCAGCGTCCGCGCGCCGCGTTGGATCAGATACGCTTCGGCTCGATCAAGCAGGTCGCGGGCGATCGACGCGCATTGCGGAACGTCTTCGAGCAGCACCAGGTTGACCACGCCGCAGGCCGTGTCGATATCCGTGCCCGCGACGTTCGGCCCAAAGCTGGCGTGAGCAAAGCCGATCGGCCGATCATCTTGCTCGGCGATCAGAAATCCCTGGCGATCGAAAAACGGTTTGGCCAGCACACACTGCTCGAACAACTCGAGCGTCAGAGGCTGCGCCAACCCGCGCCGCGGCGGCTGATGATTCCACAACGAGACGATGAACGGAGAATCAACGTTCAAGAAAGCACGGAAACGGATCATTCGCTCGCCGCCACGTAGATCATGCCAATGTTGTCGTCGCCGCCTTTGATCGGCCGCTGCACAATGCGATTGCCCGCGCGGCGCACGCGACGTCGGGTCGCGCGCCGCCCGCTTATGCCGCCGCCCGCTTATGCCGCCGGACGCGAGGCCTCGGACATCGCGGCCGTGGCGACTGGCGTTCGGTCACGGCGCGCGGGCGGCTGGCCCTTCCAGCGTCGGTGGACCCACCAGTACTGTTCCGGCGCCGACCGGATAATCCGTTCCAACGCTCGATTGTACCACTGCGTCAGAGCTTTGACGCCGGCCAGTTCCGGGCCGGGAACCTGGGGGTCGGCGACGCCTTCGGTCCCCAGCTCGAACCGCAACGGTCCGCCGATCCGGCGGCCATACGCGACGACCAGCGGCGCGCCGCTGACCAAAGTGAACAGCGCCACCGCCTTGTGACACGAGGCGGGGCGCCCGAGGAACTCGACCCAACATCCTTTCGGCCCCGCGGCTTGATCGCCCAACAAGGCAATCACGCCGCCTGAACGCAGCACGGCATCGACCTGGGCGGCGCTGCCATCCTTGGGCAAGATGAACTGGCCCTGCCCGCCTCGAAACTCGTTTACATAGCGATCCAGGTACGGGTTGTCGAGGCGACGCGCGATCGCATAGGTCGGAAATCCCAACAGGCCCATCATGTACGAGGACAATTCAAAGTTGCCAAAGTGGCCGGATACGAATACGGTGGGCCGCTCGTCCAGCAGACGAGCGACCATCTCGCGCTTGCGGTGGAACTGAAAGAACCGCCGCCAGTTGGTCTCGTGGATCTTTCGCGGGGCGTGGGCGATCTCGCACAGCATCAGGAACAGATGCTCCCACATCCGCCGCGTCAAGACGCGTCGGGCGGAATCCGACAATTCGGGAAAGACGTGCCGCAAGTTGTCGTCGACGACGCGCCGCCGTAAACGCACGACGTCGGACGCGAGCCAAGCCAGGAGTCGCGAGGCCGAGTGGCAGGTCTCCAGCGACAGGGCTTGGATGAGACAAACGCACAGCCGTACGCACAAGTAGGCCGGCCAATCCATCAGCCGTTTCATACGTGATCCTTTTTAGATTGTCGGCAGATCCGGCCCGGACCCGCCGTCGCACCGTCCTGCTGCCGATGCTCGCGCAGCGCGCCCCGATTGTGCGTCGCGGCCGCTTCGGCGGCGTCGCGATGCGTGCGCCGACCGCGCCGACGCGAGTCGTTCTACCGTTCGCAGACGCGGATGGGCCTGCGGGCGTCAAGTCCTGCGCGACAGGGGCGGCCCCAAGTCTTTAATCGCGCGCACGCCCTTGAGCGTCCGCCGAAGGCGCACAACCCCAGAGTCCAGGGCCGCGGCGTTGCAACGCGCGTCGGAGCAGCACGCATCAGAGCCCATCGTCAGGCGTCGCGGTCCTCCGAACGGATGCTATTTGTTTTCGCAGCGGCGTATCGTTGGGTTTTCGGGCATCGGGCCGTGGGCGAAGGTCGCGTCGCGCCCACGTCGCGCCCAGATTTCAGCAAATCGGGGTGACAGCCGCTCGGGGCTCGCCACGCCGACCCCTGAAATCCGTTCTGCGACATTCTAGTCCGGGCATGGCGAGACCTATTTCAGCCGGACTTTTTTCTCGCCTTGAGCACCGGGTCGCTCGCCAGCGGCAAGGCGACGCTGCGCCCTGTCTCAGCCGCCTTGTAGATCGCCAAAATCACCTCGACGCTTCGCCGTCCTTCGACGCCGTCGACCAGCGGCGATGCGCCCGCCCCGATCGCCTTGATCACGTCCTTGAACATCGCCGTATGACCGTGATGCCCAATGGCCGCCGGATCGGCTGCGCCGCCGCCGGTCTGAGTCTTGCCGGCCATCCGTTCGAGCAGCGCCTTGTCGCGGGCCGTCTGCTTGGCGAACGCCCAGGTTTTGATGTCTTCTTCTTCGATCACGGCCGAACCCGCGGAACCGTGGATCTCGATCCGCTTGAGCATCCCGGGATAGGCGGCCGTGGTGGCTTCGATGACGCCCAACGCCCCGTTGGCGAACCGCAACGTCGCCACGACCACGTCCTCGACCTCGATTCGCTCGTGCGCCAACGTCGCCGCGTGGGCGGTGACTTCGACCACGGGTCCCATCAACCACAGCAGCAGATCGACGCTGTGGATCGCCTGATTCATTAACGCCCCACCGCCGTCCAGCGCCCAGGTTCCTCGCCAAGCTCCGCTGTCGTAGTACTTCTGCGTGCGGAACCATTTGACATACGCATCGCCGACGGTCAAGTGTCCGAAACGCCCCTGGTCGACGGCCCGTTTGACCAACTGGGCCGATTCGTGAAAGCGCGAAGGGAAGATCGTTCCCAACACGACCCCCGATTCCTCGCAGGCTTTGATGATCGCGTCGCAGCGTTTCAGTGTGATCTCGAGCGGTTTTTCCACGATGACATGCTTGCCGGCCCGGGCCGCGGCCAGCGCCGGTTCCATGTGGGCGCCGCTCGGCGTGCCGATCGTCACGACATGCACGTCCGGGTCCGCGAGCATCGCGGCCAGATCATGGTATGCCCGGCAGCCGACCTGTTGGGCCAACCGATCCGCGGCCTCGGGACGCATATCGAAACAGGCGGCCACCTTGGCGCCGCGGATGTCTCCCACGGCCTTGCAATGGAAATCGGCGATCATGCCGCAACCGATGATTCCGAAACCTGTTGCCATCGGGGTCTCCTCGTCGAGCTGAAAGGCGGTATTCGTCAGCCGTTGATTATAAGCCTGTTTTCAGAATCCGAAAGCCTGATTTGACGGCAGCCGTTCACCGTGCGAGAAGCAGGAAAGACGCTGGCGCGCGGTCGGAGAGGGCGATTTCCGCCCGAGCCGCGTTTGGGCAACAACGCACCGAGAGCTGAACCGGGCACCTTTTTGTCGGCGAGACCGTGTGCGGATGGCGAACCGTCCACCCGAAACGACGGATACGTCCGCAGCCATCGTAGCAGGCCTTTGCCTAACGCGGGCTAGCGCCCGCAACCCAGGAATCTGGTTGGCCGAAGGCCTCCGATCACCGTAGCCTGGGGCAACGCCCCAGGGCTGGCGCCGCGCGTGCCTTTTTTGGCCGAAGGCCATATTCATCCGAGCCGCGGTGACACGTTGATGTTGGCCTTCGGCCAACACGCTTCCTATCCTCTCCTCTGTGCCGCGCAACAGTCATCCAATGCCAATTGCACCTAATGCGGTCGAGTCTCCGTAACCTGAAAGTGTGCTGCACAGACTAATGTACACGCTGCGCGCACGGTGCGCGCATGATACGGACTAAGACTCTAGCGTCGTTTGTGGGACACAAGCCCAGGCTTGACGGCGCGCGAGTGCGTGCCTACGACGATCCGTGACGTCGGCGCGCAGACGTATGCCTCGGACGCGGGCTCAGAACCGGCTGGCCCGGCCACAGATCCCCGTAGGGGCAGCAGGCATTTTACGCTATGCTGTCAGTTCACCCGGCGGCGCGATCGGACGGGCCAGGACGGGATCCTGGCGGGCGAAGACGAACGCGAGCCCGCCGTGCGCCGCGACGTGCGGCCGCCCTGGTCAGACTTTTGCGGCCTTCACGTCGCCGTGTCCCGTTGTGTCGCCTTCATCGCTCGGTTTCCATGAACGGTTCTCTCAGTCAGCCCGACCCGCCGCTTCCGTTGTTGATCACGGGCATCGCTGGAGTGGCGGGATACAACGCGTTCGCCTACTTTCAACGCCGCTATCCGGGCCAGGTGATCGGTACGCGCCGAGCCGACAACGTCCTGTTGTCCGGGCCGGGGATCGTGGCCTGTGATATTTACAACGTCGAATCGCTGAAGCGGCTGTTCGATCGTCATCAGTTCGCGTCGGTGCTCAGTTGCGAGGGCACGTGCGCGCTGAAGTCGTGCGAACTGGACCCGTGGATGGCCTGGCGGGTGAATGTCGCGGGCGTGGACAATCTGCTCGAGGCCCTCGGTTCGTCTTCGGTCCGCCTGGTCCATCTGTCGGTCGACCTCGTCTACTCGGGCGCCCGCGGCGGCGGGTATCGCGAATCCGATCCGCCCGATCCGGTGACGATCTACGGCAAGACCATGTCGCACTCCGAACGTTTGATCCTGGCCAGCCGTCCCGATGCCGTCGTGCTGCGGATCTCGCTGCCGATGGGGATCAGTTTCAACGGACACGCCGGAGCGATCGACTGGATCCAGTGGCGCTTCAAGCAATCCAAGCCGGCGACTTTGTATTACGACGAGATCCGCACGCCCACGTATACGGACTGTATGAACCGGCTGTTCCACACATTGCTGGCCGGACGTCTGGCGGGGTTGTACCACGCCGGCGGCCCGCGCCCGTTGAGCTTGTTCCAAATCGCTCAAATCGTCAACCGCGTCGGCGGCTACGACCCGCGGCACGTGCGGACCTGCTCGCGGTTCGAGGCCGGGCCGATCCCGCCCCGCGCGGGGGACGTGACGATGGTCTCGGAGCGTCTGGCCCGCGCGCTGGGCTACGATCCGTTCGATCCGTGGCCGCTGTTCGACGAGCATGTGCCGACGCACGGCGAGTGGCATTGCGAGCGGCCGCGAGGCCGCCGCGGTTCGCCCGAATTGCTCGCCGAAGTGCTGTACCGCAACCCACGGATCGGCGCGGGCTGAAGTCCGCCCCGCGGGGCGCCATGCCGGGTCGCGCGAAATAGGACGCCTCTAACCCTACGATCGGAATGCCATGCGAACGCTGCTCGTTCTCCGTCATGCACAATCCGGGCACGATGATCCGCGCCTGGCGGATCATGATCGACCGTTGACCGAACGCGGCCAGCGCGACGCGGATTGGATCGGACGCGTGCTGAAAAAACACGGTCTGACACCGGACGTGGTGGTCAGTTCGACCGCCCAACGCGCGCTGGACACGGCACAGCGAACGGCGCAGGCGTGTGGATACGCAGCACCGATCGAGACCACGCGGCGACTGTATGACGCCGAAGTCCGGCAGATCGCCGAAGTCGTGGGCGAAATCGACGACCAGCATGGGATCGCGCTGATCGTCGGCCATAATCCCGGACTGCAAGAGTTTCTGGTTCATCGCGCCGGGTGGCACGGGCCGCTGCATACCGCCATGCTGGCTCAGGTGGTTCTGGACGGCGACCGTTGGGAGGTTATGAGACGGCGCGCGCACGGCTCGTTGAAACGCGTGTGGTGGCACAAGGATAAGTAGACGTCGCGGGGGCGAGACGCTGGTCTCGCCGCGCTGACTCGTATCTGGCCTGCCTCGTATCCGGCACGGTCGAGCCGCCCGCCGCCATCACCGGGGCGACCGGATCAGTAGCCCTGCGCGCTGCCTTTGCGACGTTGATCGGCCGCGCCGAACCGTTCGCCCGTGTGCGGGTCGATCCAGATCGTGTGGGCATCGCCCTGCCGACCGGCCGGCTTGGCCAGCGCATGGCCCATACTCGCCAAGTCGCGAACCAGATCCGGATGCTCTGCCTGTAGACTGTGCTCGGAGCTCACGCGATCGGGCAACCACTGATGATGGATCCGCGGCGCGTCGACCGCCGCGATGGGGTCCATCTCGAATTCGAGCACGTTCAGCACGACCTGCAGCACCGTATTGACGATCGTGCGGCCTCCGGGGCTGCCGGTGACTAGCACGAGCCGTCCGTCGCGAGTCACGATGGTCGGCGTTTGCGAGCTGAGCATCCGTTTGCCTGGTTCGACCAGGTTCGGCTTTGTCCCGATGGTTCCTTGACGGTCGGTGCGGCCAGGCTTCCAGTTGAAGTCGCCCATCTCGTTGTTCAACAGGAACCCGCCTCCCGCGACGACGACCCGCGAACCGAAACTGTACTCGAGCGTGTACGTGTTCGCGACGGCCATTCCGGACGAATCGACGACCGAGAAATGGGTTGTGTGCTCGCCTTCGGACCACAGTTCGATCTGCCGCGACGCGGCCAGGGCATCGCTGCTGGCGGCACGATCGAGGTCGATGCGCTGGGCCTGCTGGCGAGCGTACTCCTTGCTCACCAGCGATTCGGGCACCTCGACGAACGCCGGGTCGGCCAGATGGCACGCACGGTCGAAATAGGCCAGCCGCATCGCCTCGATGATCAGGTGCATCGTGCGCGGCGACCAGCGTCCCTGCGCGCGAAGGTCGAATTGCTCCAAGATGTTGAGCATTTCGACCAGAACCATTCCGCCGGACGGCGCGGGCGGGCACAGAATCTCGTAGCCGCGAAACGTACCCCTCAGCGGCTGTTTGACCAGCGCCGTGTAGGCCGCCAGGTCGTCCTTGGTGATCAAGCCGCCGCGCTGCATCTCCTGGGCGATCAGATCGGCGATCGGTCCGAGATAAAAGGCGTCGGGACCGTCCTCGGCAATTCGGCGCAACGTCCGCCCCAGGTCCGGCTGCACCAGCCGATCGCCGGGCTTCCATTTGCCCTGACCGCCATCCTTGCCGTACACCCGGCATAACTCGGGGAACTCAGACGACCGGGCGACCAGCCCGTTGAGCGAGCCGGCCAACTGGGCATCGAGCGCGAACCCTTCTTCGGCCAGGCGGACCGCCGGCAGCACAACGTCGGCCCATGCCAGCCGCCCGAACCGCTGGTGCGCCGCCGCCAAGCCACGTACCGTGCCCGGGACGCCCACCGGCTTGTGCCCCAGACGGCCATCCAGCGCGGCAAACAGCTCGACGGTCGCCGCGCGCGGGGCGACTTCGCGATAGTCGATGACCGCCGGCGGCTGGCCATCCCCCGGTCGCACGACCATGAACCCGCCGCCGCCGATGTTGCCGGCTTCGGGAAAGGTAACGGCCAGGGCGAACGCGACCGCGACGGCCGCGTCGACCGCGTTGCCGCCCCGCTGCAACGTCGCCAATCCGACGGCAGTCGCTTCGGGACAGACCGAGACGACCATCCCGTGGGCAGCTTTGACAGGCTCGCGCGCCGTGGCGCTGCGTCCTTGGACGAGCATCGCCGCAATCAGCATGGTGATCACAACGATCGACGACGGGTGTTTCTCACGTCTGGTCATTGGCTGGTTTCCCGTTCAAGCTAAAAGTTCGGGTAGAGCCGCTTTCATGGCGTGCGAGCGCGCTCGAGCGTGAACGACCGAGGAACCGTTCGCCGCCCGGCGGTGGTTCGGGCCGACCAAGTGCCGAGCTTCGATTCCAGGACCGCGATCTCGCCGATGCGTGAGCCGGAAGGGCGACGCCTGGTCGGGCAGCGCCGTTCTCTAGCGTTGATCTTCGCAGTCCACGCATGGCGAGGCGATCCTCGATCGCCGGGAGCGGCCATCGCGCGCGCCCCGCCTGCTCGGCCGGCCGTGACAACGGACTTTTTCGTCGCTCGCCGGAACGCGGGCGCAGGCAATGCGCCATCGCCTGCATTCTGGCGAATGCGGCGACGAAGAGAAAGCCCCGACCTCGGCGCATAATGTGATGGAGCCGCCGCGCGCGGGACGCCGCCCCGTTGGGGCGGTTGGCGTCGTGACGTAGGACGAGGCCCCAGGCTACGATGATCGATGGCCTGCGGCCAACACGTCGAGTATGTCCTGCGGCCCAAAGACGCAGTCACGGTATTCGGCGTCCGTGCCGTGTCAAGGATAAATGGCGGGCGCAGCCGCAATTGTCAGGCCCCGCGAAGTCCGTGCTCGGGCGAGTGCGGCAACCCGAGGTTTGTGATTGGACAACGCCTTCAGGCCATGTCCCTGACCAGCGACCGTTGCGTGATCGGCTTTGCGGTCGTTCCCCGTCAACCCGCTGACGCGCTCGTTTCGGCGGTTGGGCGCAGACGGTCCATTGGCCGCGATCCCAACGGCCGACGATTGACACTCGACGCGTCGGCTTGCACAATCTAGGCAGACTGTTCATATTTTGTGGAGGCTTGCGTGGTTCCCCGTCCTCTGCTCACAACGCTGGTGTTTGCGCTGCCGTTGCTGATCGTGACGTTTGCCGTCGTCTCGGGCGTCGCCGCGCTCACGGACGCGATGCGGGACGCGGCGGGCGCGCAGGTTCTGCGTTGGATCTCGGTCGGCGTTGTGGTGCTGGCTGTCATCGATGTGTTGCTGCTGGTGTCCATCTTGGGTGTGCGAGCGCTGAGCGCTGATGACCACCAGCGACCCGACGATCGGTGATGCTGCGCCAGCGAGTGCCATGCCCATCAAGTTCGCCTGTGACAATTGCGGCGCCCGCTTGAGCGTCAGCTCGCGCAAAGCCGGCTCGCAGGCCCAGTGCCCCAAGTGTCGGCACAGCCTCCAGGTTCCCCCTTTGCCTCAAGCCGAGACGCGGGTCGCCACGCCACACCGATCGCCGGACGAGACGTCTACGACCGGGCCGCCGCCGGGCGAGACGTCCACGATGCCGCCATCGCCGCCCGACCTGTCGCTGTCCGAGTTTCAGGTCTACGATTCGGAAATCGAGCTGGTCTATGCGCCGAGCGACGACGAAGTCGTCATGCAGACCGACTTTCGCGCCGCGGCGGACCCAGACAAGATCCCCGTCGCGCGAAGCGTTCTGTACGCCCAGGGCATTCTGTTAGGGCTAACCGCACTGGCCGGTCTGCTGGCCGGGATCCTGATCGGTCGCCAAATGGCCGTGCGAGCGCCCGAGCAGGACCGCGAGCCTCAACCGTGTTGGGTCAGCGGCGTCGTCGCCCTGCAGGACGCCAACGGCCAGACCACGCCGGACGCAGGGGCGGTCGTGATCCTCGTCCCGCAGGATTTGCGGACGGACCAGCGGACGCCGATGGATGGCCTGCGGCCGCAGGATCCGCCGCCCGGTGACGATCACCCCGGCCTGCGCGCCATCCGGATGCTAGGCGGCGATTATGTTCGCACGGATGTCGAGGGACGATTTCAGGCGCACACGGCTGATCGCGGCGAGTACTTCCTGATGGTCATCTCGGCGCGGGCGGCCCGAGACGATCGCGAGTTATCCTCGCCGATGCTGGCTCAGATCGGCCGCTTTTTCGAACTTGGCCCCAGGATGTTCGAGGGTCAGGCGGTCCATTGGCAGCCGGAGACCATCCGCCGCGATCGGCGGGTGAATGTCGTCTTTCCTCGCGAAGGCGCGCCGTAAGATGGCCGCTCGAAGCTCGGCGCGCACCGCGGCACACGGGTGACCCGTGGCTGCGGCATTCTGCCGCAGCTCCGTCGTTCGTGCGCGCCGCGGCACACCGAGCGCAGGCGCGGCCCGCGCATCACGCTGGGTCCGTCGCGTCGCGCGACTCGGTGTATCCGTATTTCCGCATGTAAGGAAGCCAGCGGCGGGTCACGGCCGCGTGTTGCTCGGGGCTTAAACTGTACTGATCGGCCCGATGCCCGGCTCGTTGAGCCATATAGGTTTGGATCGCCCGCGAATCGTATTCGCCCAAGTCGAGGCGCTGGTAGATCTGCCGCACCTGGCCGAGCGGGTCACGCACCAGGTCTTCGAAGCGGACGTCGTAGATCCGCCCCGGGGCGACCTGCGAGCGGGCGGATTCAAAGCTGTCGTACATCCGGCAAAACGTCGTCAGGATCCGTTCTTCCAGCCCGGCGTGCGTCGGCCTCTGATAGCTCTGCGCCGCAAACAACGACCGCCACAACTTGACCGTCGAGGCAAATACGGCGTAGGGGTCGCGAACGATATGGACATAGCGGGCGCGAGGGAACAGTCGTTCCAAGATCGGCAGGCGGAACGTGTGGGTGGGCGACTTCAGGACCAGGCGCCCCGGCCGATTGCGGATCAGTTGCCGCAGGAAACGCTGCCAGATTCGCTCCCACCTGAGTCGTTCGCCGGGGCTTAATTCATCGAGCGTGCAGCAAGCATCGAACTGTTGCGGTTCGTTGGGAAACGCGATGCTCAGATATGGGCTAGGCGCGCCGAGCGCCAACAGGGCGAACTCGTCCTCTTGAGGCAAATCCCAGGCCACCGGCATGGCGTCGGCGAGCCGCGTTTTCGGCAGGACAAAGCGAATGCACGGTTTGAGCCAGCGCTGGCTGATCAGAAAATGATGAGGCACGAAGCACTCGTAATTGGTCGGGCTGCGATGTCGGCTGTCGAGCGCCAATAGTTCATGCGTCAGCGTGGTCCCGCTGCGCCAGTGGCCGAGCACGAACACGGGATCGTCGTCCAGAGTTACGCGGCGAAGCGAGCGAGACAACAGGGCGTCGTGCACCGCGCCCAACGCGGAATTGAACGCCGCGCAACCGGCGTCGCAGGCGTACGCCGGAATCGCCCGCCACCCGATTCGGAACCGTTGCGCAACCAACAGTCTCCACAGCGTAGGAAGCCCCGCGCCCATCCAGATGACGCCCGTCTTCCACGACACGGCGGGTTCGGTCTGCGGATCCGGTTGTGGCTGGCTTGTCATAATGTATGTTTCGCCGGTTCGCGCGGTTTCGCCGCCGGCGGGGCATCGGCGAGCGGCGGGGCTTTCCGACGCCCGCGAGCAAATCGGCGCACCGCGAACCTCATCCCCGCCCGATCCCAAGCGTCGGGTGGCGACGCTGGCCCCATGTTATCGCGGGGCCGATCTCGAACACAATCCCCGCTGGACCTCTTGCCAGCAGCCATGCTCGGCGCAAGAATGCGAGTTGCCGCGGCGGTCAAACTCAGACCGGCGGCATAGGATCTAGCTACGAGGATGCAAGATGCTCAGCGATTTGACGACGGCGACGACGCCGCCGACCGAGTGCGCGGCCGATGCCGAGCCGAGGCTTGGGCGAACGGACACGGGCCAGGCCGCCGACCCCAACGCCGTCCAACAATTGACGGCCCATCTGGGGCGCGACCGAATCGTTCGCTTGGCGCTCCTGTTTCTGAACAATATGTCCGACGTCCACCTCAAGGATCTGCGAGTCGACGAGATGGACGACGCCCGCCGGATGTGGGTCAACGGCCATGTCCTGACCAATTTCGGTTCGGACAGTTTCTTGGGGCTCGATCGTCATCCCGCGGTCCAGCGGGCGTTGGTCGAAGGCGCCGCGCGGTGGGGCACGCACAACGGTGCGTCGCGCGCCTTTTGCAGCGTCAGCCTGTGCGAAGAGGCCGAACATCGCCTGGCTCGCTGGCTGGGCGTCGAGGATACGTTGATCTTCTCCAGCGTCACGCTGGCGAACATCGGCCTGATCCCGGGCATTGCGACCAAGGGCGATCTGTTGGTGATCGATCGCCAATCCCACGATACGATTCATCAAGCGGCGAAGATCGCAGCGGCCGAAGGCGCCGTTCTGGAGGAAGTCTCGTCGTTGTCCGGGGAATCGTTGGAACGTATTCTTCAAAAATCGTCCGCCAAGAAATGCGTCGTCGCCGTCGACGGCGTGTACAGCATGACGGGCAAGATCCCGCCGCTGAAAGAGATCGACGAAGTGACCCGGCGATACGGCGGAATTCTGTACGTGGACGATGCGCACGGCACCGCTGTCGTGGGGCCGCGGGGCCGCGGCGCGGCGTACGCGAGCTTGGGCAGGTTGGACCAGGTGCTGATGGTGGGCTCGCTGTCCAAGGCCTTTTCCTGCATGGGCGCGTTTGTGACCTGCGATGCCGAGTTGAAGCGAATGCTCAAGCTTCGCTCCAGCACGTTCATCTTCGGCGGGCCCGTGCCGCCGCCGTATCTGGCAGCCGTCTGCGCCGTGTGCGACATCCTCGAATCCCCCGAACACGACGCTTTGATATCGCGACTCCAGACGTTGACGAACCGACTGATCGAAGGGATCCGCGCTTTGGGTTTGACGGTTCTGGGCGGCGCCGCGCCCATTGTCTCGGTCGTGATCGGCGACCTTGAACGGACCTTGCACGCGGGCAAGTGGCTCTTCGACCGAGGATTTTACGTCCAGTCGGCGACCTACCCCGCCGTGCCGTTAAACGGGGGGCTGCTGCGAATCCTGGTGAACGCCAATCACTCGGATCAAGACGTCGCGGGGCTGCTCGCCGCCCTGACCGAAATGAAGTCCGCGTTGCGGTTGGGACGCTAGAGTCTTAGTCCGTATCATGCGCGCTCCGTGCGCGCATCTTGTACACTGGCTTGTACAGTACACTTTTGGGTTGCGGGCACTGGACCGTGTTAGGTGGAAGTGGCATTGGATGACTGTTGCGCAGCACAGACGACAGGAAGCGCGTTGGCCGAAGGCCATCACCAACGTAGCCTGGGGCAACGCCCCAGGAACCAGATACGATAGCAACCGTGTTGGCCGAAGGCCAACATCAACGTGTCACCGCAGCCTGGATGAATATGGCCTTCGGCCAAAAGAGGCACGCGCGGCGTCAGC
>JAVYAJ010000399.1:0-21907 GCA_032229885.1 Candidatus Anammoximicrobium sp. | reverse complement strand
CGACAGGAAGCGTGTTGGCCGAAGGCCATCACCAACGTAGCCTGGGGCAACGCCCCAGGAGTCAGAGATGATAGCAACCGTGTTGGCCGAAGGCCATCATCAACGTGCCACCGCGGCCCGCATGAATAGGGCCTTCGGCCAAAAGAGGCTCGCGCGCGGCGCCAGTCCTGGGGCGTTGCCCCAGGCTACGGTGAGCGGAGGCCTTCGGTCAAACAGAATCAGCGGCGATGTGCGCTCAAAACGCGCAACAGTGGAAGCGGTAGTCGTCTGAGAAATGGACCGAGCCGGCTCAGGGTCGGCGGACCGGCCCTACTTCGGTCGGCGCAGCGTTTCGCGGGAGCTGTGCGGTGCGCCGACTCGCTTTCGGAGGATGAACACCGTGTCCGAGATCTCGTCGTCCAATTTCAAAGGTTGGTCGATCTCGTACCAGAAATCGTAGACATCCAACAACTCGAACGCAGGGACTCGCGCCAACAACTTGCGAACTTGCCGGGCATTGTACAGCCGCAACGGGAACTCGTCGCGAAACCGAGACTCGGCTGCGCCGCGACGGACCAGCAGGCTGATGCGGAGCGTCTCGATGCGTCGCCGGCGATCACTGGCAATGACCCGCAACGTCACCGTAACCCGGGTGCCGCCATGCCGCTCGGTCCACCGTTCGATGCATTCCTCGGACGCGTCCGGCGGCAGTAGATGAAAGCCGAGGACATACAGCCCGCCCGGCCGCAAACAACGGGCGACGCACTCGAGATGGCTGCGCGCAGCATCTTCGGTCAACAGATGGCGAAAGCTATCGAACGTGTTGTAGGCCGCGTCGACCTGCTCCGACAACGCAAAATCTGCCATGTCGGCGGAAAAAATGTCGGCCGTCAAGCGGCGTCGTTTCAGCCGTTGACGCAGGTAACGCAGCGACGGTTCGTTCAGGTCGAAACCCGTCACCTCATAACCACGCGCAGCCAATTCGGCCACCAACCGCCCGGTGCCGCAGGCCGGCTCGAGCAGGCGACGCACGGGAAATGTGCAGTATTTCCGAAACGCCGCCTCCAAAAAGTCCGCCTCGGGTCGCGTCTCGGCGCGAAACGCGAGGTCGTAATACGCGGGCGTGTCGTACCAACTGATTTCGATCATGTGTCAGCCCGCCTCGTCGCCCGCCTCCCGTCCTCGTCCGCGTCTAAGCCTCGCGCGGAATCCCGTTGCCGGTGAACGCGGCAATCGTTCGTCGCGTGTTTCCACGGACGCCAGTCGCGAGGCCTGCCGCGAGGCTCTCGTCGGCCATCAAATCCACCAGATTATGATCGCCGGTTCGTTCCGGCAACAGCCGCGAATCGCGAGAATGCGCCACGGTCCCAGCGGCGGCAGCGTGTGGTCGACGCGCGCCGCGGCCAGCAATGTTGACGATTGCCCGGCAAGGCGCGATACTAGCGCGTCGTCAGGACGAAACATCGTAGAGGATGCGGTCGCCCGTCGCGTGTGCGTTCCGCGGTCTGGCGCGGGCGCCTGCCGAAGAATGGAAATTGGGCGACCCACGGGCTGCGGTGGGCCGTGCCTTGTGCTGGGCCGGCGCGAGCGACGCCGTCGTCGCACCCGCGCGTCGCGGCGATGGCCGTGGTCGCTCGTCTGGCTGGCAAACTTTTGAAGCGTTTCGTCGATCGATCCCAGCGCGGGCGACGCGAAGCCTGCGCGTCCCCGTGCGACCCCACGCTGTTCGAGGCGTTTTATGACTTGGCTATCCCGTTCCGCCTCGCCCGTCGCCGGCGGGGGACCGCTGGGTCGCCCGTCGCGGCCCCTGGCCCGAATTGTTCTGGCGATCGTGATCCTTGGCCTGACCGCCGCTCAAGCACAGCTCGGTGCGTGCGCCGAGGCTCGCTCGGCGCCCAACATCCTGGTCGTGCTGGCCGATGACATGGGCTATTCCGATTTGGGCTGTTATGGAGGCGAGATCGCGACGCCGAACCTGGACGCGCTGGCTGGCGCGGGGCTGCGATTCACGCAGTTCTACAACACGGCCCGCTGTTGGCCCTCGCGAGCCGTGGCCATGACGGGCTTCTACGCGCAGCAGGTACGGCGAGACGCCCAGTACCAAAGTCAGCGCGGCGCAGCGCTCGGCGCGCGGCCGGCCTGGGCGCCGCTGGCGCCGGCCATGCTCCGACCGTTAGGCTACCGCGCGTACCATTCGGGCAAGTGGCATATCGACGGCAAACCACTGGAAAACGGGTTCGATCGATCGTACAGCGTGGATGACCACGACCGCTACTTCTACCCGCGGCGGACCACGCGCGACGACCAGCCGCTGCCGCCGGTCGAGCCGGGCACGGATTACTATGCGACCAATGCGATCGCGGACCACGCGATCGAATGTTTGAAAGAACATGCCCGCCTGCACGCCGGCCAGCCGTTCTTTCACTTCCTGGCGTTCATCTCGCCGCATTTCCCGCTGCAAGCTTTGGCGGCGGACATCGACCGGTATCGACAGCGATACCTGGCCGGCTGGAACGTGTTGCAGGCAGAGCGCGGCCAGCGATTGCGCGAATTGGGGATCGTCAATCACTGGCCGCCGGAGATGGAATGCGAGCTCGGCCCGCCCTACTATTTTCCCAAGGACTTGGACAAACTTGGCGAGGGCGAGGTCTTTCGTCCGCTGCCCTGGAACGAGCTTACGCCGGCTCAGCGCGAGTTTCAGGCGACGAAGATGGCCATCCATGCCGCCATGGTGGACTGTATGGACCGAAACATCGGCCGCGTACTCCAGCAGCTCAAGGCGATGGACGCGTTTGACAACACAGTCATCTTCTTTGCCTCGGACAACGGCGCCAGCGCCGAGATCATGGTCCGCGGCGATGGCCACGATCCCCAGGCGCCGGCCGGATCGGGCGGTTCATTCCTGTGTTTGGGCCCCGGGTTTTCCAGCGCCTCGAACACGCCGTTTCGGCGACACAAGACCTGGGTGCACGAAGGCGGCATCAGCACGCCGCTGATCGTCCATTGGCCGCGGGGGATCGTCGCCCGCGGCGAGCTGCGGCATACGCCCGGGCACTTTATCGACCTCGTCCCCACGATCCTCGAACTGGCCGGCGGTCGGATGCCGAACACGTGGAATGGACGGCCGGTCCCGCCCGCGCCGGGTCGAAGTCTCGTTCCCGTATTTGGCGGCGACGACGCCGCCCAACCGATCACGCTGTGGTGGTATCACGACGGCCATCGCGCGTTGCGTGCCGGAGACTGGAAGATCGCCGCGGCGCACGACGAGCCGTGGGAGCTGTACGACCTGAGCCGCGATCGGGGCGAATCCCACAATCTGGCCAGTCAATATCCCGACAAGGTGCAAGAACTGGCGGCCCAGTGGACGAGCCGCGCAAACGAATATCGCGAGATGGCTGAAAAAGATCTTCCGAAGGAAACCGGACAAAAAGTTGGCAAGCAAAAGCCCGGCAAACAGAAACCAGACAAACAGAAACCAGATCGGAATAAGCCCATCGAACACAAGCTGGGCGAACAGAAGCCGGGCGAAAAATCGGATAAACAACAACGGGGCGGAGAAACGTCGACCGAAGAACAACCGACCAACCAGAAACCGGTACGACAACCGTCCCTTGTCGAGCCGTCCGGCCAGCGATGAGCGCCCCGCTCGATGTGCGACGTCCTGAACGGACGCCCCGGTCCGTGCACGCCCCGCCGCTCGAAGGCCAACGTTCGTCGGCGATGACGCCAACGTGCGCCCAGCGCGCCGTCACACGAAGGACTATCAGCGCAGGATGAACAAACGCCGTCGCTCGAACCGAATCCTCGCCGCGCTGATCGCCGCCACGTGGGTGGCGATCTCGATCGGCGGCTTCGTTGCCTGGTACACCGACTGGGCGCCGCTGCGCCCCGTGTTCCTGCCGCTGCGAGTCCTGATGGCACGCCGCCAGGAAGGCTCGCCCGCAAAGCCTGTCGCGCCCGCAAAAACGGTCCAGCGGCGCGGTCAGAAGCCGGTCGCCGACGACAGGCCGGCGGCCGTTGATCACCCGCTCGCCTCGTCTCGGCCAGAGGCGAAGTCCGCCGACGAGCGCCAAACGCACGCGGGGCCTGACCAATCCACCACATCGGCTGTGGTGAATCCTGCACCGGCGGACATGCCGGAGGCCCCACCGGAGGGGGCGCCCGCACCCGAAACAAGTCCCAAAGCTGCGACGGCGCCGGTGTTGGATGCGGCCTCCAAACCGGCGGACAGCTTGGCCACGACGCCGGCGAGCAAGCCGGTCAGCGACATGCCATCCGCGGGATCAAATGCGTCGCCGCCGCCCTGGGCGACCGTGTGGGAAGCAACGGACGAGCCTCCGAGCGCGCTGACTGTCTGCTTTGACGACTTCGACCTTGGCAAGTTCGTGCCGAAGGCCGACGACTTGAAACAGTGGTTCGAACAAGCGCCCGGCCAGACGTGGACGGTCAAGAATACGCGTCCACGATACACGGACATGGCCACGTTCGACGGAGCGATGCGTCTGCGGATGCCGTGGCGCGACGAGGTCGCGCTGCGAATCTCGCTCGAACGGCTCCAACGGCTGCGAATCCATTTTCTGCACGGCGACGACGCCGTGACACTGGTCTATTTCGATCAAAGTGGGCGGACCGGTTGGGCGGCCTACGCCAGCCGCCGATCGTCGGCGACGTCGCTGCCCGAGGAAATCGCGTTGCTGGCCGACGATCAGGGCCGCGCCCGCCGGGCGAGTCCGGCTCGCGACGGCGGCGTGTTCGAGCTGCGTTGCGGCGATGGCGAGCTGACGCTGAGCTGCGGCGACATCGTTCTGTTGCAGGCGCCGTTCCCCGGACGCGCGGACGAGGTGATCTTCGCAGGTCAGGCCGCCTTTCGTGGGATTACGGCCGTCCGCAGCGCGGCCTTTCCCGCGGCGGATCGGCCAGAGCAAGACGCCGCGCAGACCCTGGATCTCGCGCGACTTTCCTGGACCGAGACACTCGCGGCCGAGGCGAATTTCGAGCGCGCTGCGGATGGCTCCGTGACGTTGCGGGCGGACAGAGCGGCGACCGCCGGTTGGGTCGCCGCGCCGCTGGATTCGAGCAACGTCGGCGAGGTTGTTCTGCACGTGGACCAGGCGACGCCCGGCGTGGGCGTCTTTCTCGGACCGCCGGACGCGCCGCCGCGCGAAGTCCTGCGCTTCGTAAGCGATACCGAAGGCCGCGCGACGCACGTGCGAATGCAGGCGGATCCGAATGAACAGATTCGCAGCCAGCCGCTGGACAAGGAGCCGCTCGCCTTGACGACCGGCGCGGCCTGGATCCGCCTGCTGTTCGGCTGTGGCGTGCTTCGGTCCTGGATCAGCCACGACGGCGTGCATTGGGCTCAGCCGTATCCAGCACGGCCGTATCCGGTCAGCGCGGCCACGTCCGTAGGTCTGCATTACGCGGCCGATCGGCCTGGATGTCGGATCCGGTTGCGGACGATCCAGATACGGCCGCTGCCTGAATTGAACGCTTTGGCGGATCCGGCGCTGTTGGCTCGCGTCCCGCCGTTGAACGACGCCCCGAATCTGGGCGTTTGGCGAACCAGGCTTTGTCAGGCGCAACCGGCGGATGCCGACGACGACGCATGGCGGCGCAGCGGCGCGGTCCGCGCGTTGGCCGCCGGTTGTGCGCGCGACTTGGGCACGGCCTTGCTGGAATTGCTGCTGGACGATCCAGCCGCCAGCGGGCTGCCCATCACCCGACGGTTGGCGCTGCTGAACGAGGCGGCCCTGCTGTGGGACACCTCGACGGATGGTGCGTTGGTCCAGCGGTTGGTCCAGCGATACTTCGATCTGGGGTTCGCGGCGCAGGCGACCGTCGGCTGGCCGCCCTACTCGAGCGTCCGACGCGATTTCATGAGCGTCCCGTTGGTCACGCCGCACAGCATTTCGACGGTGAACTCGGCGGCAGTCCGCGCTGAGATCATCCAGTTGGCGAATGCCAGTCGCTGGGACGATCTGTACGAGCTTTGCCGCCAACTGCGATTCTTTGCGCCCAACGAGCCGCCGCCCTACGCGCTGCTGCGCTGGGCCGAAACGATTTCCGCCCAGGCGACGCTCCGATCCGTCCGTGCGCACCGTCACGACGTCGCCTCGGCCGACTGGCAGCCGACATGCCTCGAAGAACTGAGCCGCGAAACGTACAACACCGTTGCCGAGCTTGACGGATTGCTCGACAGCGGCTCGTTTGACGATGCGGCGCGACTGGTCGGATCGCTGGACGCCGAGACCAGTCGCGGAGTCGCCCCGCACGTGCGCGACCGTCAGTTGCTGGTCTCGCTGTCGGCGGCGTTGGAGACCGCGCTCGAGTCGAACGCCGCGTTGCGCGCGGCCATCGCGGCCCAGTACGCTCAAACCTCGGTATTTCGCGTGCGGCGGGCGATCCAGGATGGGGATCTTGCCGCCGTCCGCTTGGCGACGGTCCAGTTCGCCGGTTTGTCGGCCGCGGCCGAGGCCCACCGCTGGCTGGGCGATCGCGCGCTCGCCATCGGTTGGTTCGATCATGCCTTGAGCGAATACCGCCGCGCGGCGTCGTCTGCCTCGGCCACCGAACGGGCCGATCTGGCGGCCCGACATCGCCTGGCCGCCGCGATGCTCGGCCGCGACCTGGGCAAACCTCCGGCGACCGCCGTCGAGATCGGGGGAACGGAATTGGCGCCGGCGACGTTCGAGGCGTTGGTGGCCGAGCAATTGAAGCGGAATGCGCCGCGTGACACGGCCGTATCGACCGGAGCAGCGGCTAGTCCGACGATCCCCTCGCCCAGTGGATTCGCGCCCCAAATTCGGGCGGGGTTGATGGACCCAGTCGGCCGCGAGCCGCACGTCGAAGTTGCGCGAAACGTGCGCAGCCTGCGCGTGGATTGGGCCGGGCGCCAGCTTGCGGTCGCGCTGATCGGAGACAAGATGTACGCGAGCAATCGGTTCCAGGTCTCGGCATTCGATCTGAACACGGGCGATTGCCAGTGGCAGAGCCAACCGCCGGATGGCGAGCCGGCTCGCAGCATGGACTGGCCGTTGATCCGCATGCGGCCGCTGGTGGTCGCGAACCGGATATTCGTGCGCACGCTTTACGGTGAGCAGCCCGTGCTCGTCTGTCTGGAACGCGACACGGGTGGACTGATCTGGACGTCTGCCTTCGACAAACAGGACGCGCCCGCCTCGGATCCGCTGTGGCTTCAAGGCCGACTGGGCGTCCTGATGATCGCTCGCCTCGAGACGGGTGAAAATCTGCTGCGATGGGACACGTTGGATCCGGCCAGCGGGATTGTCGTGAGCCAGACCAGCCTACTGCGTCTGAACGAGGTGTGGTGGCGGCGGCGATGTTGCGAAGCGATCGCGTTGGAGGATGGCTTTGTGGTGTGCCTATCGGGCGCCGTCCTGTGTTGCGATGCGGCCGGCAACGTGCGTTGGCTGCGTCGCGAGACGCCCTTGCCGCCGGCGGAGGAAGCCGGTTGGGTGGCGCAGGAGTTTCGGCGCCCGCTGCGGGTTGGCAACGATCTGTACGTGTTGCAGCCCGGCGGATGCACGGTCAGTCGCCTGGACGCCCGCTCGGGACGCCTGGTGTGGTCTCGGCTGCTGCCCGATGCGCGGCGGCTGCTGGGCATCGCGGGCTCGCGGCTAATCGTCCAGACGGAGCGCGAGTTGTTGGCGTTGGATACACAGACCGGAGATTCACAGTGGGCGCGCCGCGAAAACCACTTGCTGGACGCCTGCCTGAGCGGCGACAACGGGCTTGTGTACGCTCGTCTGAGCGCCATGGCGGATGGCGCCAACAGATTCTGTCCGGAACTGGTTTGGCTCGATGCGGCGACGGGCGAACCTTCGGCCCAGACTGTCCTCCGCGAGCTGGCGGACGACCAACCGTACTTCGGGCCGATGATCGCGTCGGGCCGTCGGCTGTGGGCGTTCTTCGGACGGGGCGAGCAGGATGCGACGCGGTCGCTGGTCGAGCTGGTCCCGCAGGGTGAGGCCGACGCGCCGCCGCCGCGGATTGCCGACGATCCCTGGATGCGGCATATTCCGGAGACGCTCCGGCGCGAGACCGCACGGCTGCTCGGCGATTGGCACTGGTTGGCCGCGGAATCCGTCGGGCCGCAGGGCATCGAGCCGGACGGTTGGGGCGAGCGGGAATCGCTGGGCGTTCGCGCGCGCCGTCAGGCCCCGGCCGCGCTCGGCCGCCGCCTGGCGCTGCCGCCCGACAGCTCGCCGAAGCTGCGCGTGCGGGTTGGCAACGACCCGAGCCAGGCCTGGAGCCTCGAGGTCCGCATGAACGACGCGCTCGTCGCCGCGCGGACGTTCACCGCGCAAACGGATCCCGAACCGTGGAAGCAATTCGAGCTCGATCTACGCCCGGCCGCGGGCAAGTCGGGCTGGTTGACCATCCTGGCTGCGCCGGCCGAAAATCGCGACACGGTCGACGTGTTCTGGAAGCAGCTCGAGATCGCGCTCTGAGCCGCATCGCGTGCATGACGCCGGCCGGGCGCAGGTCCGCGGATCCACTGCCCGTGCGAAGGCCGCCGCGCCCCGAGCGAGTCGTGCCCGACGTTCAACGCCACCCCGGCAGCCAACGCCCGTTTTGCGTCGCCCCGCCGCCGAACGGCGTTCACCGAGCCGGGCGAATGGTCAGCCGAATCGTCGCCGCCCGCACGGGTTGGTCCAGGGCGATGGCCAATCGCGTGGGCGGGGGACCGCCGCGATCCTCGCGGATCTCTTCCGCGCGGACGGTGAACCCGACGCCGCCCGTGTCGATGTCGACCTGAACGGAATCCTCGTCGGTGCGACCGGCGATGCGCAGCCTGGATGGCGTCTCGTGTTTCCAGGTTCCGAATGTGATCAAAGCCGCCTCGAACGCAGCCGGCTCGGCCAGCGCGACCTCGTCGGTGACCTCCAATTCTCCGCCGCCCTCGCGCGAAAACCGAAAAGTGCGCTGCAGCTTGTCGAGCCCCGCAACGGAGTACGCCGCGAGAAGATCCAGCGTCAACGTATCGCTGTCGTCGGTCCAGTGCGTGCCCAGGACGCGCGCGGCGGCCTGACGCCCGGTCTGCTGCAACTGGCCCGCGACGCGCGGGACGGCGTGGCCGAACGAGTTCAGCAGGTTGCTCTCGTATCGCCGCGCGCTGAACGTCCGTGCCGTGTACGCTTCGCCGCCGGGATCGACCAGCGGCGTGCTGCGTCCCGACGCCACGACGAACGACCCGACGTCGTTGTGGTTGTGATGCTCGGCGTTATGTCCACCTTTGAGCGCTACGCCCAGCCCGCCCGTCGAGGATGGACGACAGATCGCGATGCCCGCGTCCGGAAACCAATCCCGCAGCGGCAACGCGACCGGCCCGTCGACGGGCGGACAGTCCGAGGCCGAGTTGGGAAATGCGTACAGCCCGACGGACGCCGGACCTCCGTGCGGACCGCTGGCGGTCAGCAAGCCGCGCTGCTCGACCTCGCGCAGCCCCCAGCCAAGCCGTCGGCTCAGAAAGGCCATCAGCACGCCATCCGGACGCTGGTTGACGCCACAGTCGGCAAACGCCGGATAGATCCCCGGCAAGATCTCGATTCGACGGCCGAACATGGCGATCGGCTCGATCCGCCGATCGGCCAGCCAGTCGATCTTTCCGCCGGTCGCCCGACGCAACGTTTCGGCCAGCGAAACATAATGGCCGAACCCGTAGTTCCAGTACCCCAGCCCCTCCGAACAGTACCCGTCCGGCGTAAAGCCCTTGAGAAACGACTCGGCGATCCGCTCGGCCGCCGCCACGTAAAACGCCCGTCGTTCGACCGACTCGATCGCTCCCAGCGAGCTCCCCACGACGCCCGCCAGACACACCGCGTTCCAGTTGCTGGTCGTGGTCACCCACCAGAGGGACGGCGTTCCGCTGCGAAGATAGCTCTCGAACGGTTCGAACGTCCGCCGCTGCAGCTCGTGGGAGACAAGCCGTCGCACCTCGTCGCTCAACCGGTCGCCCAGCCAAAACGAGACCGTGGCCAGATTCCAAGCTGTGGCGGACGAGGCCAGATCGATCTCGACGACTTCGCCGCGAAAGTTTCTCAGTCGCCCATCGTGGGCCGGCAGTAGCCAGCTCTTCTCGGCGCACGTGACGCGGATCGCCTGTTCGAGTGCGGGCAGAAAACGGCCTCGCTGTTCGAGGCACTCGGCCAGCGCCAGCGTGTACAGACGCCCGCGCCGCAAGCCGTGCTGGCGCTCGTAGTGCGAGCGGTTTCCGGTTCGCGAGAACTCGAGATACAACTCGTCAGACGGATCGGGAATCGGCTGTTCGAGCAACCGCTCGGCCTCGGGCAACACGTTGCGAAACTCGGGCGCCTTAGCCAGCGTTTCCCAGGCCGCACGGTCCGTGATCGGGCACCCTACTCCGATCGGCGCCGGTGGCAGCATGGCTGCCAAGGCGGCGATTCGCTCGGCATCGAACGATTCCGCCGACCACGCGGATCCGCAAACGAGCGACAATACGAGCGCCGCGGCGCAGCATCGCGATCGAGACGTCATGCTGAGATTCCTTTACGCGCGAGGGGGGTTGTCTTGGGCTTCGTTCGATCGAGACCGTCCGTCCCATCGGGACCGTCCGCTCGATCAGGACCGCGTTTCGAGCGCAGGAGTTGCCAACGCCGATCGGGATTCGAACCGCGCCGCGGATGACGGCCCCGTGGGCGCGGACGTGTCGCCATGGGCGGAGACGGCCATCGTCGCGTGTCGCGTGCGCCCCGTGTTGCGCAGCGCACGAGCCGTTCGCACCAGCCGCTGCCCTCGCACGGCCGGCGCGTCCCGCGCAGCGTGTCCCATTCATACCGTCATCGCGCGCGCTGCCCGGTTCTCGTTTTTGCGCGTAGCCGCACTCGCCGGAGCCCGAATTCGCGCGGCCTGACAATCGCGGCTATGCCCGTTGTTTGGCTTCGACGTCGCACAGGCGCGCCGGCCGAGGATCTGCGAGGGCACTAATCCCGCCAGCGATAACGGACGATGCAGTACAGCGCATTGACGCCATCGCGCCACCCAATTTTCTTGCCTTCCTTGTATCCACGGCTTTCGTAACGAACGGGCAGCTCCGTGATTCGCACGCCGCGCCGCGCCAGCTTGGCGGTGACCTCGGGCTCGAAGCCGAAGCGGTTCTGCTGGATGTTCAGCGACTGTAACAGGGGTCGCGGAATCATCTTATAGCAGGTCTCCATATCGGTCAGCCGCAGGCCCGTGCAGAGATTCGAGGCCCAGGTCAGGAGGAAATTGCCCCAGCGGTGAATCCGGGACGGGTCCTGAGGTTCCTCGTGCAAATATCTGGAACCGTACACGACGTCGGCCGTTCCGTCGAGAATGGGTTCGAGCAGCCGTGGCAGGTCGCGGGGATCGTACTCCAGATCGGCGTCCTGGACCACGACCACGTCGCCGGTCGCCGCGGCAAATCCGGTGCGCAGGGCAGCGCCTTTGCCCGCGTTTCGCGCCTGGTAGATGACGCGCAATTCCGGCCAATCCGTCAACTGTTCCAGCTCGGCTCGCGTCCCGTCGGTGCTGCAGTCGTCGACAACGATGATTTCCTTGGGGACCGGCACGTCACGGACGCGACGGAGAATCTCGGCGACCGTCTGCTGTTCGTTGTAAACGGGAATCACAATCGTCAGTTTGAACCCGGCCGGCCAGGGGCGTGCGTTCGTCGCCCCGTCTGTCGCCGAATCGTCGGGCGACCCGGTGAAAACGCGAGCCTCGTCGGGCGTCGGCGAGCCTCCGTTGGCGATTTGCCAGCTTCCCTCATCCATCTTCTCAGTCACTCGTCGAGTCCCTTGCGCGTTGGGCGTGCGCGGCGTGCGCCGCGGCAAGACACCCGGTTGGTCACGGCCGCGCGCGGCGAGGCGGCACGGGCGCTCATCCGGCCTCCAAAATGCGGTCTGTCGGGCGTGCGCCCGAGGCTGAAAACGCCCCCAGCCGGCGTCGTGCTCGGCTCTACTCGCCGCGAAACGAAGATGGTAGCATACTGCGGCATGTTTGTCCCAGGCGAGCCGTAACGGAATCATTGTGCGTCATGCCGCGAGATTTTTTAAAGGGTGCGCGAGACGAGTACGACGTCGTCATCATCGGCAGCGGCCTGAGCGGCCTGACCGCGGCCAACGTTCTGGCGCGTGCCGGGCATCGCGTCCTGCTGTTGGAACAGCACTACAAGCTGGGCGGTCTGGCAACGTGGTTCCGCCGCCCCAACGGCCAGGTGTTCGATATCTCGTTGCATGGCTTTCCGGTAGGGATGATCAAGAGCTGTCGGCGTTATTGGAACGCGGACATCGCCGACCGGATCGTCCAGCTCAAACGGATTCGTTTCGACAATCCGATGTTCTCGCTGACGACGGATTACACGCGAGACGACTTTACCCGCCTGTTGACCGATCGCTTTGGCGTAGCGGAAACGGCCGTTCGCGCGTTCTTCGATACGGCCCGCCAGATGAATTTCTACGACGATCAGACGACCACGACTCTGCGGTTGTTCGAGCGATTCTTTCCCGGCCGTCCGGACGTGGTGCGGTTGCTGATGGAACCGATCGTGTACGCGAACGGCTCGACCCTCGAAGATCCGGCGCTCACCTACGGCATCGTATTTTCCAACTTCATGTCCAAGGGCGTGTTCATCTTCGAGGGGGGCACAGACCATCTCATCCGGCTGATGCAGGACCAACTGGTTCGCCACGGCGTGGACGTGCGAATTCGTTGCCCGGTCCAGCGGATCCTGGTCGAACGGGGACGTGTCGCAGGCGTGGAAGTGAATGGCCGGCGGATCAAATGTCGGGCTGTCGTATCGAATTCGAACCTGAAATCGACAATTTTCGATCTGATAGGGCCCGAGGCCTTCGACCGCGGGTTCCTCGAACAAGCGCGGGCCGTCCGCTTGAACAACTCGAGCACCCAGGTCTATATGGCGTTTGCCCCGGGCGACATGATCGATGAATCGACCGGTGATCTGCTGTTCAGTTCGACCGCCCACGAGTTTCGCACGGATCTGCTGTTGAGTCGCGACATCACGAGCCGCACGTTTTCGTTCTATTACCCGCGGACACGGCCGGACGCGCCGCCGCGATGTTTTGTCGTCTCGAGCACCAATGCGCGGTTCGAGGACTGGGCGAACCTGACGCCGGAAGACTACGCAGCCAGCAAGTGCGACTTGATTGAAACCACGCTGGACGCGCTCGAAGCGTACGTGCCCAATTGCCGCCACCGGGTCGTACACGCCGAAGCGGCGACGCCGACGACGTTCCAACACTACACGCGGCACTGGGCGGGCGCCAGCTTTGGGACCAAGTTCGAGGGGTTGGCGGTCAGCCGCGCACTTCCCGAGCAGATCGGCGGACTCTACCACGCCGGCAGTGTGGGGATCATCATGTCCGGCTGGCTCGGAGCGATCAACTATGGCGTGATCGTCGCCAATGACGTGGACGGTCACCTGACAAAGCGAGAACCATGACCGACGACCGAATTCTGACGGCCATTCCGCACCGTCCGCCGATGCTGTTGGTGGACGAAATCGTATCTCAGGATGCGTCACGGATCGTCTGTCGCAAGACGTTTCGCCCCGATGAATTCTTCTTCCAGGGGCATTATCCCGACCACCCGCTCGTGCCCGGCGTGATCCTATGCGAGAGCGCGATGCAGGCCGGCGCCATCCTCTTGGCCCCGTTCATGCCGTCCGGCGGCGGTGTCCCGGTCGCGACGCGGTTGAACGCGGTCAAGTTCAAAAAGATGATCCGTCCCGGCGATACGGTCGAGCTCGAGGTCGTGTTGGTCGAGCGGCTGGCCGAGGCGTTCTTTCTGCAGGCCAAGGTAACGTGCGCGGGGAAACTGGCGGTGCGGTTCGAGTTCGCCTGTACGCTGGCGTCGTCCGCGGAGTAGGCCGATGGCGGTGCTCGAGATCAACTGGAACCCATCGTCCAAGCAGTTGTGCCAATTCGGGCTGCTGTTGTCCGCACTGCTGACCGGCTTGGCCGTGTGGCTGGCATGGAACGTCCGACCTGTCGAATGGGCTGTCCTCATGCTGATCGACGCCGCCGGCTCGGCGACCGTCGGTCTGCTGCGACCGTCGGTCTGCTGCGGCCGCGCCTGCTGCGCGGCGTCTACGTCGGCTGGATGGTCGCCGCGCATCCCATCGGCTGGCTGATCTCGCACCTGCTGCTGGCGAGTATCTACGCAGTGATCGCGCCGATCGCTCGGGTCATGCGCGTCGCTGGTTACGATCCGTGGCATCGACGTTGGGATGCGCAGGCAGAGACGTACTGGAAACCGCGTCGGGATCGCGACGATCCGCAACGCTATTTCAAGCAGTATTAGCTGCGGGTTGCGGACCTCGACGGTCGGCACAGACAAGCGATGCCGGACGTATCGACGCCGGACGCGGCGCGACTGGCGATTGGCAAGGATTCCGTGTCAGACAATTTCGCGAATCAGGCGAGCGGCCTCATGCAAAGGCGCAAAGGCATGGGCTGCTGGTTCGTGGCGTCTCGGCCTGCGACTAGTGCCGCACATCAGAATTGGCAGGTCACTACGGCCCGCTTTTCGGCAGTCTACGCAGTATCGCGAGTCCGGATCTACGGCCCACGACGGCCAGTTTCTACCTAGCCTGCCAGCCCGAAGCACACCGTTTGGGAGACTATGAATCGATAAGGGGACACGCTCCGTCGTAGCCGCAACAGCCTCAGCCTGGGCTTGTAGCCGAGTTTTGGGATGTCTTCCTGCACAACAAGAAATGGTGGATCATCCCGATCATCGCCGTACTGCTGCTGATGGGTTTGCTGATCCTGCTCGGCGGCAGCGCCGCGCCCCGTTCATCTATACGCTGTCGTAACCGCGCAGCGCTTTCATCCGCGCACGAGATGGAACCTCGGGCGGGGAAACCCACGTCGAGAAAACCGGCCGTCCCAGCGCCGCGCGTGTCCTGTCGTCGATCCTTGCGTCTGCATCCGCGCTCGGGCAGGGCATCGGCAATCCCCGCTTGCTTTCACTCAGGCCAACGGCAGCGGCTCGTCACACCGCGTCATCCGGTCGTGGACCTGGATGATCTGATCAACGTCGGGATGGATCCGCGGTGTGCCCAGCGTACCCAGTAGCCGGCAGGTGGCGTATTTCGACCGCGCGCGGTCGTAGCGAGCCACCCATCTCTCGAACCTAGTTTGCTGCTGGGCGCTCTCACGGGGCCAGGTCGGTGGGTTGAGCGGGCACCCGCACCGCCACGGCTTCGGGGTGAGCCGCGCCCGGAAACTTTCCTGGGTCCGGCACAGTCGGACATACAGCGGGTCCGCGCCCAGGTCGTGGAACATCTGCTGCGCGCCTGGCGAGGCGGGGTCGAGCAAGTCGTGGGTCGCGATCGCCCGCACGCCGGCCCGCGTTCGATACACCCGGAAGCCATGGTCCGGGTTGCGAGCGACGAACGCCTCCACGCGCTGCCAGATCGCGGCCTCTTGCTCGGCCTCGCGCGTCCGTGCGGACCGGCCGAACAAGGCGGCGAACAGTCGAGTCAAGCGTCCTTCCAGCGGAACGTCGGGAAAGTCCAGGTCGAGGAACGCCACCCGAAGTGTGTTCAGGATGATCGCCCCGTAACGGTTCCGAGTCAGCGCCAGAGACGGTGCGCCGTGGGCGTCGACCACCTCCTCCAGGACTTCCTCTCTGAGCGGCAGCCGACCATACGCGTAGCGATCGAGGCGTTCGCCGCGCAGGACGCGCGACAGCGCTTGCTGGGCCGCCTGCCACGCGGATTGATGAGCGTCGTCCTGGCCCACGTCGGATGATCGCCAACAAGAGATCGAGATCCGCCGGCCAACGCGATCGTCGGCCGCGGCGGTCGCTCGAGACCAGTAGCGGGAGATCTTCATGGATGCTGTCCTGGATCGTGTCCGTCAAGGATCGAAGAGCGTTGTTGTTCTCGTCCGCTGTCGTTGCCCATCCTCTGTGCCCGCCATCAGCGCCCGACGGCGCCGCCCTACAGCGCCGCCCTACAGCGCCGTTCGACCACTTTACACGGTCGCGTCGCGCGCCGCCATCGTCCATCAACGCCGCTCCGCAGGGCTGCAGGATTGGGGCGGGCACTTCCGCGGCGAGCATTCCCGGGACAAGCCATCGGCCGCGGCCGCACGCCGGAGAGCTGGGGGCGGATGCGGCATCGGAGGCAATCGTCCGACGACGACTTTGCTGGCCCAGTTCGTAGTTTGACTGCGAACGCACAGAACGCTCGCCCAATCTCTGCGTCTGGATATACCGTGCGCGGCTGACAGTGACGCGTCAAATGCTACGCGACGTGCGGCACACAGAGGCCGAAGCCCGCTCCACAAAGTGCCGTTCTGAGTGGCCCAATGTATAAATTGCGATCCCCCTAGATTGACTTCGTCACGCGAGACCGTTAGTTTTAGTGGATCGCTCGTGGTGTTTATGAGCCAGTTTGTCGCCGCGGTCCGCCCGTTGCAGGCGGGGCCTCGCGCCTCGTCTGCCGATGACAAGTCGATCTGCGATGGAAACGGTGGGCTTTTGCTGGATAAACGGCTGCGTGAGCGAGTGGGCAGGTTTTCGTGCGCGCGCAACGGTCAAAGCGCGCCTGTTGCGAGTCGAAGGGAATCGCCTGCCGCATCCTCGGCTAGCTCGATTGAGTAGGTGGAGAACGGCCGATTGCTCCCCCTTGCCCCACGGAGATCTAGGCCAATGTCAAGCGAGATTCAGCGTCTGACCTCATCAGAGGACAAGGTGTCGTTGGGGTCTATGGCCGACGTCGACGAGACACGCAAGACGGCGCTAGTTGTACTGTACGACGCCACATGCTGTGCGCCCGAATTCGGACTCGCGGTCGAGGATTTCGCGCTGGAACTCGCCGACCTGCGAGCGCGTGGGATCACGTACCACGATTTGCGCTGGCTCATCTGCGCTGGATATGTCGTGCATCTTCGCGAACAGACTCCGAGTCGCGGCCTTCGGCGGCGTGTGCGGCCTTCCAACAGTCTGGCCTTTAGCGAACGGTCTTGCTTCCTCCTGACCGCCGAAGGTGAAAAGTTCGCCAGCCACGTCCAGGGAAATCTGTCGCGTCCGGCGCCGCCGGGTCAACGAACGGCGACAGCGGATCGGCGAGTGCTGCGTGAGGCAACACCGCGCTGGGATGCGAGCCGCCGCGAGCTACGGGTGCGCTCGCTCGTTGTGAAGCGTTTCAAGACTCCAGCGGCAAACCAAGAGGCGATCTTGACGGTCTTCGAGGAAGAAGGATGGCCAATCCGGATCGACGATCCTCTGCGGCGCCAGTCCGACCTCGATCCAAAACGACGACTCCACGACGTGATCAAGTGTCTCAATCGCAATCAAGTGAACCGTCTGATTCGCTTCCATGGTGACGGAACTGGCGAGGGCGTCGGCTGGGAGTTGACCGGCGACGGGCTGTCGTAAGCCGGGGGGCACGCGTCAGACGCCCGCCGGCGCGTCCGCTGGCGCTTCCCCACCGCGCCCCCATCGCGCCCGTTGCAACGCGGGCAAAATGGCTGAAAATGGTGGACGTTGATCCTGACAGTTTCGGGGGCGTATGCGTCGCATGGCGACGGCAGGATTGTTGAAGGGGTTTATGCGATGTCAGCTTGCCTTCGTCCGCGACGCGGCTTCACGCTGGTAGAACTGTTGGTGGTGATCGCCATCGTCGGCATGCTGGCGGGGCTCTTGCTGCCCGCGATCCAGCAGGCTCGCGAGTCGGCTCGGCGGATGCGCTGCTCGAATAATCTCAAAAACCAGATGCTGGCGCTGCAGTCGTTTCACGACGCCCATCGTCACCTGCCTCCGGGAAATGACGCGCCCGGCGAACTCGACCATGCTTGGAGTACATACCTATTGCCCTACCTCGAGCAGGGCGCCCTGCTGGACTCGCTCGACTTGACGGCGCCGTGGCACGCGGCCGTGAACGCCCCGGCCGTCGATGCCGTACTTCCGATTTTCCGCTGCCCTAGTTCCGTCTTCGACGAGCCGGGCGATACGGACTATGGCGGGGTCTCGGGCAGCATCGCGACGCCCGCGGGGCTCGCCGGCGTGAGCCAAGGAGTCCTGCCAGCGCTGTCGCGCAGCGAGCCGCGACTGTCCTTCGCGGACATCAGCGACGGATTGAGCGAGACGATTTGCATCGCCGAGTCGGCCGATCGTTGGGAAGCGCGGATCGGCTGTTGGGCCAACGGTTGGAACACGTTCGTCTCGAACGGATGGGTCAATGTCGAGTTGGGCGAAATCTTCAGCCGCCATCCGGGATGCGCGCTCGCCGCGCGAGCCGATGGCAGCGTGATGTCGATAACGGACGGAGTCGAGGCGTCGGTCGTTGGTGCATTATGCACGCGAAACGGCCACGAGGTCGTCGGGAAGACACCATGAGTTGCTCTTTTGATGACTTGGTCGCGGAGGAAAGGAGGTAGATCCGCAGCGCCGCGGCCACCCGTATCGTGACCCAGTGTAGAACCAGAATTTCACGTTTCGCAGGAGAAATGCAATGAAGAAGTGTTTGGCGATCGTTCTTGGCGTAGGCGCGCTGCTGTTGACTTCGGCCGACTTCGTCCAGGCTGGCGGCGGTGGCTCCAAAGCGGATCCACAAGTCCAGATCCAGAACAGGGCCGGCGCGAGAGTGGCGGTGCTTGCCGACGCCACCAAGTGGATCGCGGACGGTGCGAACCCCGCCAATTTCCAGGCCTATGGTGGCAAGGTCTTGAACCCGAACCAGTTGCATACGTTCAAGGTGAAGGCCGGTGCAATCCAGGTCGTCGCGCAGCTCTTGGATGGGGCCGGAGCCCCAGTGGGCGCTCCGGACGTCCAGGGCTACGTAGTCGCCGAAAAGGCGCTCCTGAGGCTCAAGGTGGTGCAAGCTGGGGGAAATGCGGTCCTGCAGCCGCAGTGATCCCCTGGCCGCTAGTGCCGACCGGGTGATTCACAGCCCCGGCGGCACTTGGCGTGCCGAGAGAACGCGATACCAGATTTGAGGCATCCCGCCTGGCAAACGCGAGGCGGGATGTTTTTTTCTGGGGAACACGAACGGCCAGGAAGACAGGCTAGTGACTCAGAGGGGGTTGGATGGTCCAGACGAGGCTGTGGCGGATAGTTGGCGTCGGCTGTGTGTCGGCGATGGCCGCGCTGTTGGTAGGTTCAAGTTGGATCTGGCCGAGCTGGTATCTTGCCTCTTGGGTAGGTTTGGCCGTGCTTTGGGGTGTGGCCTCGGCCAACCGGCCCTCGCACGCCTGGATTTGGGGCGGGTTGGCGGGCGCTGGCGCATTGGCGCTGGCGTTCCAGTGGATTCCCGAGGCGGTGATGGAGTCGTTGGACTTCGCCCGGCCCACCGCGTGGTGCGTATTTGCGGCAAGCATCGCCTACGAAGCCATCCCGTTCGGGATCACGGCCTTTCTGGTCAGCCGCACGTTGGCGCGCAGCGCGGCAAGTCTGTGGGCCATCAGCGCCATCTGGGTTGCCTTCGAGCTGTATTGGCCAAAGGCTTTCTTCTGGTCCATGGCGCACACCCAGACCGAGTTCCTGCCCGTGCTCCAGATCGCAGAGCTGTTCGGCGCGCCGGGCGTCAGTTTCGTCATCACGAGTTCGGCCTTGGCGCCGGCAGTGCTCGTCGCCCAGGCGCGCCTGCCGCGGCCGGAACGTCGCTGGAGGCCCGCGATCACCCAAGCCGTCCTGGCGATGCTGGTGCTGATGGGAACCTTGGTCTTCGGCCACCACCAGTTGGACGTATGGCAGCGTGCGCCGCTGCCGCGCCAGCGTTTGCGCGTCGCGATCGTGCAGGTGGATCCGAGCTACGGAGACTCGATCGCCAAAATGCGGGCGAAGTCGCTGGCGCTCGACGAACAAGTCCAGTTGATCTGCTGGCCGGAGTCGACGCTCGGCAATTACAGCACGATGCTGGCCGATTTTTCCGACGAGGGCAACACCTTGAAATGCAGCCTGCCTCCGGTGGTCGACTTGCAGCCGACGCGCGGCATCCACTGCCACGTGTTGGCGGGCGGCAGGCTTTTTTTGCCCGGCGCGACAGACGATGGACCGTTTTACCAGACCGGGTTTCTGTTGCGACCGGGTCAAAGCATCGCTGGACGGTATCTGAAACGGACGTTGATGCCGATTGGCGAATACATACCCGGCGAACAATGGCTGCCCTGGCTGCGGCGCGCGGCGGGATTGCAGGACATCGCGTCCACCGGCGATCAAGCCAGTCCATTGCGATTGCCGGGCGATGTTCTGGTGGGCGTGTTCATGTGTTACGACGACATGGTGCCAGCCAACGCGCGGCGAACCGTGGCCGAGGGCGCGCACGTGCTGGTCACGCTCGCCAATGGCTCGGCCTTCAAGAACCCGTTGGTGCTCGAACAACATCTGCGGCTGTCGCTGTTGCGCGCCGTCGAGAACCGGCGATGCTTCGCGCGGTGCGCGGCCACGGGCGTATCGTGCGTCGTCGCGCCGACCGGGGCCGTGACCGATCGAATCGACACGAATGTCGAGTCTATCATGCTGGCCGATCTGCCAATGATCGACACGCGAACACTCTATAATCGAGTGGGCTTTCTGTTCGCTCCCGCCTGCCTGGTTGCATCGCTCGTCTGGCTGTGTGGCCCCCTCTGGAGGTCTTTGGGTTCGGTGCGGCATCGCGTGGGCGTTTGGCGGTCCCATTCCCGCCGGGAGGCGGCCGAGGCGGCTGAGGCCTGAGGCGTGTGCCGGACTGCAAGACGATGGCTTTCGGAGAAAGGCCCGCGAGGATCGCCGTCCGAGTTGTGCGCCGCGGCGGCCAAGATCCCTGTGTCCACCCAGACCCGCTACGGCGTGTCACGCCCGCCGGTCGCCGTCGGTGGGTCGTCTGCTGGCCTGAATCCTCTGCGTCCGTGGTCCTGGGAAATGCCGAACTCACGAGCCGCCAGACCATCGCTGCCATGCGGCGATGACCTGCTTGCGTCAGATGGATGGTGTCAACCGTCGAGTCGCTGGGCGCCAGGATCGACAGGAATACTCGTTTCGGCACGAGAGCAACGTCGTATTTTCGCGCAAGCGAACGCTGGATTCGCCCAAATTCGTGTCGAAACGGCGGCAATGGCAATTCAAGCATGATGAGCTGACGTCCAGACGCATAAAGATGGGCAAGAAGAGCCTCCAGATCGCGGGCAAACTGAGCGGATGCCGTGCTTCCAAGCAGATCGTTCCCGCCGATTTCCAGGAACACGACCGAGGATGTGATTCGCTGCGATTTGACTCGTATGAGTGCCGAAGCTACCGTCTCGCCCGGATGCGAAAGATCCTGAATCGACAGATTGTGCTCGCGGGCCAGCAGGATTGGCCAACGCACGGATTTGTCGCTCGCGCCCATTCCCGCGGTGATGGAATCGCCGATGACGGTCATCGACCGCGCGGCGACCGGATCCAGCGAAGGCGTGATGTGGTACGGAAGCTCGAGAATGACCGCCAAGGACCAGACAACCACGACGGCGGCTGGCGTCCATCGACCGCAGCCGTTCCGACGGGCAGAGATCAACCAAAAACAGGTGCTCGCCACAGCCAGCCCGTAGCACCCGTAGGGAATTGCCGCGGATGAAAGGCCAACCGCGATGCCGCCGATCAGCAAGCTCAAGGCGGCGAGCCGTCGTCGCACCGGAGTCGGGCGGACCGATACGAGAACAGCGATGATGAGCAACGTGACGCCGCTGAAGAAAGCGTGCCGCTCGCGATGTGATAGACGAGCCCGTTCAACGAGTCACCATCTATACCGTACGCGGGTGAGCAGAACCCTGGCGCGGTCAATTTCCTAACGCGGGCTAGCGCCCGCAGCCCAAGAATCTGTTTGGCCGAAGGCTTCCGATCCCCGTAGCCTGGGGCAACGCCCCAGGGCTGACGCCGCGCGTGTGCCTCTGTTGGCCGAAGGCCATATTCATCCGGGCCACGGCGACACGTTGATGTT
>JAVYAJ010000398.1:0-4597 GCA_032229885.1 Candidatus Anammoximicrobium sp. | reverse complement strand
GCGAGACCAGACAGCGCGAGACCAGACAGCGCGAGACCAGACAGCGCGAGACCAGACAGCGCGAGACCCCGTGGGGCGATCGATCCGCGCGGCGGTGGACGGCCCGGCGGTACGCGAGCGAGCGGGCACGCCGACGGCGGGCGCTTCCAAGGAGCAAAAGATGTCGGACAAAGTTGTGCGCAGCGATGCGCAGTGGCGACGACTGTTGACGCCGGCCCAGTACTTCGTGCTGCGACAAAAGGGCACTGAGCCGCCGTTCGTAAACGAATACGATCACCACTTCGAGCCCGGGGCATACGCCTGTCGGGCGTGTGGGCAGGAACTGTTTGATTCCGAGACCAAATTCAACTCGGGCTGTGGTTGGCCGGCCTTCTATGCCGCACGGGCCGGCGATCGCGTCGTCCTGACGCCCGACCTGTCGCACGGGATGGTGCGGACAGAGGTCACCTGCGCCCGCTGCGGCTCGCACTTGGGCCACATTTTCAACGACGCGCCTCAGACGCCCACCGGGCAACGATACTGCATCAATTCGGTGTCGCTCAAGTTCATCCCCGCGGTCAAGGCCAAGCCGGCGGCCGGCAAAGGCAGCGCAGAAGACCCGGGCGAACGCGCGGACCAGTCGGCCACGACGCCGGGCCGTTGACCGAGCGAGTACGGTTTTACCTCAGGAGATGCGACCATGAAAGTTCGCGCGATCGGCGCCGCGTTTTTCGTCGGGATGCTCCTCTGCGGGTCCGCCGCGCCGGCTCGAGGCGCCGCCAGTGCCGCGGGCGAGCTTCCCAATGGTTCGTTCGAGCAGACCCGCGAGGGCCGGCCCAAGGCATGGCGAACCCAGCGCTGGGGCGGCGACGGCCAGTTCGAACTTTCCCCGGTTGCTCGCGCCGGCCAGTACAGCGCGAGCATTGTCTCGACGGACGGCGGCGACGTCGGCTGGACCGTCCAAGCGTCGGTCGAACCGTTCGCCCGGTATCGCCTTTCGGGGTGGATCAAGACCGAAGATGTCCGGACGACCACCGGCCGCGGCGCGCTGCTGAATCTGCACAACCTGCAACCGGTGGCGACGCGGGCCTTGACGGGAACGAACGACTGGACGCGGGTCGAGGTCGAGTTCGAGACGGCCGAGCTGGACGTCGTGCAAATCAACTGCCTGTTCGGCGGATGGGGGCTGGCGACGGGCCGGGCTTGGTACGACGACCTTCGTCTCGAGCTGCTGTCGCCAGCGCCGTCGGGACCATTGACGATCGCGATCGACGCGGCGCGGACGGGCCCGCCGATATCGCCCTATGTCTATGGCCAGTTCATCGAGCATCTGGGACGCTGCATCTACGGCGGCATCTGGGCAGAAATGCTCGAAGACCGCAAATTCTTCGCGGCCGTGGGCGCGAAAGATTCGCCCTGGCAGCCCATCGGCTCCGCCGATGCGGTCAGCATGGTCCGGCAGGACGCCTTTGTGGGCGAGCACGCGCCGCTGATTGTGCTCGACGGTGAACGGGGCGGAATCATGCAGGCCGGGCTGGGCTTGGTCGAAGGAAAGACCTACGTCGGTCGAGTCTGGCTCGCGGGCACGGACGAGCTCGAACCCGTTCAGATCAGCCTGGCATGGGGCGCGGCGCCGGACGCGCGGCAGACGGTCACCGCCGAGCCCGTGACGAACGAATATGCCCGGACGGCGCTGAAGTTCACCGCCCGGGCGAGCACCGACGACGGGCGCTTGGAGATCGCCGCGACGGGTCGAGGCCGGTTGCGCGTGGGGACGGTCTCGCTGATGCCCGCCGACAACGTGCAGGGGATGCGGGCCGACACGTTGACCCTGCTCAAAGAGCTCGATTCGCCCGTGTATCGCTGGCCGGGCGGCAATTTTGTCAGCGGCTACGACTGGCGGGACGGGATCGGCGATCGCGACCGGCGGCCTCCGCGCAAGAACCCGGCGTGGAGCGGCGTCGAGCACAACGATTTTGGGCTGGACGAGTTTTTGACGCTGTGCCGCGAGCTGAAGACCGAGCCTTATATCGCGGTCAACAGCGGTTTGGGCGACGTCCAGAGCGCCGTCGACGAGCTGTTGTATGCCAACGGTGGCCCGGACACCGCGCCGGGCAGGCTGCGGGCGGCCAACGGCCATGCCGAGCCGTACCGAGTCAAACACTGGGGCATCGGCAACGAGATGTACGGCCACTGGCAACTGGGCCACATGCCGCTCGACCAATACATCGAGAAACACAACCGTTTCGCCGACGCGCTGCGGCAGGCCGATCCGTCGATCCTGTTGGTGGCGGTCGGCGACGCCGGGCCGTGGAGCGAAGGGATGATGCAACGCTGTGCGGACCACATGGACCTGATCAGCGAGCATTTCTACCGCGGCTCGCAGCCGGGCTTGGCCAGCCATGTGCGCCAGATCCCGGCCGCGGTTCGCCACAAGTCCGAGGCGCATCGACGGTATCGCCAAGCGTTCGATTCGCTGCGCGGCAAGGACATTCGGATCGCGCTGGACGAATGGAACTATTGGTACGGACCGCACGAGTTCGGCGAGTTGGGAACGCGGTATTTTCTGAAGGACGCGCTGGGGATCGCGGCCGGGTTGCATCAGATGGCCCGCGACAGCGACCTGTATTACATGGCCAACTATGCCCAAACGGTGAACGTGATCGGTTGCATCAAGACGAACAAGACGGCGGCCGCGTTCGAGACGACCGGGCTGGTGTTGAAGCTGTACCGCGCGCACTTCGGCGCGCTGCCCGTGGGCGTCGAGTGCTCGCCGCGGATCGACGCGATGGCGGCCTGGACGAAGGATCGCCAGACGCTGACGGTGGGCGTCGTGAATCCGACGCTCGCCCCCGCGAAGATCGGGCTGACCGTCCGAGGCGCAAAGCTGGCCGAGGCCGGGGTTCGCTGGCAGATCGCCGGCGAGGATCCGCTGGCGTTCAACGATCCGACGGCGCCGAACCGCGTCCGCATCGAGCAGGCAGACGTGGCGATTTCGGACACGCTCGTCGTCGCCCCCTGTAGCGTGACCCTGTTTGCCCTGCCGACCGAATGATCCCGATCGATCCCGCCCGCGACGGTGCGCGACAGGCGTCCGCGTGTCCGCCGAGATCCTGGTCCAGGACAATTTTGGCGAATTGTGACCGGGGGCCTCGCGCTCAGGCGCAGAGCCGCAAGAGACGCTTCCGGCGCTCCGCGGCTTGGCTGCTTGGCGCACGGGCGGCCGTTATCGACAACTCGTTTCACGCCAAGTCCGAACGCTGATCGGAGTCGAAGATGAATCGAACCATGTCTCGGCAAATCCTGCGCATGGGCGGGCCCTTGATCACCATCGCGTTGCTGGCGGTCCGGCTCGTGGCGGCGGAACCCGCCCTGCCGGGCGTCGAGCAGATCTTGTTCCTGGGCGACAGCATCACGTACGACGGCAAGTACGTCGCGTACTTCGAGACCGAGCTGCGATTGGCCGATCCCGCGCGACGCTGGACGATCCTCAATTGCGGGCTGCCCAGCGAGACGGTCTCGGGACTTTCCGAAGAGGGCCATGCGGATGGCAAGTTTCCCCGTCCCGATCTGCGCGAACGGTTAGACCGTGTCCTGGCGCGGCTCGATCCGGACCTGGTGTTCGCCAGCTATGGGATGAACGATGGCATCTACCTGCCGCTGACCGACGCGCATCTGCGCCGCTATCAGGAAGGGCTGCGTCATCTGCGGGCGAGCCTGCAACGCGACCGCGCGCAGATCATCCACCTGACGCCCTCGCCGTTCGATCCGCTGCCGATCCGCGACAAGCTGTTGCCTGCCGACCGTGTTCGCCCGGGGCAGATGTATGATCGGTACGACGACGTGCTGGAACGCTTCACGGCGTGGCTGCTGGGCCAGCGCGCCGACGGCTGGCGCGTCATCGACGTGCACGGTCCGATCAACCAATCGCTGCAACAGCAGCGACAACGCGACCCGAGCTTTACGTACAGCCGCGACGGAGTCCATCCCAACGCCGCGGGGCATCGCGTCATGGCGCGCGCCGTGTTGGCCGGCCTGGGATGGCGGGATGAAGCCCTCGCCACGGCTTTTTCGCACTACGACGACCCGCATTCCCAACGATCCCAGATCTTCGATCTGGTGTACGCTCGCCAACGGCTGCTGACCGACGCCTGGCTGACCGCGACCGGCCACCGCCGGCCGATGCCCGCCGGGCTCCCGCTGGCAGAGGCCCAGCAACAGGCAGAACGCCTGGACCGACAGATCGCCGAACGCCTGAGACCGCCCTGAGCCGGCGCGGCCAGAAAGCCGGAAACGGCAGAGTCTAGGCGGAATTGGTTTTGCCAGGCTATTGCGCAGCGCGGACGACCAGAATCGTCTTGGCCGAAGGCCATCTTCAACGTGTCGCCGCGGCCCGCATGAATCGGGCCTTCGGCCACAAGAGGCTCGCCCGCGGCGCTAGTCTCGGGCGTTGCCCCGTTGGCGCGCGTGGGACGGATGAACGGCTCGGGCGCACCGCGTTTTTTGTGGGTGGTTCCGGCTCGATTCGTTTGCCGCGAGACTCCGGTCTGAGGCGGTTTTTGCCAGCTTGTCATTTCCGTTGTGGCCGTATTACAATCAGTCGTCGCGGTCTTGAACG
>JAVYAJ010000397.1:0-8770 GCA_032229885.1 Candidatus Anammoximicrobium sp. | reverse complement strand
CCGCTGCTGCGGACGTGGACCGCGCGGAAGCCGCCACGCGAGAGCGACGGGCGACGGTTCGCGCTGCGACACTGAACCGGCGGACCCTCGACGTGATACGGGGGGATCTGCCGCCCGGTGATCGACATCGGCTCTTGTTCAGCGCGTCCGCCAACCTGGCCGAGTTCGCTTGTCCGCCGACGCTGGCGCATGCGCTGTTGGTGGATGCTGGCCGGGACGCTGGGCTATCGCCGTCTGACGTGCGGCGGCAAATCGACTGCGGATTGGCTGCGGGGGGGGCGGACGGATGCCGTGCCGACCGATGCGACGGACGCGACGGACGCGACGAAGCGATGGACCTGCAAGCCGCATTGGTGCGACTGTGGAGATAGTGATGGCCGCAAAGCCGCGATACGCGACCGCCGCAGACGTGTTTGGCGGATGGCGCGACGATCTGCTGACCGGGACGCAGCCGACGTTCTATCCCATAGGTGACGGGGCGCTATCGCGGATCGAACTCGGTCCGGGACTGGTGACGTTGCTCGGTGGCGCGCCGGGGTCCGGCAAGACCGCCTTCGCGATGCAAGCCGTATGCGACGCGCTGCGGTTGACGCCTGCGCTTCGTTGCTTGGTATGCAACGTGGAAATGCCGCCGTCCGTGTTGCTCGATAGGCAATTGGCGCGGCTTGGGGGTATCCCTGCGAGCGTGATTCGGTACCGACTGCTCACCGATGCGCATGGCGAGCGACTCGACGCGGGACTTACCGCCCTCGAAGGCTTCGCGGAACGGCTGGCGTTTCTGCGCCCGCCGTTTGAGCTGTCAAACGTGGCTGCCGCTGCCGACGACTTCGGTGCAGGGTTGCTGGTGCTGGATTACGTTCAGCGGATCGCACCGCCTGGGGAACACGCCGACCGCCGCGCCGCCGTCAACGCGATGATGGATTACTTGCGCCAGTTTGCGGACGCCGGGGTTGCCGTGCTGGCCGTGGCCGCCGTTGGACGGACGCGCGACGCGAAGGGCCGCCAAAGCTACGACGCCGAGGGGCTGAATCTGGCAAGTTTTCGTGAATCATCAGAACTGGAGTTCGGTGCTGACGACGCATACATACTGACACCGGACAAGCGCGATGAGGAAGTAGTGACGCTGCGACACGTGAAAAGCCGACACGGCGCGACCCAAGACCTGCGGTTGAAGTTTGGCAAGGCGTACCAGTCTTTCGCGCCGCTCGACGATGACGCGCCGGACGTGGGACCGCTGCAAGCGACATTGGCCGCCTTGTGGGACGGCGCGCCGACGGCCGACAAAGGGGACGACGATGGATGCTGACCAACTAGAGCGGGCCCGACAAGCTTGGGACGCGACGCCGGCCGCAACGGACACTCTGGACCTGCCGCCGCCGGACGCTCGCCGCAACGGACGGCACGCAGAGCAGGCGAAGGGGACGACCGCCGGCCGCCGGACGGCTGATCGGTTTGCGACGCTAAACGCGTTCGTGGACTTCACGATGCGCGACTTGCATCGTGCGGACTTGCTGGTATGGCTGACGCTCTACCGCGACACCAGGGACGGCACGGCCGCGACGTCGCAAGCCGACATCAGCAGACGGACGGGACTTGCCAAGCGTACTGTCATTTATGCCATGCAACGCCTCGAAGCCGCCGGACTTGTCAAACGGATACATCGTGGCGGGCTACGCCGCGGGACGTCAAGATACCGGGTTTCTGGACTGCGCCAGGTGCAATAGCTGGTGCACGTTGTAAGGTGCAATTTCCGTGCAATTCTAGGTGCAATAGCTACTGCACCCATCCCAGAAGGGACCATAAGCGTGTTCGCTTTATGGTCCTTTTTTTCCAGAAGTAAGACGGACTCGCGGGGGTAGGTTGTGACGGCCGACGGGTGACGCGCTGACAGGCCGACGGCTGGCCGATTGCCGCTGCTGCGGTTGTCGGATCTTCGGCCGGGCGGTATCGTGGCCGTGGCGATATTGATGCGAAGGGGGCTGACCATGGGTTCATTGAGACGCAAAACCTGGACTAAGCCGCTTCCAGCCGGCGCGGAACTAGTCGTCCGCAAGGGACGGGCTGTGGCACGATGGACGGATGGACGCGGACGGACGCACACCGCGCCGGTGACGCGGGACGCAGACGGACGACCGTTGATCGAGCTGACTTCGCGCAAGTGGCTGGCGAAGTATCGCCGTGGCGACGGGATAATCGTTGAAGTCTCGACGGGTTGTGCCGACCGGACGATGGCCGAACAAGTGCTAGCGGAACTTGAGCGACAAGCAGAACGGATCCGCGCGGGGATTGCGAGCACCGCCGAGACTCGGACCGTCGCGCACCAACAGGCCAATATCGCCGAACACTTCGCCGCTTTTGTGGCACACCGCAAGGCCAAGGGCCGTTGCTGCCGACCTGGCGAAACGCTGTCCCAACTGACAGGGGTAGCCGCCGCTTGCACCTGGACCAAGTTAGCGGACGTGGACGCGACCGCCTTCGAGCGATGGCTGACGGAACGCGCCGAGAGCGGGATTAGCGCAGCGCGACGAAACAAGTATCGATCGACCTGGGTTGCATTCTGCAATTGGGCTGTTCGTGCGGGGCGAATGCTGACGAATCCATTGGCGACAGTGGCCAAGGCAGACGAAGCGGCCGACTGCCGCCGTCAACGCCGCGCATTAACCGAAGACGAGTTGGTGCGCTTGTTGGATGTGGCGCGACGCCGGCCGTTGATCGACGCGATGACCGTTCGCCGGGGACGCCACGCCGGGGATCTGACCGCCCGACTGACACCGACGACCGTTGCGAAGATGGAACATCGGGGACGGGAACGCGCGCTCGCGTACAAGATGCTGGTTATTACGGGTTTGCGGAAAAACGAACTGGCGACGCTCACCGTGGGACAACTGGACTTGGACGCCGACCCCGCTTTTCTGACGCTGGACGCCGCTGACGAGAAAAACCGGCAAGGCAATTCGCTGCCGATCCGCGCGGACCTAGCGGATGATCTGCGCCAGTGGCTCCAAGACAAGGCCAAGGCGCAACTGGACGCCGACAGGGACCCGCCGGCGGTGGCGTTCGATCTGCGGACCCAACACGCGACGCGACGCGACAGACGCGACGCTGACGCGAGCCAAGGGTTCGCCGGGTTGCCATCCGATACGCCGGTATTCGACGTGCCAGCGGGACTAGTGCGGATCTTAGACCGGGATCTGCGCGCCGCCGGGATTCCAAAGCGCGACGACAGGGGGCGGACGATCGACGTACACGCGCTGCGCCACACGTTCGGCACTCATTTGTCCAAGGCCGGGGTTTCCCCGCGCACCGCGCAAGCGGCCATGCGTCATTCTCGCATTGATTTGACGATGAACGTTTACACGGACCCGCGATTGCTCGACGTAGCCGATGCCGTCGAGCGATTGCCGGACTTGCCTCTTGCCGCTGCCGACAGGCCGACCGCCGCCAAAGCGACAGGGACGGACGGGCGGGGCACTGGCGCTGCGCTTCCGCCAGCGCTTCCCCCAGCGCTTCCGCCAAAATCTGATAACCGGAGTAAATCTAGGGGTATTGCTGGCAATAACCCGAACCCGGACGGACAAATCCGCAAACAAGAAAACCCGCGATTTCACGGGGAAAACGCGGGTTTCTTGGGATTTTCTGCCAGTGACCCCGACGGGACTCGAACCCGTGTTGCCGCCGTGAAAGGGCGATGTCCTAGACCACTAGACGACGGGGCCTCGCCTCGCCACGCTGACACAACGCTTTGCGTCGGCGGGACGAAGGCTTATTAAACGGGCGCCGCGCGGAATCGTCAAGGGTGGATCGCCGATTTGCGCCGAGTTCGGCGAAGGAGACCGTAGCGACCGAGCCGCGTGGTTTTCCTAGGATTCCCGCGATTCCGCCAAACAACGGCGAGAAGACGAACCGTAACACGGACCGGACGAGCAATCGTCGAGCGCCTGGCGAACGGTTGGCGAACGGTTGGCGAGCGGTTGGCGACGCGACAGAATGCGCGACAAGACGAGCCCCGCCGACGAAACGTCAATCCCCGGCGACCGCATCGTCGGTTTCGACAACCGTCGAGCTCGTCGTCGTGCCCGCGTGTCCAGCTTCGCTGCGTTTGATGGCGTCGTATACTTCGCGTCGATGAACAGGAACCTCTTTCGGCGCCTCGACGCCCAAACGCACCTTGTCGCCGCGAATCTCCACGACCACGATCTTGATGTCGTTGTTGATTACGATGCTCTCATTCTTCTTTCGCGACAAGACCAACATGCTGCCATTCCTTTGCCCAAAAATCCCGCTCTTCTATTGAGCCCCGCCACTGTGCTACGCTATTAGTTGCGCCACACTAATATTATTGGCCTCTTCCACTGCTTAGGCAAATTACGTTCCAAACAAGCGGCGGCCTTTCATTTTTCGCCGCCCTACCGCCCCGCAATCGTTCAGCGCCAGCCGAGAACGGCACCAGCCAAGAATGCGAAGCCTCGGACTCTCAGGACGTGAGACCTTCGTCCGCCTGCGTTGCGCTGCCCGCGTTCTACACAACGCTCGCGCCGAAGACTGGTTAGTCGTCCTCGGACGTCGAACTTACGCGAGTCCCGGCGAGCCGCTCTCCATTCAATGTACGTAAACAAAAAACGAATACAAGGAAAAATGCGTAAACTATACAATTTGCTGAATGGCAACGATTCCGATTATGCCGTATTATTGGTACGCTCGTCTTTTTCCGAGAGTTCAGCGAACCAGCCGGTTTTTGCGTTTCGAGGCGCAACCATAGTTGCGGAATTCGCATCGACCTCTATAATGCGTCGCGAGAGTCTCTCGGTCTAGATTCGGAAAGCCGTTTCCATAAAAGGTTTAGGGATTGCGTCATGCTCGCCTGGCTGCGCAACATCGGAATCGCGATCTGGACGGTTGCCGTGGGCCTGTGGGTGACGCTCCGATACTGGCTGATCAGCTATCGTCGGGGCCAGGGCACGTTTACCGAAAAGTTCGAATATCCCGAGAAGCCCGTTCCCGTGGCGGCCCGTTATCGCGGGTTTCACCGCTTCGACTTGACGACATGCATCGGCTGCGACCTGTGCGCCAAGGCTTGCCCGGTCGATTGCATCTATATCGGCAAGGAGCGATTGGGAGGCGGAAAGGGCTTCCGAGTCACGGGGTACGTCATCGACTATTCGAAATGCATGTTCTGCGCGCTGTGCGTCGAGCCTTGCCCGGTGGACTGCATTTTCATGGGGTCGACGCACGATCTGAGCGCTTACAGCCGCGACGGCTGCATCGTCGATTATGCCCGCTTGCCGCTGGAGATCGCCTGGGGACGATCGACGTTGAATCCGACGGCCGTGGCCGAATCGAAGGTGGTCGCCGAGCCGGTTCATGGAGGTCCCAATTCCTGAACGAATCGATCCATCCCTGAACGAGCTCGTCACGCGAGCTGGCAGCACACGATGAGCAATCCGTCCGATCAAGCCACGCGCACGTTCACGGTTCGAGAGGCGAACGCCGCTCTGCCGCTGGTTCGGGCCATCACCCGAGATCTCGTCGCCCTGTCGCAATCGGTGTCGGAACGGCACGCACGATTGGCCGAACTGGTTCGCGGTCGAACGTTGCGTCCGGACGATCCGTACGCCGACGAGCTGCGCGAGAGCGCCAAGGGGCTGGAAAAAGACCGGGATCGCTTGGCGGGATTCATCGCCGAACTGCATGCTCTGGGCGTCGAACCCAAGAGCGCCTTGGAAGGGTTGATCGATTTTCCCGCGCGGATGGACGGCCGCCGAGTGTATCTGTGCTGGAAGCTGGGCGAGCCCGAGGTGTTGTACTACCACGAGCTGGACGGCGGTTTTGCAGGCCGAAAACGCTTGCCGGAATCCACCCAGGGCCAGACAGAACACGGCGAACTTGAACACTCCTGTACGTAAAGGGCCTGAGTATGGCGCCTGCCGAGACCTCTGCGTTGGCCATTGTCGCCTATCTGGCCTTGTTCGCCACGGTCGGCATCGTGTTCCTGTTCGTCAACCTGCTGATCGGCCGGTTCCTGCGCACGTCGAATCCACGCGAGGAAAAACGGGCGATCTACGAGTGCGGCGAACCGACGATCGGCTCGGCGTTCGTGCAATTCGATCTCCGGTTCTATGTCGTGGCGCTGTTGTTCATCATTTTTGACGTCGAAGTAGCGTTCTTCTTCCCGTGGGCGACCTCGTTCGGCAAGGCGATCCACTTGGCCGACCCACGGCTGGCGGTCGTCGATGCGACGAGCGGCGAGCTGACCCGCGAAGCGCGGCTGTTGTACCGTGAACTGGGCGTGCGAGACCCCCGGGCGCCGGTCGAAGCGCGGGGCGACGCGACGCGGCCAGCAACGGGCGATGCGGCCCGACCGGCGGCAGGCGACGCGGTTCGCGCCAACGAAATCGCCAAAGCCGGCGCGCGCCAGTTGGTCTGGCTGGCGATCCTCGACATCGGCATTTTCTTCGCCGTCTTGATGGTCGGTTTCGCCTACGTCTGGAAACGGGGCGACCTCGACTGGGTTCGCGCGATCGACCGCGAGGCGGCTCGGCGTACGACAGGCAGCTCGCTGGCGCCCGCACGGACCGGAAAGACGCTGGTCGAAGAACCCGTTTATTCACTGTGACATGCATTCAGTGTGACATGATGAATCTTGCTGAACTTCGCCGGGATCTGCAGGATCGCTTTGGCGACGCGATTCAGGCTCCGACCGCCGACGCCGAACCGGGCTGGATCACGGTCGCCGCCGCGTCGCTGCTTCCGGTCTGCGCGTATCTGCGCGACGAGGCCCGTTGGGATTTCCAGATGCTCAACTGCATCACGGGAGTCGACTATTTCCACACCGATCCGAAAAAGGCCTCCAAGTCGGCGTGGGCGCCGCACGTCGAGCTCGTCTATCACCTGTCCAGCCTGACGCACAAGCACTGGCTGGTCCTGAAGGTCATGCTGCCCCGGTGGCAGGACGATCAGCCCGGCCAGTTGCCGGAAGTGCCGTCGGTCAGCGATCTCTGGAAAACGGCCTTGTGGCACGAGCGCGAGGTCTACGATCTCGTCGGCGTCCGGTTCATCGGTCACCCCGATTTGCGACGAATCCTGTGCCCCGAAGACTGGGCCGGACACCCGTTGCGCAAAGACTACGAAATGCCGCTCGAGTACCACGGCATTCGCGGACGCTAGACGCCGCCCGCCCCGTCGCGGGCGTCCGGCGGCAGAAGACGCCGTCCACCAGCGAGAATGCCGGCTCGAACGCCGAGTCGCGTGCGGCAACACAATCCGGCGCGGCAACGGCGGACTGAAGCCCTCGCGCCAAAGCGCCATTCCGAGCTGCGCGAAGCATACCACGATACCTCAACACCGCACAAAATCCCGGGCCGCGAGACCTCCGCGAGAGACGCTATGCCACAAGCTACGAGCGACACCCAGATCGTCGAGTTCGACGTCCGCACGGACGAAATGCTCATCAGCATGGGCCCCCAGCACCCCAGCACGCACGGCGTGTTGCGGCTGGCGCTGCGGACCGACGGCGAGGTGGTCTCCGAGGTCGAGCCGCACATCGGCTATCTGCATCGCTGTGCGGAAAAGATCGGCGAAAACCTCTCGCCGCGGCAATGGGTTCCCTACACCGACCGCATGGACTATCTGGCCAGCATGAATATGAACCTGGGCTGGGCGATGACGGTCGAGAAACTGTTGAACCTCGAACTGCCGCCCAAAGCCCATCATCTGCGGGTGATCATCGCCGAGCTGAACCGCATCGCCAGCCATCTGGTCGGCGTGGGCGCGTACGGGCTGGATCTGGGCACGTTCACGCCGTTCCTGTACGCCTTTCGCGAACGCGAGAAGATGCTCGATCTGTTCGAAGAGGTCAGCGGCGCGCGGCTGACCTACAGCTATTTCACGCCGGGCGGCGCCACCGGCGACCTGCCGCGCGGCTGGACCGACCGATGCCTGACGGTGCTCGACGAGCTCGAGCCGGTCATCGACGAGTGCCACGCGCTGCTGACCAGCAACGCCGTGTTCATCCAACGCACGGCCGGCATCGGCGTCCTGCCCGCCGAGATGGCCATCAACTACGGGTGCACCGGCCCGGTCCTGCGGGGCAGTGGCGTCGATTGGGACCTGCGCCGCGACGGCGAGCCGTTCTATACGCGATTGTACGACGGCTATCGGTTCGAGGTCATCGCCCAGACGAACGGCCACTATCCGCGGGACCATGCCTATCCGCCGGTCCCGCGCGAAGCGGTGCTGGGGGATTCGTGGCATCGCTTTTACGTGCGGATGCTCGAGGTCGTCCAGTCAGTGGACCTGATTCGTCAGGGAATCGCGTTCTACCACGCCGCCGGCGGCGACTGGGGAATCCCGCTCAAACTGATGCACAAACTGCCCCCGGGCGAGACCTATCTCGAGACCGAATGCCCCAAAGGCCAGATGGGCTTCTATCTGGTCAGCGACGCGACGGCGATCCCCTGGCGCGTCCGCGCCCGCAGCAGCAGCTTTTCCAACCTGTCGATCGCCGCCGACCTGTGCCGCGGCTGCCTGATCGCCGACATCCCCGCGATCATCGGCTCGCTGGACATCGTGATGGGCGAGATCGATAGGTAGACCCAGTCGCCACGGGTTGTGTCGATCCTAGCGCGGCCCGCGGCCGCAACCAAACAAGGGTCGAGAAATATTGAGGAGGACCACGAATCACACGAATAAAGACATCGCGTCTAACCGTTTTTCTTCATCCCCGCTATCCGTGTCCATCCGCCGTGATTCGCCTGTCACGTCTCGCCCGGCT
>JAVYAJ010000396.1:0-9030 GCA_032229885.1 Candidatus Anammoximicrobium sp. | reverse complement strand
CCTTGTCCGAATGTGCAGTCTCCTTTTCGCTCGGCGGTGAGGTGGTGCTCGTGCCATAGTCTTAGTTCGTCGGGTTGCGGGCGCTAGCCCGCGTTAGGGTGACAGGACGAAAAACCGCTTCGCCGTGCATGGGTGCAAGCGCGAGTGCAAAGGCGGCGGCAGGGGCGTTCAGCGAACGGGGCGTGCGGTTTTTTCCACGCCCGGATCTCGGACAAGGCCGGCTTGCGCGTTCGCTCCGGAAGGCCCGGAGGCCGACCACACAGCGGCACGGTCTCGCACGTGATCGAGCATGACGCGCGCCATCATGATCCGAAACGCAAGCGAGGAAATAACTCCGCCGCTGACTTGTAAAAAGGTGGCGACATTACTCCATCGCCCCTCGCTGGTGATTTGGATGACGCCGCGGGCGCAACGGCGTGCTGGCGGCCGAGTCCGCGATGATTGAGCTTGGCGTTACAGAGCGTCGGGCACAGCGGTCGCGTCAGAGGCGGTGCGGAATCAGGCTGAAGCCGATCCCCAGCGCCAGCAGGCCCATGGCAACGCTCAGCAGGACATAGCTGCCGGCCACCAGGGCTTGATTGCTGCGCAGCAGGTAGAAGGTCTCTAAGCCGAACGCCGAAAAGGTCGTAAATCCGCCACAGATTCCCGTGAACAGAAACAGTCGTGACTCGGGCGTGAAAAAATCGTGTTTCACAACGAGGCCGCCCAGGACGCCGATGATCAGGCAGCCGGCGACGTTCACGAGGAACGTGCCAAATGGAAACCGCCAGGCGAGCGTGTGCTGGAGAACCCATCCGGACAGCAGATAGCGAGCCAGCGAGCCGAGCGCACCGCCCGCGGCGACCAGTACGAAGGGATGCATGGTGTCTCCGGGAAAGACGCTGACTGAGCCAAGGCAACCGGCCACGTCGCGGCGTCGATCGCTGATGGTTCGCCCGCTGCGGCGCCCGCCGAACCTCGCCGCCCCTGCGTCGCCCGGGCCGTCTGACGGCGAGTCCGTCGCCAAGACCAAATCTTGGTGCAGCCGCGGTCGCCAGACCGCGGGAATCCCGCACGCGGTCGCAGATGGCACATTGTAACCCGAAGCGCAAGCGGGGAAATAACTCACACGCCGACTTCTTCCTCACTCGCTTGCGCTTCGGGTTGCGCTTTGGGGGCAACCGCGTGCGGCTAAGCAGAAACCGACATCGGACAACGCATTAGTCGGCCGAAGCCACGGGTTCGAGCACCTCTGGCCGGCGGCGGGCTTTGTCCGGGCTGGTCGGCTGGGGCGAAACCGACTCGGACGTGTGCGGTGCGGCGGCGCGCCGGAACAACGCCTTGGCGTCCAGGACGAGGCTGAACAGCAGCGGGACGACTACGAGCGTGAATAGGGTCGAACAGGTCAGACCGCCGACGACGACCGCTCCCAAACCGCGGTACAGCTCGCTGCCGGCGCCCGGCGCCAGGACTAGCGGCAACATCCCAAACACGCTCGTGGCGGTCGTCATGAAGATCGGGCGAATTCGCGTTCGGACCGATTCGCGGATGGCCTCGCGCGGCGACATCGGTTCCAGGAAATCCGTATCGCTCTCGCCGATTCCGCGCATGAAGTTCAACGCTTGATGGACCAGCAGGATCGCGTTGTTGACCACCACGCCGATCAGGATCACAAAGCCGAGCATGGTCAGCGTGTCCAGTTGCTGCGTCGGATCCAGGTTGCGGACGAGACGCAACCCGATAAATCCGCCGACCGCGGCCAACGGGACGCTGAACATCATCACCCACGGATACAGGAAGCTCTCGAACAGCGCGGCCATCAGCAGATAGGTGATGATCAGGGCCAGAAACAGGCGGCTGAGGCCGACGCTTTTCAGCGAGGGCAGATTCCAGCCGTCCCAATGGCCCAGCAAGGCTGTCCGGACCTGAGTCAGCTTGTCAGCGTTGCCGGACAGCCGGATTTGGACGTCTGAGGTGATCCCGCCCGACTTGCGCAGGTCGGCGACGAGTTCGTCGATTCGCGCCTGGGCCTGTTCGAGCGCCATTTCGGGCGGCGGATTGACGGTGAACGAAACGGCCCGCTGCTGCTCGATCCGTCGAATGGACTGCGAAGCGTCGGCATCGACGAAATGGACGAGTTCGCTCAACGGCAAGATCGACTGCTGGCCCGCCTGCTCGGTGATGGCCAAGGGCATTTCCGCCAACTGATCGGGGGTGATCTCGATTCGCGGATCGCGGACCACGACCAGATCGAGATTGTCGCCGTCGAAGGTGAAATCGCCGATGATCGCTCCGTCCACCAAGGCTCGCGCGGCCAGCGCGAGCGACTGGACGCTCAACCCCAGTTCCTTGGCCCGCACCTGGTCGATGACGATCTGCCGCTCGGGTCCCGCTTCGTTGAACGTCATCGGATCGCTGCGGACCGCGAACTTCGAGAACTCGTCCATCAGACGGACTTGGAGCTGCGCCGCGCTGCTCTTCAGCCGGATCAGGTCGTTGCCGACGACGTCCACCTGCACCGAGTTCGAGCCGCCGAGGTTGCGGCCGAAGATCGAGCGTTGCGAGGCGAAGCCGTAACTGCCGGGAACCTCGCCCATCGCCCGGTTCAAAATCGCCTTGACCGGTCGCACATTCGCCGGGTCCTTGCTGGTGGTGATCATGAACACTCGCCCGCGGGTCACCACAAAATAGAACTCGTCCAGCGCGGGCACATCGGTGATGGGGCGCCCCGTCTGCACATCGACCAGCGGGGCGATCGCCCGGGCCTCGTCCGCATCTTTCGCCTCCCAATACGGCCGAACCGCCGCCTCAAGCCGTTTGGCGACGGACGTGTTCTGTTCGATCGAGTATCCGGGCGGGTTGAACATCGTGCCATAGGAGAAGTTCCGGTTGCCGTCGGGCAGATAGCTGGCCGGCAACATCAGCATCCAACTGAGCGCCACGGCCGCGACGCTGATCAGCGACACGATCATCACACGCAGCCACACGCTCCACGCGTCGCGGTGCGTCAGCGCGTACATCGCCCGCGAAAATACGTCGCACGTCCAGGCCAACAACGGCGCCAGACCGAACACGCCACGCAGGCTGCGCATCACGGGATTGCTGCTCGGTCGGTGATGCCGCAGAAAGATCGCGCCCGCCATCGGGATCACGGTGACCGAGACCACCAGTGACAAGGTCACCGAGGCGCAGATCGCCAACGCGATGTCGTAGAACAACTGGCCAACCTCTTCCTTGATCGTCAGCACCGGGGCGAACACGGCGACGGTCGTCAAGGTTGACGACAAGATCGCGCCCCACACCTCCTTTGTCCCGCGGTACGCGGCCTCGGCGGGCGACGCCCCCAGCGCCAGGTGCCGATCGATGTTCTCTAAGACCACGATCGCGTTGTCTACGACCATCCCGACCGCGAAGCTCAGGCCGGCCAACGAGACCACGTTCAGATTGCGCCCGGCCAGGGCCATCACTACGAATGTTCCAATCACCGAGATCGGAATCGCCAGGGCGATGATCAGTGTCGAACGGATGTTCCGCAGAACCGCCAACAACACGAGCACGGCTAGGCTACCGCCCAACCACAGATTGCCCCAGACCAGGCCAACCGCCTGCCGGATATAGAAGCTGTCATCCGAGATCAGCCGCAGACGCACCCCGTAGCGGTCGTGCTTGAACGCGGCCAGCACGCCGTCCGGCGCGTTCAACTGGTCAATCGCTCGCCGCACCTGATCCGTGATCGTCAACACGTTCGTTCCCGTTTCACGTTTGACGAACAGGCTCATCGAGGTCTGCCCCTTGCTCTGGGCGAAGCCGACCTTTTTTTCCAACGTCAACGCGACCTCGGCGATATCCGCGACGCGGATGGGTACGCCCTGCGCATCGACTTTGACGATCGTCTGGCGAAGGGGTTCGAGCGAATCGAACTGGCCGAGCACGCGAAAGCGGACATCCTGTCGGCCGTGCGCCATGTCGCCGGCCGATTCATTGACGTTGTCCAGTTGCAGCGCGTTGCGCAGATCCGAAATGCTGATGCCGCGCTGCGCAAGCGCCGCCGGGTCGAAGCGAACGTGCACCTGATGCTGCCGCCCACCATAGATGTTGACCTCGGCGACGCCCGGGATCCGTTCGAGCACCGGCTTGACGTAGCGGTCCGCATAGTCATAGATCTCGGCCATCTCGAAGTCGGGATCTCGCGCCTGGAGCAGACAATACGACACGGCGTCGTCGCTGGCGGAATCCGACGCCCGCATGATGGGCCGCTCGACATCGGCCGGATAAAACCGGACCTCGTCCAGCCGATTCGCCACCTCCTGCAGCGCCCGCGAAATGGGAAAGCCGACGTTGAACTCGAGCGTGACGTAAGCCTGCCCCAGATCGGCGGTGGACGTCATTTGCCACAGCCCTTGCAGGGTCTTCAGCTTCTCCTCCTGCTCGACCAGAATCGACTTTTCAACCTCCTCCGGACTTCGCCCCGGCCAAACGGTGCGGACCGTGATCACCGGCCGTTCGACATCTGGTGTCAACTGGATCGGGATGATCTCGAGCGAAATCATCCCGAACAGGATCATCAGGATGACGCCGACGGCGATCTTGACCGGGTTCCGCACGGAAAAGCGAATCAGATCCACATTCAGCCCTCCTGCTGACCCACGATGCGGACCTGTTGGCCGGGCGTCAAACGCTCGGCGCCTTCGACGACCACCGAGGCGCCCGCGACCAGCAATTTTCGTGCGGCGTCGGTCTCGGGTTCGATCGCGTACTGGCCGGTCATCCGCGCCGTGATCGCCACCGGCGCCGGCTGGACCAGCGCCTCGGGGCCGGACCCGTCCGGGACGGCGACCCAGACCGTCGAGCCGTCGGGGCGGACCAGCACGGCGTCGCGACCCACGACCAACGCCTCGCGCGGCGCCTCGGTGACGAGCGGCGCCGTGACGCTCATGCCGGCTTTCAAACGGCCCTTCTGGTCATCCAATCGCACCCGCACGGGGAAGGTCCGCGACGCCGAAGGACCGTACGGCGTGATCGAGACAACTTTGCCGCGCGCCGTGTCGCCCGACGCGTCGAAGCCAATTTCCAACGTCTGGTCGAGCTCGATCAGGTTGATCATCGATTCGGGAACCATCAGCAATGCGTCCAACTGGTCGCGGGACACGATATCGACGATCGGGTCGCCAGGCGAGAGATACCCGCCCAACTCGGCCTGCTTGGCGACGACGGCGCCATCGAACGGCGCCAGGATGACGGACCGCGCAATCCGCTCTTTCTCTTCCGCCAAGACCGCCCGAGCCTCGGCTTGTTTGGCCTCGAGCTCGGTGACCGACGCCCGCAACGAATCGAGCTCGCTGGCCGTGACGACGTTTGTCTGACTCAACTGTTCGCCTCGCCGCAGCTCGGCCTGCTGGTACGCAAGTTGGGCGCGGGTCGAGTCCAACGTGGCTTGAGCGCGCTCGGACGCGAGCCGCGGCCAAATGTCGTCCAGACGGGCCAAAACCGTTTGGCCGCCGATCACCGATGTCCCGATCTCGACGGGCAGCTCGATGATCTTACCTGTCACCTCGCTGGCCACCGTGACCTTGCGAACCTCGACCAACCGACCGATGATCTTCCGCTCGGGCTGAATCTCCTTGCGCTGGGCGTGGCTGACGCGAACCAACGCCCGCGCCGGCTCGGCCGGACCTTGATCCGCTTGCGGCGCGAGCCGCTCGAGCTGCTGCGAGAGGAAATCCCGGTCCTGTAGCCGCTCTTGGACGTTGTACCAGATCCCGGCCGCGCCGGCGGCAAGTCCCAACAGCAGGGCAGTCAGACCAAGCGCCAATCCCGAGACCAACGATCGTTGACGCGATTCATTCATCGACAATCGCTCGGAAAAAAAGGAGGGGCGCGCGCCGACGCGCACCGCCGGGCGGTGACCGCATCAGCGCAGCGAATAAACGGGTGTGTTTAGTAATCCTACTTTAACCACGTCACAAGCGTGCGTCCAGCTTGCCCGAGAACGAAAGCCCGCGATGGACAAAAATCTCACGCGCCCGGTTTCGCGAACACGCGGCCAACGACGCGCACGCGGCAAGCCTCGTCTGGCACATGCCCGAACACGGGAACACGGGCTACGGGAACGCGAGGGTAACAGAACACAGAGACGTCGTCAGCCGCGTGGTCGTCACCGCAACCACCCAGAGCCGCGCCGCGCGCCACCGGACGCTTGCCGAACGGCCACCGTTGTGCCATGCTAAAAACGACCCCACGCTCATAACCAGCCAACAACGAATGACAACTGACAACTGACCAATGACAACTGACCAATGACCAAGAACAAATGACCACGGACAAACTTCGATCCGGCGCGACGCGGCGGAAGTTTTTGGAAGTCGCTGTCGTCACCGCCACGGCGGCAAGCGTCGGCCGCACGGCGCCGGCGGCCGACGTCCAGCCGTTGAAGATCGGCATTCGCGCCGCCAGCATGAGGATGGCCGGTACGCCGGACGTCTTCCAAATAGCCGCGCGGATCCCGGGCATTCGCGGGGTCGAGCTGCAAGTGACGGCGGGCCAACCGAACCTGCGCGACCCCGAGACCGTGCAGCGGTACAAGCGCGAAGCCGACCGTTGGGGTCTGGTGATTCCCTCGTTGGCCGGGATCCTGGATCGCGGCGTGAAGATCCACAGTCCCCAGGCGGCCGACAACATCATCGCCTCGATCCGGGCCGCCAGCGCGCTCGGCGCGGGCGTGCTGTTGGCGGCTTTTTTTCGCGGCGACGCGCCGAGTATGGACGACGAAGCGGCATACGGGCCGCTGGTGTCGATGCTGCAAAAGGTTGCGCCCGCCGCGGCCGACGCGGGCGTCGTGATCGGGTTGGAAAACTCGCTCAGCCCCGCCGACAACAAACGGCTGGTCGATCTGGTCGATCATCCGAACGTCGGTGTGTACTACGACCCGCACAACATGGACTTCTACGGTCACGGCGCGCAGGCGATCACGGGCATCGAGCTGTTGGGACGCCGACGACTGGCAATGATTCACGTCAAGAACGGCGACAAACGGATCGAAGAGCCCGGGCCGATCGATTGGCCCGCGGCCTTCGCGGCGTTTCGGAAGATCGGATACGATGGTTGGTACGTGTACGAAACGTCGCATCGCGACATCGACGCCTGTATCGCGGACACGACGCGGAACAACGAGTTCCTGGCTGCGCGGCTCGAGTCTGATTCCGAATGAAGCCGCAGACGCGGCGGGCGCGCCCCGCAAGCCACAATTGTCGGGTCACCGCAGCCAGACGGACGCGACGCAGCACGTCCCCCCCACGGCGCGGCGCGTCCCTGCGCTCGCCGCTCGGCCATTTCGATTACCAAGCATCTCGTGTCCAGATCACACTTCTGGTAATCTGGGGCGGCTTTCCGTTCCATGTCCGGTCAATTCTGATTTCTGACGTTCCGTGTCGCGGCGCGAGCCGGTGGATCCAAGCGGGGCGGGCGCCGAATGTTCGCGGGCCGTCCGAGTTCGCTGGCTGCCCACAGCATTTCCACAACGAAGAGAGAGAGTCGCAAAGATGACGCGCGCATCGATGGTGGCAGCGGTTCTGACCGTGCTTGCTTCATCCGTGATGTCAGCCGATTTCTATATCGATCCCATTCACGGACGGTCTGACGGCGACGGCAGCGAGGCGCGGCCGTGGCGCAGCCTGCAAGAGGTGATCGACGCCAAGCTGGTGCAGACCCAAGCCTGGGACGCCTTGCCGTACAACCCGCAGCGCCGCTTGGTCGCCCAAAATCCCGACGGGCTGATCAAGCCCGGCGACACCATCTGGCTTCGCGACGGAGACTACGGCGACGTCGCGATTCGCAAACACTATAACGCCGGGGTGATCACGATCGCCGCGTCGCCGGGCCACACGCCCCGGTTCCACAGCCTGCTGCTGCAATCCGGTTCGCACTGGGCCGTGCGCGGACTGCACGTCAGTCCCGAGTTCGCGCCCGGTGGCAAGCCGCGGACGATGATCGACGTCCAGTCCCACGGCTGGAACGGTCCGGTCCACGACGTGCTGGTCGAGCAGTGCGTTTTGCAATCGACGGCCGCCGCGTCCGCTTGGACGGCCGACGATTGGAACCAGCGTTCCGCCAACGGTATCGGGGCGGGCGGCGAGCGGATCGTCATTCGTGGCAACCGGCTGAAAAACGTCGACTTTGGAATCTCGGTTTCGGCAGTGCACGCCTTGGTGGAAAACAACGTGGTCGAGAACTTTGCCGGTGACGGGCTGCGCGGGCTGGGCGACTACTCGGTGTTCCAATACAACATCGTCAAGAATTGTTACGCCGTGAACGGCAACCACGACGACGGGTTCCAGAGCTGGTCGGTGGGCCCCGGAGGCGTCGGCACGGGCGAGGTCGTCGGGATCGCCCTGCGCGGCAACACGATCATCAACAACGAAGATCCTCGTCAACCGCATCGCGGCACGCTGCAAGGCATCGGCTGTTTCGACGGGATGTTCGTCGATTGGACGATCGAGAACAACGTGATCATCGTCGACCACTACCACGGCATCACGCTCAGCGGAGCGCGCAACTGCCGCTTGGTGAACAACACCGTCCTCGATCCCAACGACCAGCGTCCTGGCCCCGCCGCGCTGCGGGTCGGCGCACACAAACGGGGCACGCCTTCGAGCGGCTGTACGGTGCGCAACAACTTGGTTTCCGCGTTGCACGTCGACGGCGAGCAAATGACCGTGGATCACAATCTGATCGTCGCCGATCCGACCGCGACATTCTCGGCGCCGGACCGTTTCGACCTGCGGCTGAAGCCAGGCAGCCCCGCCATCGACGCCGGCAGCTCCGACCTGGCGCCGGATCACGACCGCGTCAACACGCCCCGCCCGCAGGGGCCGGCCGTGGATATCGGCGCGTACGAGCACCCGACGAACTGAAAGTCGCTGACAGACTCTTAACGCGGGCCAGTGCTCGCAACCCAAGAATCTGTTTGGCCGAAGGCCTCCGATCACCGTAGCCTGGGGCAACGCCCCAGGGCTGACGCCGCGCGTGCCTCTGTTGGCCGAAGGCCATATTCAT
>JAVYAJ010000395.1:0-4584 GCA_032229885.1 Candidatus Anammoximicrobium sp. | reverse complement strand
GCGGCAGGCGGCGCTGCCGCTGGTGGCGTCGCGGCGTCTGGCGACGACGCGGACGTTTTTTCGTCAGGCGTTTCGGCGGCGGGCGGCGCCACGGCCGGAGAATCCGCGGCCGGCGCGGGAGCCGGAGACGCGTCGCTCGGCATGTCCGCGGACGCGGCCACCGGTTCGCCCGGATAGCTGACGAACATCATAGCTGGACGCGCAGAACGTTGCTCGCGTCGAGACTGTTTGGACGGCTCGCCGTCCTGCCGCGGCGCCGCGGGCGGAGCGCTGTCCGGTTTATCCATGTCGTCCACGCCGGGCGCGTCGCCCGCCGGTTTTTCAGCGGCAGGCTTCTCAGCGTCCGGCTTCTCGGCGGCTGGCTTCTCGGCGGCTGGCTTCTCCGCCGCAGGCTTTTCGCCGGCTGGCTTTTCGTCGGCCGGTTTCTCAGCGTCAGGCTTTTCGTCGGCTGGTTTTTCAGCAGCCGGCTTTTCGGTTGGCGGCTTTTCGGCCGCCGGGGCGTCACCCGGGGCGGGCGGTGCGGCTTCGCTCGGCGACGATTCGGTCGATTCGGCTGGCCCGGTCATCGCCTCGGACTCGGCATTCGCCGGGGCATCCAAAGCCGGCCCGGCGGATGGCGCCGCCTCGCCGGGCGCCGCCGCGCCGGCGGCCGCGGCGTCCGCCGGCGGTGCATCGGGCGTCTCCGGCAGCTTGTAATCGTTCTTGTTCTTCTCGTAGTGCTCGGCGATCTGCTCGGGCGTCACCGTCGCCATTTCCGCTTGCAGAAATTTTTCGAACTCGGCCTTCAAATAGCCGAAGGCGATTTTGGGACGGCGCTTGAAGCCGGCCTCCGGGCTGTCTGGGCTGGGAAAGCGGTCTTTGCCTTCGTCGAACAACTGGCGGATCTGAGCGTCGGTGGGCTGGCCCGTCACGCGGCTCTCGAAGTCCGCGACAGCCAGCGGCAGAAACTCGGCCTTTACCCGGCGGTTCAAACGGTTGAAACCATCCCACGCCAAGCTGGGCGACAGGGCGAACACGCCGCTGCGGGCCATCATCCGCACGTGTTGCGCAGCCAGCTCGGTGCGCAGTTGGTCGAACAGTTGCGACCGATCCAAGCGACCTTGCGAAGCTTCAGACAACGCCGAACCGAACTCGGACCGCGGCACGGACTCGTCGGTCAGCGTACTGAGAAACTCGTCGATCGCGCCGTCGCTGATCCGAATTCCAAAATCCTGGGCCTTTCGCGCTAGAATCACGGTCTGGACCAGATCTTCGTCGGCATAGGATCGCGGGATCCCCGGGTCGCGGCCGGCGGCGATGGGGTAACCGTTCAGATCCTTGGGCTGTCCTTTGTTTTGGATCGCCTTTTGAATCAGCGAATCCAGAAAGCGGACGGTCAAGTTGTGCGCATCGCGCATCCGCCAGAGATCGTTCTCGGTGATCTTGCCGTGCTTCCAGGTGGCGACCACTTCGTCGGCCCGACCGCCGCCGCTCCGGCCGCCGTATTGCATCAGGTAATCTCCGACGACGAACGTGAGCATGATCAGGACGCCGAAGATTGCCAGCAACAACTTTTGGTTGCGACGGAAGTACGAGAGTGGGCTCGACATGCGCAGGCTTCCTTCAACTGCCTAACGGCCATACAAGGTGGGGCGTCGAGCTTTCAAGGCTCGCAACATCCCTTGACAGCATTCCCTGCCGGATGTTAATCCAATGCCTTGTTCGCGAACGCGCGCCGTCCAACAAAGCCGCAGATTGTAGCGCGATTTGACGTAAATACAATCCCAAATAGCCTTCGCGGGCGTGTTCCGCCGCGATTTGACGCTGCGCGGAGATGTACCGCGGGCACGTTCCACGGCGGCCGGACAAGCGTGAAGAACGCCGGCTTCGAAGCCGTCGAGCGTCGGATCTGAACGGGTCCGGACAAGTTTTTTTGGAGTTCACTTGCCGCTGGGCACGGGCCCCGGCTCGCATCTTATTGGTTGGGACATCATGGCGAAAAAAGCAGCCGATCCGCACGCGAAATCGTTGGTCATCGTCGAATCACCCGCCAAGGCGCGTACGATCGGCAAGTTCTTGGGCAGCGACTTTACCGTCGAAGCCAGCATCGGCCACATCCGCGACCTGCCCCAGGGCGCCAAAGAAGTCCCCGACGAGTTCAAGAACGAAGACTGGGCTTACCTGGGCGTGAACGTCGAGCGCGACTTCGAGCCGGTCTACATCATTCCGCCGGACAAAAAGAAGCAGGTCGCCAAGCTGCGGGCGGCGCTGAAGGACGCCAAGGACCTGTATCTGGCGACCGACGGTGATCGCGAGGGCGAGGCGATTAGCTGGCACTTGTGCGAGGTGCTCCATCCCAAGGTTCCCGTGCACCGGCTCGTGTTCCACGAAATCACCAGCGAGGCGATTCGCGAGGCGATCGAAAACCCGCGACAGATCAACGACGGCCTTGTCAAAGCCCAGGAAACCCGACGTATTCTGGACCGGTTGTACGGCTACGAGGTGTCGCCCCTGCTGTGGCGCAAGATCGGGCCTCGCCTGTCGGCGGGTCGCGTCCAAAGCGTGGCCGTGCGACTGATCATCCAACGCGAGCGCGAACGGCAAACGTTCGTCTCGGCGAGTTACTGGGATCTGGTCGCGCGGTTCGTCACGCCCGAGGGACACGAGTTCGAGGCGACGCTGGTCTCCGCCGACGGACGGCGCATCCCGTCCGGCAAGGATTTCGATCCCAAGACCGGCCAGATCAAGGATCCCAAGCTCCTGGTGCTCGACCAGACCCAGGCGGCGCAGCTAGCGCAACGCCTGCAGGCGGCCGAGTTTCAGGTCAAGTCGCTCGAGGATCGGCCGTACACCGCGCGGCCATCGCCGCCGTTTACGACCAGCACGATGCAGCAAGAGGCGAACCGCAAACTGGGCTTCACGGCTCGCAAGACGATGAGTTTGGCGCAGAGCCTGTACGAGAACGGCTATATCACGTACATGCGAACCGATTCGACCACGTTGGCGCAGGTGGCGATCGAGGCGGCTCGCGAATTGGTCCGCTCGGAGTACGGTCCCCAGTTCCTGCCCGAGTCGCCGCGCACGTATGCGTCGAAAGTCAAGAACGCCCAAGAGGCGCACGAGGCGATTCGGCCTGCCGGGCACCCGTTTCGTCTGCCGGAATCCGTGCGCGCCGAGCTCGACAGCGACCAGTTCCGGTTGTTCGAGCTGATCTGGAAGCGGACGGTCGCCAGCCAGATGGCGGATGCCCGCGGCCGACGGATCACGATCGCCGTCGAAGGCGGCGACGCCGTGTTTCAGGTCAGCGGCAAGACGATCGACTTTCCCGGCTTCCTCCGAGCGTATGTCGAAGGCTCGGACGATCCGCGGGCCGAGCTGGCGGACAAGGAGACGCTGCTGCCGCGAGTCGAACGCGGGCAGACGCTTCGTTGCGCCGAGCTGGAAAGCGACGGCCACGCCACGCAGCCGCCGCCCCGCTACAGCGAAGCCGCGCTGACCCAGACCCTCGAGGAAATGGGCATCGGCCGCCCCAGCACGTATGCCTCGATCATCGACACGATCCAGGCTCGCGAGTATGTCTTCAAGCGGGGCAATGCGCTCGTCCCCTCGTGGACCGCGTTCTCGGTCATCCGCCTGCTCGAACAGCACCTCAGCAGCCTGGTCGACTACGAGTTTACGGCCCAGATGGAGGACTATCTGGACGCGATCAGTCGAGGTGATCGGCAACATCGCGACTATTTGCGCGAGTTCTTCTTCGGCAATGATCACCCCGGGCTGAAGCAGTTGGTCCAGGAGAAGATCAAACAGGTCGACGCCCGCGAGACCAGCCGCTTTTCGCTGGGCCGGCCGACCGGCGGCGAACACACCGACGAAGTCATCGTGCGCGTGGGCAAGTACGGGCCGTTCATCGAGCAGGGCGAGCGGCGGGCGAGCATCCCAGCCACAATGCCGCCCGACGAACTGACGTTGGAAAAAGCGTTGGAGATGCTCGACCTCGGCCAGCAGGCCGACGCGCCGCTGGGGGTCTGCCCACAGACCGGAAAACCGGTCTATTTGAAGACCGGCCGGTTCGGTCCGTACGTCCAGTTGGGCGAGGCGGACGACAAGCAGAAGAAGAACGCTTCGCTGCCCAAGGGCTTGGCGCCGGAAGAGACCACCCTGGAGATCGCGCTGAAACTGTTGGCCCTGCCGCGCGTCGTCGGCCGCCATCCCGACAGCGGCCTGGAAATCGTGGCCCACAACGGACGGTACGGCCCGTTCATCAAGTGCGGCGACGAAACGCGTTCCCTGTCCGATGGCCTGACGCCGATGGACATCGAACTGGACCAGGCGCTGGCGCTGCTCGCGCAGCCAAAGACCGGACGCGGCGGCCGAACGACCGCCGCCGCCGAGCCGCTGCGTCTTCTCGACGTCTCGCCCGTCACAGGCCAGCCGATAAAACTGCTCAGCGGTCGCTACGGCCCGTACGTCACCGACGGCCAGACAAACGCCTCGCTGCCCAAAGGCGTCGAGGTCGAGAGCGTCACACTCGAGGCAGCCCTCGAGTGGCTCGCCGAACGGGCAGCCAAGGGAGGCGTCAAAAAGGCGGCTACGAAGAAAGCCGCG
>JAVYAJ010000394.1:0-19817 GCA_032229885.1 Candidatus Anammoximicrobium sp. | reverse complement strand
TCCAACTCCAATTTCACCTAACGCGGGTTAGTGCCAGCAACCCGAAAGTGTGCTGTACAGACTAATGTACAAGATGCGCGCACGGTGCGCGCATGATGCGAACAAAGACTCTAACTCCATGCATAAAACGAAGTTGCGCGTGTTTTTCCCGGTTTCTTCCAGACGATACGAAAGTGAGGTTGCTGGGACTCGAACCCAGGGCCTACGGATTAAAAGTCCGTTGCTCTACCGACTGAGCTACAACCTCTAAGCGTTCTCTGATCGCAATCATGACGGGCGGCGTCCGACGTGTTACGTCCTTTTCCCGCCTAGTTGGCGTTAGCGCTACGCGTGCCATCGCCGTTGGCACTTGTCGACACCTGAGTCGCGCACGGCCCGGGACTGTCCGGCGCGTTTGCGCACGACGGCATGGCGGATGTCAAGTCTACAGTATCGGAATCCAGTCGCCAAGACGCCAGCCGCAAATCGGAAAAGCCTCGCATCGGACACCGGCAAGGCGTCGCCTCGCGTGGCCGGCAAGTAACGCGAATTCGAGGTAGGCGGTGGTTTCGCGCGATCGTCGGCCTCGGCACGTGGCAGATGCGTTGACCGGAGGCGAGGATCTACGGGCTAGTGTTGCAAGTCAGAGTTCATCGCCCACTGCGGACAATTGACGCCTCGTTTACTATCGACGTCTCGTTTATCCGTCTGGAACGCATCCTTCGCGGCAAATCCATGCCACGCTGGAGAGCCACGCTGGATGGTTACGCTCCGTCGTGGCCGCAACCGGGTGGACGCCACGACGCGAAACGAAACGCAACGACGGTGATCGATGGCCTACGGCCAAAACGGTGAATGTGGCCTGCGGCAAAATTCACGGGCACGGCATTCGGCACTCGTGCGACGTCACGGCTAAATGTTGGGCGTCGCCGCGATTGTCTGGCGGCGAGAGTTTCTTGCTCTGCCGAATACGACAATGCGAAAATTATGATCGGACAACGCACTGGCCGGATTGGTTGACCCGACAAGCCTCGTTAATTACAACGGCCGTATGGCAAAGTTCAAGGCAATCTCGAGTTGGTTTCTCACGAGCACGTTGTTCTTGGCGAGCATCGTGGCAGACTGTGACACCCGCGCAGCAGCCCTCGCGGACACGGGTGCATCGCCGTCGGGCGATCCGCGTACGCTGCCCGCTCAGCCGGTGACGAACGATACGGGGATCAACGTGCTGGTGGATCTCGCACATCAGATGCTGTTCCATACATGCTGGGGTCTGCCGCCGGCGCTGCGCGCCCAGGGGGTTCGTGTCGTCGGCAGCCAGGCGACTCTGGACACGGTGCTGGATCCTGCGGGCCGCGTCAGGGTTCGCGTTCCCGACGGCAACGCGAGGCCGTTTGCCTGGATCCCCAGTCCGCGGTTCAACGTGATCCTCACGATCCAGCCCGATCCCAATGCTCAATCGTATCTGCCGGAAGAGATCCAATCCGTACAACAGTTCGTCCGCCACGGCGGCGGTTTGATCATGGTCGGCGGAGGTGTGCCGTCGGACGAGCAATCGCGGAACTGGCCGCTCAACGCGCTGGCACGCGCGTTCGGCGCCGAGATTCGCAGCCAGGCAACGTCGTTGGGCGGTCGGCCGGCAGCGGTGCTCCGACTCGATGGGCGATGGCAAACGCGTCTTGCCGGCGACGACAACGCGCCCGTCGTCGCCACTCGCGAGTTCCATGCCGGACACGTGGTGATCGTCAGCGACTTTGAACTCGTCAAATGGGACGCGAAGGCCGCGGGCGACAATCCGGGCAGCCGCGCGAAGGTCAGCGAGTTTTTGGCCGACCTGATTCGTGTCGCAGCGCAGGGCGCCAAGCCGGTCGGGGGAACCCCGCGTCTGCCGATGGAGGCGGCCGGTGGCGGGCCAATCTATCCCGAACAGGACTTGCGGGTGGGCGACGTGGTCGTGATGTACGCGAAAAACCAGAAGCCGGAACTCGTGACGGCGGTGGTCGAGGATATGCCGAAGGTGAAGGACCAGGTTCTCAGTTGGTTCCCCTCGTCGCGAGGAGGGACGACGATGAACTTGATTCTCTCGGCGGGCGATGGTGGCGGTTGGGCCGTAAACGCCTACAAGCCCGAAGAGGTTGGGATCATCTCGCTGAACAAAGAGGGAATCCTCTCGATCTTCGCGCACGAATTGACACACAACCTTCCCGGCCCGCCGAATGACATGGGCCAGCAGGCGGGGGCGCTTCCCGAAGTCTTCAGCGAGGCTCACGCCGGTTGGTATCAGGGGAAGATCGAGGCGCTGCGGACGGGCGATCGCAGCGGCCACGATCCGAACCGGCTGTTCGACTTCGATCCGGACGGCTCGAGCCTCGATCTGGCGAAGCTCCGGGGCGACGAGATGGGAAAGGGCTGGACGAAGCTCTGGTTCGTTTGGCAGAAACTCGACGAACGCTACGGCCCGGGTTGGTATCCCCGCTGGATGTGGGTCAAAAACGTCCGGTGGGCAGACGATCCGAATCGTCGTCTTGCCTGGGACGAGATCGTCGAGGACATGAGCATCGCGTGCGGCGAGGATCTGTTTCCGTTCTTCCGAAGCATCGGCACGACGCTCGGCAAAACACGCTTCCCCGAAGCGGTCTTTCAGGGCAAGCGGGTCGTGTTGCCACCGGCCAGCATGACGATCGAGCGTACCGGCCCGGCGCGAATCGAGGCGATCGGCGATTGGCGGAAACTCGATTGATCCGAGGCGTCACGTGCCGTGGCGCCGTTGCTCGCTTCGGACATGCGTAACGCCGATGGCACGATCGCGACGTGCTGCCCGCGAGGTGTTGGATCTGTCCGTGTTTTGCGCCCCACTGATGCCCGGTTGTACGCCATTCGGTCGCCCCCTTGGCGCCGTGTGTGGGCCGTGTGCGACGCTGCCCGTCATCGATTCGAGTCGGATGGCTTGACGACGGACCGCAACGTTCTGGGCTTCGGCTCGAATATCGGCTCGCCCACCCGCGGCCAACCGTCGTCCGTCCATGACAACGGGCGGATCTGAAGGATCCGTCGAGCCTCGAGGTGTTGAACATCATAGGTATGATGGACGAGCCATTGGCCTTCGTCCGTCGTCAACACGCTGTTGTGGCCTGGGCCGCGCCAGCGCTGATTGCTGGTCAACACGCACGTGCCCCCACCGTCCAGCAGCGCGCGGCCCTCGGCATCGACGTACGGACCGGCGATCTTTCGAGCCCGCCCGACCATGACTTTGTAATCGCTGTCCGCGCCGTCGCAGCAGCGATCCCAGGAAACGAACAAGTAATAGTTGCCCTGGTGAAAGATGGCATAGGCCGCCTCGACGACGCGCGGCGGATGTTGGGGACGGGCCGCGACGGAGACGAGCGTCGCGTCGGTGCTCGGCTTGCCCGTGGCCGGATCCAGTCGGGTCAACTTGATGCCCGACCAGAAGGACCCGAAGAACAGATGCCATGCGCCATCGTGATCCACGAACAGGGCCGGGTCGATGGCATTGAAATCGCACTTGCCCGGCCAGGATTCGATGACCTTGCCGCGGTCCTCCCAGCGGTAATCGGGGCTTGTCGGGTCCAGGGTCGAGTTGACGGCCAAACCGATGACCGAGCGTTGGCTGCCAAAGGTCGAGACCGAGTAGTACAGGTAATACCGCCCGTTGTGAAAGCTCAGATCCGGCGCCCAGATGCCCTTCGCATGGGGAACGTCGTCTCGAGCCCACCGGGGAACGTCCTCAGCAAAGACCCGTCCGACCCGTCGCCAATTCTTCAGGTCGCGTGACGACAAAATGGGGATTCCCGGCCCCGTCGCGACGACATAGTACGTGTAGCGCCCGTCGCTCCCGTGGACGGCGACGATCGTCGGATCAGCGCCGCCGATCAACGTCCCGTCGGCAGATCGCGCGGCAGCGGGTTGAGCGGGCGCCAGGATCAGCGCCAGGGCGACCAGCGTGGGGTTCAACATGCTTGTCCAGCCTTTCAGGGTCTCGAAGGAGGGGGCTAACGCGGGCGAGCGCCCGCGATCCAGGAGTGTAGAAAACGAACCACGGTAGAAGATTCGCTCATCGTACGAACTGCGACTCTAAAACGGGTGATTTCAAACCATGGATGACACGAATAACACGAATGAGCAAAGGATCCGCGAGAGGCGGTGTCTTGATTCGTTTGATTCGTGTCAATTCGTGGTTCGGCGATGCAGACATTTAACCCCTCAACACCAGCCAGCGACTACAACCCAAAAGTGTACTGTACAGGCTGGTCTACAAGATGCGCGCACGGCCCGCGCATAATACGAGGTAAGACTGTAAGATCGCATGAAAAACAACTTTGGATGATACCGGGCTGATTCATTCAAGAGCCCTTGAAGCGATGGCGTCCAAGGGTCGCCTGGATACGTCGCGAGATCCGGCTACCAGGTGACTGCGAATCCAACGTAACCCGAAACGCCAGCGAGGGACGAGGGCGACGCGGCGTGGCTCGCTAGCGTTCGTTGCGACCGGATTCAAGCTTGCATCCGTCTGGCAGGTTCCTGCGGGGATCGTTTCGTCGCTCGCTAGCAGGCCTTTGCGACGCACGTGTCGCGGATCAATCGTTCACGTCGCGGTACGTACGGACTCGGTAGTTGGCGATGTCTGTAGGATCCGCTGAACCGCGTCGATGACGGCGCGGGCGTCGTCTGCCAGCGCGCAGACCTCGTTGTGGCCGGTTTGCAGATCTTTCACCTGGCATTGGCCGTCCTGCAGTTCGCGGCTGCCGGCGATCAAGGCGACGCGGAAGCCACGTTGATCAGCGTACTTGAGTTGCTGGCCAACTTTTCTGGCATCGGGATACAGTTCCACGGCCAGGCCGGCGCGGCGTATCTGGACCGCCAGGCGTAGATAGTCGGGCAGACGATCCGCATCGAAGAAGACGATCAACACGGGGGCGACGGTGCGCACCTGGCCGATCATTCCCAGTTCGTCCATCGCGGCCAGCAGGCGATCCAAGCCGAGGGAGGCGCCGATCCCCGGCAGATCCTGTTTGGTGTACACGCCGGCCAAGTTGTCGTAGCGGCCTCCCGAACAGACGCTGCCGATGTTCGGCAGCGCGTCCAGAAAGGTCTCGAAGACGGCTCCCGTATAGTAGTCCAGCCCGCGGGCGATCGACACGTCCAGCGCGATCCGTTGGTCCGCCACGCCCGCGGCGCGCACGCCGCCGAGGATTTCCGCCAGCCGCGCGATCCCCTCTTGGCCCAACGGGCTGCCGCCGACCAGCGGCTCGAGCTGTTGCAGCATCTGGTCGTTCGTCCCCGTCAACGACGCCAGTTTCAAGATCGCCACGGCTTGGTCGGCCGTCGTTCCGGCGGTCGCCTCCATCTCGTCCGCGACGTTCTCTGGGCCGATCTTGGGCAGTTTGTCCAGCGCGCGCAGAATCGCCGTGGCGCGCTCTCGCAAACCGAGCGTGTCGAGCAGCCCGTTCAGCACCAGGCGATGATTGATATGGATCACAAACGCGGAAAAACCGATCGCGTGCATCAGGTCGTGGATCACCAGCACCGTCTCGATATCGGCGGCCGCACTGCGGGTCCCGATCGTGTCGAAATCGCACTGCATGAACTCGCGATACCGTCCGCGCTGCGTATTCTCGCCGCGCCACACGGTCGCGATGTGATAGCGTTTGAAGGGCGTGCCCAGCGTGCCGACGTGCTGGGCGACGAACCGGGCCAGCGGTACGGTCAGATCGAAACGCATCCCGACATCCCGTCCGCCGTGGTCCTGGAAACGGTACAACTGGCGATCCGTCTCGTCACTGCCCTTGCCGGTCAGAACCTCGAGATATTCCAACGCGGGGGTGTCGATCGGGTTGAATCCGTACGAGCGATACACGCGTTTGGCCGTATCGATCAACCGTTCGCGCGGGATCATCGTCTCTGGCAGGTAATCGCGAAAGCCTTTGAGGGTTCGTGGCGAGATCAACGGAGCGGCAGACATGACGAGGCGTCTCTTTCTGGCAGGCGGTCTTCGAGCAGGCGGTCAATTCAGGACGGGAAACAACGGCGGCGGCGCGCTGCGAATGCCCCGGGCGTCGGTCCGCGCAAAAATGGCCTCGGCGTATTCCTGAACCTGCTCGGGCGTCTCGAAGTACCGCTCGTAGGTCCAGTCGTCGTCGTATTCGCAATTGTCCGTCGTGTACTCGCGGCAGACCTGCGGCCGTTGGTCGTAGATCCCGCAGCGATTGTCCGGCAGCAAATGCTTGCAGACGGTATGGACAAGCAGATACCAGGTGTCATCCTCGGTGAATACGGACGCCCGTTCATGCAATAGAAACCAGCGAATGAAGTCAAAATCGCGCGGCGTCGTGGGCGTGTCGATCGGCAGCGCGAAATACCGACAGCATTTGGCCGTGCAATACGTACATAGCGAATCGCCCGGCGGCAGATCCTCGCGGCGCATTCGGCCGTTGTTCGATCTGCCGGGCTTCGAGACGGGCATTGTGGGGTTCCCATTGGCTTGCGCGAATGCTACAGGATACGATCTAATGAGCGTATTGAACAGGTGACGGGCGGCGCTGGTCGGCCGGCGCCAGGCAGTCCTCCTTGAATCCGTCCGGTTCCATCCATGCAGATCGTCATCACGGCAGTCGGTCCTGACAACACGGGTCTGGCGGACCCGATCATCCATTATGTCACCTCTCAGGGCGCGAACATCGCCGAGATCCAGATGTATGATCACGACGAGCTGGCCCTGTTCGCGATGCTCTGCCGCATCCGACTGCCCGGCGACCAGTTGGAACAGACGCGGCAAGCGCTGGCTGAAATCGGCCGAATCAAACGGCTGTCGGTGCGGGTCTGGTCGCCCGAACAGCGGCTCGAGCGGCCGCGGCTGGCGATTTTGACGACGTATCGGCCCGAGCCGCCGCTGGCCGTGCTGCGGGCGATCCGTGACGGTCAGATCCGCGCCGAGGCGGCGGTGATGATCGGGAATCGCAAAGCCTGCCGCAGCATCGCCGAACAGTTCGGCGTCGACTGGCATTTGATCGGCGACGCCGAAGGCCGTGCGGACGACGACCGATTGGTCGAGCTGCTGGACCAGTATCAGGTCGATTATGTCGTGCTCGCCCGTTATATGCGGATCCTTCCGGCCGCGACGTGCTGGAAATACGCCGGCGGACGGATCATCAATCTGCATCATGGCCTGTTGCCCAGCTTTCCGGGACCGCGGCCCTATCACGACGCGCACACCGGGCGGATGCTGACGTACGGTGCAACGTGCCATTTCATCGTCCCGGAACTGGACGCAGGAAACCAGATCATCCATCAATCCACGTTCACCGTGCCTCCGGGAACCCGACTGGACGAGATCGTGCGAATTGGCCAGACGGATAACGAGCCGCGGTGTCTGGTCGAGGGGGTCCGCCGCGTCGTCAGCCGCGAGGTGCTGCTGCATTTTCATCGGGTGGTCAAACCGACATGATTCACCTCGACGGTTCTCAAGGCGAGGGTGGCGGCCAGATCGTCCGCTCGTCGCTGGCTCTGGCCCTGGTTACGGGCCAGAGCGTGACGCTCGAGCGAATCCGGGCGCGGCGATCGAGGCCGGGTTTGTTGGCTCAACATTTGACCGCCGTCCGCGCGGCGACTCGGGTCTCAGAGGCGCAGGTTCAGGGCGCGGAACTCGGGTCACAACGCGTGACATTTCATCCTGGTCCGGTGCGGGCGGGACACTACACGTTCCGGATCGGGACGGCTGGCAGCACGACCTTGGTCCTGCAGACGATCCTGCCGGCCTTGATGATCGCCGACGGCGCGACATCTGTCACGCTCGAAGGCGGCACCCACAATCCGCTCGCCCCACCCGTCGATTTTCTGAACGCCGCCTATCTGCCGCTCGTGGCGCGTCTCGGGCCACGCGTCGCGTTGACGCTGCATCAACCCGGTTTTTTTCCGGTCGGTCGAGGCCAAATCTCAGCGACCATTACCCCATCGGTCGATTTGAGCCGATTGGAACTGACCGAGCGCGGTTCGCTGGCAGCCCGTCGCGTCCGCGCGCTGGTGGCTCGCTTGCCGCGACACATCGCCGACCGGCAGTGCCGGACGATCGCCGCCGACACGGGCTGGGACGCGTCTTGTTTCGAAATCGAAACGCTCGACGATGCACCGGGACGGGGAAACGCCGTGTCGATCGAACTGCGATTCGAGCACGTGACCGAGGTGTTCACCGGGTTTGGCCAGCGCGGCGTCCCGGCCGAAACCGTCGCTCGACAGGCTTTGAGTCAGATGCGCGCGTATCTCGATGCTGATGTCCCGGTGGGCGAGTATCTGGCCGATCAGCTTGTGCTCCCGTTGGCCATTGGCGCATACCAAGGCTCGGGCGGCGGCGTCTTTCGTACTACGCGGCTGTCGCCGCATTCCTTGACCCAGGTCCGGGTAATCGAAAGCCTGCTGCCTGTCCGGATCCGGACCGAGGAGACATCGCGAGGCAATCTGGTCTACGTCGATCCGGCCGCATGATCGGCGAGCCGGCTCGCGGCAAAGCGTTGTGCGCGTGTGTTCTCGGATTCTTGGGTCAGTTGCGATCACGTCCCGAGACTGAGGTCGAGACGATGCTTCGAAAGTGTGTATAGAGGCTCACGCAAAGGCGCAAAGACGCGAAGACGTGAAGATACAAAGAATCAGCAATACACGTCTTCGCGTTTTACTGTCTTTTCACGTTTGTGTCTTTGCGGGCTTTGCGCCTTTGCGTGAGGCCATCGGAGCAGGTCGAAGTATTCCGGGCCAAGCCTGGACACAATTAAGGCGTGCAGCCATACGTGGGCCGCGCGGGCGAGCAGGGGAAGTGCGACCTCGCTCGGACTTCGCAACGGCCATTTATCCTCTTCCCTACCGGCAACTTCTCTGCCGTTTTGGCAGATGCTTGCTGCCAGTTTGGCCTACCCAAACGTGAGGCAACCGGCCCGTGAAACCTAGCGCGATGCCCCGGCGCGACGCCTACGCGCGCGAAACAGCGCATATAGCTTGATTTTCGAGGTCTCGCTGGGCAATGTGCTCTGTCCGACGCTTCACACGGGCTCGAAAGATGATTGGCACGCCGATTGCTTCCTTCTGTTGCTCGGTGCGTACAACGTGCCAGACCTGCCTGCACAGCAGCTCGGCGGCCGCAGACGTGAATCGCACAGGCCGCGTATGCCGTCGCGGGCAGGCGCACGTTGTGACGAACGATCAAACGCGAGAAACAAACCGTTTACATTACTGAGGAGGATCGAACCATGTTGAGCACACGTTGGCAACCCGTGATGGACGTTCAGGCGGAGTTCAACCGACTGCGCGACGAGATGGATCGAGTGTTCGGGCGATGGACTGGACGGCGATTCCCGTTGGCGCCGTCGACCTTCCCATTGGTCAACCTGTGGGAAGACGACGAGAACCTGTACGTCGAGGCGGAACTTCCCGGCATGGCGCTGGAAGACTTGGAGATCTACGTTCATGGCGACCAGTTAGTCATCAAGGGCGAACGGAAGGAGCCGGGATGTGAGAAGAACGCGTGGCATCGTCGCGAACGAGGCTACGGCGCGTTCGCCCGCGTGTTCGAACTGCCGGTGAGCGTCGACGACGCGAACGTCCATGCGGCGTTCAAGAACGGCGTGTTGACGATCACGCTGCCAAAACGCGCAGAAGCCAAGCCACGACGGATCGAGGTTCGCGCCGACTGAGGCCTCGGAACGGTAGTGACCAACACGGCGGGACGGCAGTGACCAACGCCGCGGGACGGCAGTCAGGCGGCGCTTCGGATCAAGAGACGCAAATACGACATGAAGCACGACTTGAACAAGGAGATCAGACAATGACGCAAGCCTTGAAGCAACAACAAACGGACGGCGCGTCGCCGGTCGAGCGAACCCGCGAGACACCGGCGTTCACGCCGCGATTCGACATTTGGGAGACCGATGACGGGTTGGTGTTGTGCGGCGATCTGCCCGGGGTCGATCCGGCGGATCTGGACATTCGGTTCGAGAACCGAGAATTGACGGTCTTTGGCCGCGTGTCGCCACGACATGCAGGACGTCACGAGCGCTATACCGAGTACGGCGTCGGCGATTTCTACCGAACGTTTACGATCGGCGAGTCGATCGACGCCAGCAAGATCTCGGCCGAGTTGAAAGCGGGCGTCCTGACGCTGCACCTGCCGAAGACCGAGGCCATGAAGCCGAAACGGATCCCGGTCAACGCCGGCTAGGCGACCCGCGGGCGCGCAGCCGCGAACAGCACGCGCCAAGCGTCGGCGACGGGACGTGGCTGCCCATTGGCGGGACATGCGGCGAGTTCCGTTCCCGGAACCACGCCGGCGCGGTACGGCGCATCGCGCACATCCGCGACGTGCGGCAAGTCATGAACCGTTGCGTTGAATCTTCTCTTCCGCAGCGCCATCAGGCACGCGGGAGAGAAGATTTTTTCGTCGACGGAGTCGATTGACATTCGGGCCCCGCGTTTAGCCGACAGGGCGGCTGAGACTCGGAGCGCCGCCTGTCGACGGCCGCTGCGCGGCCCGCCACTCGACGATATTTCGTTCCAGATCGTGCGTCACAACGTCCATGCCTGCTCGGAAACAACCATTGCGGCGAGACTCGGTCGGCCACCGACCACGGTTGATTCCCAAACGCGGGCCGCCCGACGTGCAAATTTTTATCGGCCACGCGTAGGCGTCTTTTATCCGATGCGGTTCCGGAGAATAATACGACGCGTTCGCTTGCTTCCATTTTTGTCGCGTCATCCCGCGCTATCGTCATTTGCCTTAGCCGTTCATGTCCTCTTGGCCCTTGATCTCTGATTTCTCGCGTGTTCTGCAGAACCCGCAAGTCGCGTTTCGCGATCCCGATCTGCGGGCTTCGACCGTCGAGACAAACCATCTTGGCCAGCCCAAGGCGCGAGCGGGAAACTTTGCCACGGTCTATCGAGGTTACCGGCCGGACGGTCGAGAGTTCGCCATCCGTGTCTTCAATCGCCGCCAGGACGAGCGATTGGAGCACTATCAGACGATCAGTAAATACCTCGAGGCGCGGGCCGTATCGAGCATCGTTCGGTTCGAGTACGACGAGCGCGGGATTCGCTCCGCAACGGATGGCAAGCTGTATCCGCTGTTGATCATGGAATGGGTGCCGGGGATTACGCTGTTCGAGTGGGTCCGTGATCGATGCCGCGAGGGCTATGTCGAAGCCCTGCAAATTGCGGCGGATGTCTGGCTGCACGTGGTGCGGGAACTGGCGAGGCACGACATCGTTCACGGCGACCTGCAGCATGGCAACGTCATGGTCTCGCCCGAAGGCCATTTCAAGCTGGTCGATTACGACTGTATGTGCGTGCCGTCGCTGATCGGTCGCCGCAATTTGGAGACCGGGTTGCCGCCGTATCAGCATCCGGGCCGCAACGCCGACACGATCTTGTTTCCCGGACTGGACAATTTCGCGGCCCTGTACATCTATGTCGCGCTGCGCGCGCTGGCGGCCGCGCCGTACCTGTGGATCACGTATGTCGATCAACCCGGGTACGATCGGATCCTGTTTCGCGAGCAGGATTTCCAAGCGCCGGCCAATTCGTCGCTGTACCGCGAATTGATGCAGTCTCCGGACGAACAGGTTCGCGATCTGGTCCATTACTTGTTCGAGCTGACGCGTCATGACCTGCACGACGTGCCGCCGGTGGACGAAGTCCTATTGTGGTGCGAATCCATCGGGAACCTAGTCACCCAACAGGAATGGGACAAAGTCGTGCACCTGGCTCAGCGCATGGATCCCGGAGAACGGCTGGCGCCCGAGCTCCAGCCGCTGATTCACGAGGCCCAACAGCGCGCGGCGTGTCGAGCGGCTGCCGAGCAAGCGTTCAAAGAGGGCAACGAGGATCGTCTGGAACAACTGTATGCCACCGGGCTGCTGCACAACTATCCGGCCGCGGCATCGCTATTGGAGGCTGCGAGCCGATCCGCCGAGGTCAGCGCCGTCCTCCGCGTACTGGCTGCGGCAAGGCAACTGCAAGCTTGGGATAAACTCAAACACACGTGGTTGGCCCACCAACATTTGCTTCAAGGCCGTCCGAGTGCGCGGGTCTTGGAACGCGAAGCCCAGAAGCTGCTGACGATCGACCGCATTCGCGAGATTCTGGCGCGCACGCCGCACGACGACGTCGCGCTGGTAGAAGCCTGGGACTACCTGGAACGCATGGGCGGGCATCCGTTGGGCGAACCTTATCGCCAGGCGGCTCAGCAGGCCCTCGCGCGTCGCGACGGCGTCGCTCGATTACAGGGCTTGCTGCTGAACGCGCCGTCGAGCCCGACGCTGGCGTCCGACAAAAAGATCGCGGCCGCGGTTGCGCCGGATTTCTGGCAAGCGAACGACCCCAACGCGCCGCTTGCGCTGCAGATCCGCGCGGTGCAGGAACGACTGAATTATGTGAAGAAAGTCCACGAGCTGGAGAAGGCCGGCACGGTCGAGGCCGAGACGTTCATCGCCAGTGGCCTGAAACGCCTACCGCAAACGTATCACGATGGCTTGATCCGCCGGGTCGAACAGGCGCGGAAGCGGGTGCAGATCTATCGACAGTTCGCCCATGCGCTCGATTCCCAAGCCGACGACGACGCCGTGCTGCGGGCGTGGGAGCTGCTGGCGCGCGTCCGCGGCAGAGTGCTGGTTTCTGACCAGACGCGACAACACCTGGCGCGAATCGAAGCCCGCCAGCCGCTGTTGCAACAGTTGCGAGCCATCCCGGCCACGGCCGATGAAGCGACCCGCGAGCAACGCGTGCTCGAGCTGTGGAATCCCGTACTGCTGGACGACTGTGCCGAGGCTGCGTCGTGGCGCGAAGTGTACCGCGGCGCGCGGAAACGCCGCGAGCTCTTGAAACGGATCGCCCAGGCGATCCAGGACGGCAATCAGGCCGAGGCCGAGCGGTTGCTGACGGACTCGGCGGTGCACGCGGCCGACCTGCCACCTCCAATGGCCAAAGAGCTGGCCGAACTTCGGACGCAGGCTCAACAGGCGGCGCTCGCCAAGCGACAGGCGATCGTCAACGCCCTGCTGAACAACCACCGGAGCGCATTTGTCGAACTGTTCGACGCGGCGACCGTCGGGGAAATCTGCACGCAGTTTCGCCATCACCAACCACTCGTCTACCAATGGTTGGAAAGCGAGATCCTCCCCGCGACGGGGCTGGGCCCTCCTGCCGATCCTCAACAGGCCGTATCGCGCGACGAACAAGGCAACCTCGTCCTGCGCTGGGCTTGGCCGCCGCCTCGCGTCTCGCATCGCTGTCGAGTCGCCGTCTGCAAACATCCGCCGCGCCCGCAGGCGGCGCCCGACGACGTCGAGACGTGGTATGCGGCGACCATCGACGCCGAGTTTTGGGATCCGCAGGCGGGCCACCTGACGCCGTTGGATCCGCAGTGGGAAGGCAGCCACGTGTACGTGTGGGCCGAGGTGGATCTAGGATTCCAGCTATTTTTCAGCTCGCCTTGTGAACTCGGACAGATCAGTGCGATGCCGAAGCATCGGCGTTGGGGTCTGTTTCGCGGGTGGCGGGCAGACAAAGGGGCTAGAACGTCCGACGAATCGGTCGCCGACAATTCAGAAACCGGCGAGTCAGCAGGCGACGCGTCCGTTGACACAATGACTGCCGGGGACGAACCTTCGGCCCACGCATCCGGCGCCCGCGACACACCGGCTGACCACGGAGAAGAACCGGCCGCCCGCTGAATACGGCCACCGGGCAAGGTCGGACGATGGCGTGCGCCGAATGGACGATTGCGGCGACCTCGCCCCCTGCTGTGCTGTGTGTGCCCTGAGCCTCGCCAAAAGCCGCTCTGAACAGCGGCGACGTGCGGGCGTCACGCGAGTAACCTCACGCGACCAGCCGTTCATCCGCTGAGTCAAACGTCGCGCAGCCGCCGCAACCATCAGCGTCGTAGGACGCGCAGCGCGCCGCGGAGCGCGTCTTCGAGACGGTCGATTTCTTCGAGCGTGTTATAGAAATAGAAACTGGCTCGCGCGCTGGCGGAGACACCCAATCGGGCGTGCAACGGCATGGTGCAGTGATGGCCGGCCCGCACGGCGACGCCCTGTTCATTCATGGCCATCGCCAGATCGTTCGCCTGAACGCCATCGGCGACAAAGCTGACGATGCCGCCGCGCAGGTCGGGCGCGGGGCCGAGGACCCGCACGCCGTCCATGCCATGAATCGCATGGTACGCCCGTTCGGTCAGAGTCCGTTCGTACCGATCGATCGCATCCATTCCGATCTGTTCGAGGTACTCGATCGCTGCCGCCAACCCGATCGCCGGGACGATCGGCGGCGTTCCGGCCTCGAATCGCTCGGGCACGTCGCTCGGTTCGAATCCGTCCAGCGTCACTCGATGGATCATCCCACCGCCCCCAAAGAACGGCGGCATGGCGTCCAACAGCCGCTCGCGGCCGTACAGCACGCCGATCCCCGACGGACCCGCCATCTTGTGACCGCTGAACGCTACGAAGTCCGCATCCCACGCCTGGACGTCGGTTGTCTGGTGCGGCGAGCTCTGGGCCGCGTCGATCAGCACCACGGCGCCGACCTCGCGCGCGCGTCGCACGATCGGCAAAATCGGATTGATCGTTCCCAGCACGTTCGAGATCGCCGTCACCGAGACGAGCTTGGTGCGGTGCGTGAGGAAATCGTCGAGCCCGTCCAGGACTAATTGGCCATCGTCGGTGATCGGCAGGAAGCGGATTCGGCAGCCGGTGCGCTGAGCCAATTGCTGCCATGGGACGATGTTCGAGTGATGCTCCATCTCGGTCAGCAGCACTTCGTCCGCCGGCCCGACGTTCGCGTCGCCCCATGTGCGGGCCACCAGGTTGATGGCGGCCGTCGCCCCGGCCGTGAAAACGATCTCCTGCGCTCGCCGGGCATTGATGAACCGCTGGACGGTCTCTCGGGCGCGTTCGTACAGATCCGTGCTCAGTTCGCTCAGGTAGTGGATTCCCCGGTGGACATTAGCGTACTGACGCTCGTAGGCGTTCGAGACCGCGTCGATCACCTGCCGCGGTCGCTGGGTCGTCGCCGCGTTGTCGAGGTACACCAGCGGGATTCCATCATGGATCTCGGACGCCAGAATCGGAAAGTCGTCGCGAATCGCGGACACGTTCAACGGGCCCTTGCACGGCGGTTTGGATGTCGTCTTGGCTAGCGTCGTCGTCATGCTTTTACTCGTCATCGTCTTTCAGCCGTACAGATCCGTTCGCAACAGTCCCGACTCGCGTCGCGTCTTGCCGGACAGGCACGCCGTATTCTAGCGCTCGAGCAAGTCAGCGACAAGCGCACGGCGACGACGGCGTCGGCGTCGGCGGGACGGGAATTTCGAGTCGATAGGACGAAACGCCCACGCGCTCGATGCCCGAAGGCTCACCCAATCGCACGACCCTCACGACCACCAAAAACCAAGCAGGCAGAATCGGACGTCTCGCGCGGTGGCGGCGTCGGCCCCGAAGGCGCCGTCGCATCCCGTGTGTGGTGGCGAGGCAACGGAGATGGCCTTGTCACAACAAGCGTCGGAAATCGGCATCATTTTCCGCGTGGCATTGCTTCGGCCTAGCGCTCACGATCGGCAACACATGCTGCCATCGGTTGACGGCGGAGGGACGCGGGCCACCCGATCCTCCGCCGGGTCGAGCGATGGTCCGTGCGGCGTTCGACCGATCTTTTCGTCATAATCTGCGCAACAGGCATTGACGGATGCGCCAACCACTGGCAACGGGCGCAAATCTCTCGATTGGCATCATACCTGCTGTGTGCTTACGAGTTTGGGGCACGCGCGCTTCTCGAGTAGCGTGGCGCCGCCGACAGTCGTTCAGTCTCCCGGCGAGCTGCGGTGGCGCCGACGCCGACGCATCTCGCTTGCTTATGCCGGTTACGAGGAGGTCCTCGGAGCGGTCCCTGGGCGGAGTCGCGGTCCGAGTGAGGGATCTTCTGACAGTGTCGGCATAGTCGCACGGGACGGATCTGCGGTCTCGAACGGCGGTCGGGCGGGAAACTCGTTTCGAGGCCTGCCCGAGCCCGAAGAATGAGCTGGGCGGCACGTGTAGCCGCCGGGGCCAACACGCGACAAGCATGGATTGAACGCATGAGCATCAGCATCGACCTTCCTGATCGGCGCGTCGCCGCCGCGCCGGTTGTCTCGGTGATCATCCCGGCCTATCGCGAGGCCGAGAATCTGCCGGTGATCATCCCGCGAGTGAGCGACGCGCTGCGAGCCGCTAGACTCGAGGCCGAGATCATCGTCGTCGACGACAACAGCGGCGACGGAACGGCCGAGATCTGCGCGGATCTAGCAAAGCAATATCCTTTACGCCTCGAAGTCCGTCAGCACGAGCGCGGGCTATCCAGCGCCGTACTGCACGGCCTGCGTCTGGCGCGGGGTGACGTCTTGCTGGTCATGGACGCCGACTTGTCGCACCCGCCGGAGGAAGTTCCGGCGCTGGTCGAAGCGCTCGACGAGGCAGACGCGGACTTTGTGATCGGCAGCCGGTACGTTCCCGGCGGCAGCACGGACGAAGATTGGGGGATCGCGCGGTGGCTGAACTCGAAGATCGCCACCTGGCTCGCACGGCCGTTCACCAAAGCCGCCGATCCGATGGCCGGGTTCTTCGCGCTGCGACGAACTTCGTTCCAAGCCGCCGACGCGCGTCGTGAACTGAATCCGATCGGTTACAAGATCGGGCTCGAGTTGATCGTCAAGTGCGACTGCCGCCAGGTGCGCGAAGTTCCGATCCAATTCCACAACCGGCTGCACGGGACGAGCAAACTCAACTTGCGCGAGCAGATCAACTATGTGCGACATCTGGGGCGTCTGGCCGAATACAAGTTGCGCCATTTACCTCGCCTCGTGAAGTTTGGTTTGGTGGGCGCTACCGGCAGTGCCGTCGATCTGCTCGCGTTTGCCGCCGTCTTGCTGGCGCTGCCGGTTCCTCTATCTCGGGCGATCGCGATCTGGGTGGCGATGACCTGGAACTTCTACTGGAATCGTCGTTGGACATTTTTCGATTCGCATCGGCGAGGCCTCCTGTATCAATACTCGATGTTTTGCGGTGCTTGCCTGATCGGCGGCGTCGTCAGTTGGGCGATAAGCGTGGGCCTGTGGAAGTACGCGCCCTTTTTTACCCGTTATCCGTTGGTTGCGGCGATCATCGGAATACTCGCCGGAATGGTGTTCAATTTTGTTGCCAGCAATCGATTGGTGTTCCGGCGGGCCGCCGCCGCGGATCCGGAAAACGTGGATGAAGGCCGAGACTGAACGAGGGCTCAAAACGCGTGACGGCGGCGTGTGCCCGAGAGCACGTCCGAGCCTCGGCGAGACGCACGTCCGAGGAGTGGCGCGCCCGCCCCTCGTGAGACCAACGGCCGAGGCAATGGCGATCTGCCGTATGACCGAAGATTTCGACCGCCGCGACGTTGATGGCGAGCTATCCTTGCCTTGCAACGAACCGATTCCAATCCCAATCATGAAACAGAAGGCATTATGAACGCTGCTGCCTGGTCGCCCAACGCCCCTTGGTTGCCCGTCGTGATCATCGGCACGATTACCTTGTTTGCGGCAGTCATCGACGTTCGCACGCGGCGGATCCCTAATTGGCTCACGGTGCCCGTGTTAGTTGCGGGCCTGCTGTTTCACCTGGTGACCGGAGGCTTGGGGGGACTATTGACTGCGGTTGGCGGCTTTGTGACCGGATTCGGGATCCTGTTGATCCTGTGGCTGACGGGCGGAGGCGGAGGCGGCGACGTCAAGCTGATGGGCGCCGTCGGCGCCTGGTTGGGAGCCTGGCAGACATTCGTCGTCTTTCTGCTCAGCGCCGGGTTCGCGGCTTTTTTCAGCCTGTTTGTGCTCCTGAGCAACCTGATCCGCCACGGATTCCGCTACGTCCATCGACGGCATCTGGCTCGGCCGGAAGCGGACGCCTCGAAGAAACACGCGAATTCCCGGTCGTCAGACGTCGAGCGGCGCAAGACCAATCGCCGCCTTCTCCCGTTTGCCCTGCCGGTCGCCTGCAGCACCTGGGTCGTCTTCCTGTGGGTGCTGATGAAGATGTCGGTCTAGCGCTGCAAATCATAACGGGCAGGTCACTACACTCAGACTTTCGCCAGTCTGCGTTGTATCGCGAATCGGGATTTATGGTCCACGACGGCCAGTTTCTACCTAGCCTGTCAATCGAAATGCACCCTTTGAGGGACTGTCCCGCGATGGAGGGCCATGCGCCACGCGTGGCCACAACCAGACGGACGCGACGGAGCGCGTCCCTCCAGGACGCCACTCGATCATTCCGCTTCGCATTTTGTCGTGTCCAGGTCGTTCTTCTGGCAGCCTGAGAAGGCCCCACCATTGCAGACGCGATTCTTATCCTTCCATCGCCCCCGCTACGAGAACCATTCACGCTACTCCGATCAAGGCGCCGCCGCTCGGCCTCAGGCTTCGCTGGGCGACGACGTGGCGGACGAGATCGGCGTCGGCTTCAGCGCGCTGACCCCGCACGCCAGCAGGGTCAACAAGAAGCTCAAAAAAAACCCGCGCTGCAACCCGGCCACGAGATGCTCGCGGGTGATGTCTCGCATTTCTCCAATCATTAACGACATCAGCGACACGCCCAGCGCTCCGCCGATGGTGCGGGCAAAGATCGTCGCCGCGGTGGCCGCGCCCAACTCGCCGCTGGGTGAATTGTCCTGGACCAGCAGCAGGGTCGCCAACATGCCGAACCCCATGCCGCATCCCGCAATGAACCCGGTCGCCGCCAGGACATAGATTCCCGTGCGAATCAACGCGGCGAACCCGGCAAACCCCGCCGTCAACAAAAAAAATCCGGCGAAATTGAGCGTACCGAGGCTCACGCGATGCAGATTTCGGCCTCCGACGATGCTGGCCACCGTCCAGCCGACGATCATCGGCGTGAGCACGATTCCCGCGGTCGTCGCGTCCGCGCCGGCCGCTTGTTGAACGAACAAGGGCACATAGGCGATGGCGCCGAAGTAAGCTGCGCCGGCCAGCAAATTGTTCAGCAAACAGTTCCGAGACAGCGCATGACGCAGGCTGGCGATGGGCAACAAGGGCGCCGGATGGCGGAACTCGAACGGCATCGCCAACGCCGTGGCGATCAAGCCGACCACGGCCATCCACGTTGCTTTCTGGTCCAGCCCCCAGACCAGGAGGCCCGTGCCGAGCGTCACCAGCAAGGTTCCCGGCGCATCGAGATTAAAAGGCTTTGTTTCATCGCGACGTCCCTCCAGGAACATGCCGCAGACGATCAACGCCACAATTCCGAACGGCAGGTTCAAATAGAACACCCATCGCCAAGACGCATGGTCGACGATCAGCCCGCCGACCAACGGCCCCAACAGTCCCGACAAGCCCCAGACGGCGCTGATATGTCCCTGAACCCGGGCTCGCTCGTGCAACTCGTACATTTCCCCGATGATCGTAAACGTCAGTGGCAACACGCAGCCAGCGCCCAATCCCTGGACGGCGCGCATCACAATCAACCAGGGCATGTGGTGCGCGGCCCCGCTGAGCCCCGAGCCGAGCAGGAACACGACCACGCCCGCCAGATACAGCCTTTTGCGCCCCGTCAAATCGCTGAGACGGCCCCATAAAGGGCTGGATATCGTAAGGGCCAGCATATAGACCGAGAACGGCAGCGCGTACAATTTCTGTCCACCCAGGTCGGCGATCACCGCAGGCATGGCCGTGGCTACGACGGTCCCTTCGAGCGCAGTCAGGAAAATCCCTACGATCAGGCCTACGGTCGAGAGAATCTGAGCATTCACAAATCGGTCCGAATCGCTATATTGTGGTA
>JAVYAJ010000393.1:0-5548 GCA_032229885.1 Candidatus Anammoximicrobium sp. | reverse complement strand
TGTTGTGGTGTTCAGTGTTCAGGCGACAGCGCCAAGTTGTGGAAGGGTTACATGTTGTGCTTGCAGTAGCGCTGGGAACCACGGATGAACACGGATGAACACGGATCCATACGACGCGCGGTGCGCGCATACGGGAACCACACAACTGACAACTGACAACTGACAACTGACAACTGACAACTGACAACTGTAAATTTTCTTGGCCCTTGTTTGATTGCGGCTGCTGGCCGCGCTAGGTTCATCCGCTCAATCAGCGTCAACGGTCCGGCGATGTTTTCCAGATCCCGCGGGCCACGACAGAGCATGGCCCGCCAGCCGGACGGCTATCTTACTGTGACACGGACATGGGGACAATCCGCGGTCATCGGCGCGCAGGGCGGCGCTGCCGCGCGGAACCAAGCCTCCGACGGACCCTCCGCATCGGCTGGATCCCGCATGCTCGCGGTCTCACGCTACAGATGCCGCGCCTTCTGCATGATATAGTCGAAGATCGCTTCAGCTGACGTGTCGGTCGGCTGCACCCGGCGGACGTCGAAGCCGCCGTCGGCCACGGTTTCGGCCAACGCGCGGAAGAACTCGCGGGGCCGCTGAACTTGGAACAACAGATCCTCGTCGCCACGCAACTCGACCGCCCGCACGCTGGCGGCCGCCATCAGCCGGACGGCCAGCTCGCGGGGCCGAGCGGACGTGATGCGAACGCGCAGCGGGTGGTCGGCCAGCATGTCGCGGATCATCGCCAGACTGCCCGACGCCAGCACACGGCCACGGCACATGAAGACCACCTGGGCGGCCAGGTGATCCATCTCGTCCAAGATGTGGCTCGAGACCACAATCGCTTTGCCGCGCGCGGCAAGCGCCGCGAACACCTCCGCCAGTTCGGCTCGCCCGACCGGATCGACCCCGTTGAGCGGCTCGTCCAGCACCAGCAGATCCGGGTCGTGGACCAGCGCCTGGGCCAACTTGATCCGCTGCCGCATGCCTTTGGAATACGATCCCAACGGCCGGTCGGCTCGCTCCGCCATGCCGACCTGTTCCAGCACGGCGCCGACGCAAGACCGCAGGGCGGCGCCGGAAAATCCGTGCAGCCGCGCAATCGTCTGCACGAAGGCCCGCCCCGACATGTCTTCGTAGAACGCGTCGGCGTCCGGACAGTAGCCGATATGCGACTTGGCTGCCGCCGACCAGGCGCGGCGTCCGCCCACGCGGACCTCGCCCAGGCTCGGCCGCAACTGGCCGGTCATCAGCTTGATCAACGTGCTCTTGCCGGCGCCGTTGGGACCGACCAGGCCCGTGATCCCCGACGCCAGACGCAGCGAGACGTCGTTCACGGCGATCACCGGGCCGTACCACTTCGAGACGCCGTCGAATTCCAACAGCCCATCGCTCACGAAACCACCCTCACGGCGCGGACTGCGGGAATGATCGCCAACACGCACGCGATCCACACGCCCAGCACGATCCCAGCGGCGGGCGCCAGCCCGACATCGTTGTCCGACAGCGCGCCAAAGCACCAACTGCCTAGCAGCCGAAGATTCCGCCAAAACATCAGCAACCGCCAGTGGCGGTCGTCATAGATGTGGCGAAGCATCTCGGCCAGCGCGGGCGCCAACACGAACACACAGGCCCAGGACATGACCAGCGGCACGCTCTTGTGCAGCCACGAAGCGAGCGCGAACAACAGCAGGCTCAGCGAGACGGCCATGACCATGCCATAGCCCAGGATCCCCAACACGATCCGCCAGTTTTCGGTAAAGTACGCCAACGAACTGGTCAACAGCCCGTACTCGACGAACAGGACGAGCGCCGGGATCACCGTCGTCATCCACACCAACAAGCTGATCGCCAACAGCTTGCCCACAACATAGTGCCGACGGCCGACGGCGCGTGACAGATAGAACGTCAAGCCACCCTGCTCGTAATCGCTGCCCACCAGCAGTTCGCCCGCGAACGCTAGGACCAGCATCGTGACCGTGCCTTGGGCGAACATGAAATCGCGATACGTCCGACCAGCGCCGGTCACCGACGTCAGAACCTGGTTTACGAACTGGCCGATGGCCGGGTTTTCCGCGCTGATTTGAGCCTTCAGATAGATCGTGGCAAAGAAGAATAAAAAGTCCAGCAGCGCCAGCCCAAGCAGCAACCAGAACAGCTTGCGGCGCAGAACCAGGCGAACGCCCATCCAGGCGATCGGCCAACAGGCCGCCCAGGCCGGCAGCCGCTGGCCCGACCAATCGCGATATTCCGAAGCCAGTGGCAAGTCTGCTCCTTTTTACGTCTGGACGTTGTTCTCGGCGGATGCTGGCCGACCGCGACCCGCGTTGGTTTCCCTTGGGAGCGCAGGCCGTCGCTCGATCTGGACGCGGCCGACAACGGCCCGCTGGCCGCGACCTGCGCGGAAACGGACAAGCGGCAGGATGCCGCTTCGACGCCGTCCGCGCGACTGCGGCGGGTGGCCGCAGCCGAGCGGACGCGACGAAGCGCGTCCCTCCAGGACAGCGCCCTTCTCTACGGTCGCCGCCCAGCCGTTTCGTCCGCCGCCCAGCCGTTTCGTCCGCCGCCCAGCCGTTTCGTCCGCCGCCCAGCCGTTTCGGTCGCCGCCCTGTCGTGTCCAGGTCGGTCTTCCGACAATCTCGACAGATGCCGCCGTCCATGTCCCATCAATTCTGATTTGCGGCCCTAGTCTACTTGCTGCGGCCTCAAGCTGATAGCCGACGATTTCCGTCGGCCGCGCGCGGCCCGACACACACCGCCGCGGGGCGCTCGTGAGGCCGGCTTTTCAAGGCTCGGCTCGCGACGTCGCAGGATCGAGTGGTGTGGCGCCCGGCGCGGGAACACGCGCGGCGAAGGCCAGCGCCCGTTCGCACCAGGCCGCCACGGACAGCAGACGCTGGTCCTGGCCATGCCGGGCAATTAGTTGCAATCCGCATGGCAGGCCATCGGCCGTCAGCCCACAGGGAATCGTGACCGCGGGCGTCCCCGCCAGGCTCCATGGCGAGTTGAACCGCGGATCGCCCGTGGAATCGAGTCCGCGCGGGGCCGCGGTCGGCGTGGCCGGGGCGACGGCGATCACCGGGTCGTCGCCAAAACATGCGGCTAGGTCGCGGCGGAAGCGTTCTTGATGACGCAGGGCCAACGCATAATCGACCGCCAGCGTCGTCAAGCCCTCGTCGATCAGCATCTGCATTCGCGGGCCATAGGCCGCGCGATGGGCGAGGAACGTCTGCAGGTGGGCTTCGGTTGCATCCACCGCCATCAGACAGGCATGCATCGAGAGCGCGAGTCCGAAGGATTCGGGCAGTCGGAACCCGCGCAGCGTCGCGCCAGCTTGGGCCAATGCGTCGATCGCCGCCGTGAGGACGCCGCGAACCGCGGCGTCGGCCCCCTGGAGGAAGAAGTCGTCGATCACGGCCAGTGTCGGCGGCTCGGGCAATTCGGGCAACGGCCGATCCGACGCGTCGAGTCCCGCCATGACGGCGAACGTCGTCCAGAGATCGGCCGCCGTGCGAGCCAGCGGGCCGACGTGGTCCAGCCGTGGACTGACCAGAACCACGCCGTCCGTGTCGAGCCGGCCGAACGTCGGTTTGAATCCGCCAACTCCGCAGTAGGCCGCCGGGCGGATGATGGACCCGCCGGTCTGTGAACCGATCGCGGCCGCGCACATCTCGAGCGCCACGGCGGCTGCGCTGCCGCTGCTCGAGCCGCCGGGCGTGTGTTCTGGATTCCACGGATTCCGCGTGGGGCCGGGATCAAAACAGGCGAACTCGGTGGTGACGGTCTTGCCCAAGATGATCGCGCCGGCCGCCCGCAATCGGGCAACGACGGGCGCGTCCTCGGTCGCCACACGCCCCTTCAGCAGCGGCGATCCGGCCTCGGTCGCCATGCCGGACACGTCGATGATGTCCTTGACGCCTATCGGGATCCCGTGCAGCGCGCCCAGCAGATGGTCGCGACTGGCCAACTCGCCCAACCGATCGGCCTCGGCCAACGCGCGCTGCCGATCGAGATGCGCCCAGGCGCGGGTGCAATCCTCCCAGCGATCGATCTGCCCCAGACAATGCTCGACCAACTGCCGCGGCGTCACGCGGCCCCGGCGAATGGATTCGACAGCCGTAGCAATATCCGGAAGGTTGGATTCCATGCCAAAAACTCCGCGACTCGTCGGCGAGCGCTTTTGCCTCGTCAGTCTATCCGGTACGCGGCGCCGCGCACACCGCAACGCGTCAAGATCTGACACGGTTAAAAAGAGGGGTGTGACTTGACTTTTTCTCGCGATTTGTGGATAAAACGATCATTAGGCAGACAGCCAATTCTTTTCTTTGGGGCACGGCTTCTGTGACTGCCCGCTCGAAACCGCGAGCCTGCGACGTTTGGAAGGGCGGCTGACCAGGCGCCATACGCCGGGAGGGGGGCGGTAAGTCATGACATCGTCGATGACAACCAACCGGAACGAGGCTCTTCGCCAACGAGCGCAGGTAGACCGCTTGCTGGGCGATATGGCCGAATTACTGGCGGAGATCGTAGACGCCGAAGCGGACGCGTGGTGGCACACGCCGACCGTGCCGACGGACGCGATCGCAGGCCGGATCAGCGAGCTCTGTAGCCGGCTGCGGGTGCTGTTCACGCTGGAGAAAGTGGACGAATCGCTGGACGAGCTGCTTGCGACACAGCCGGGATTACGAGGCGAGTTCGAGAAGCTGTGCGGCCAGCGCTGCCAATTGCTGGGACTTCTCGAAGAGATCGACGAGCTCGCTGATCCGGCGGCGCGTGCCGCAACGCGATGGAGCGACGTGGAAACGCGATTTCGCTGCTTTCAGCAGCAACTGTCGCATCATCCGCGGCGCCACGGCAGTCTGGGGCAGTCGTGGACACTGAGCCGATTTGCGACGGGATACGCTTGAGGTCGATAGGCCTCACGTCGGTGCGGGCGGATGTTGGCCCGGCTTGGCCCAGGGTTCGTTCGATTCGGCACTGTCCGGCGATTCAAATCGTCTGGGGCACAACGCTCGTCGTCGTCCGGACGATCTACTGCGCTCTCAAGGCTGAATACGACGGTCGCCGTGCTTTGCCAACCGCGGAAATCCCGCACGCTGACGAGGCTGATAACTCGAAGATTCCGATTGGACAACGCACCAAGGATCGTTCGCTCTTTTGTTGTCCGATCGTTTACCGGGAAGGGGTGGCGATTCGTAGTCGTTCACGGTTTGTCACGCCAGCCTAATGGCGACAACCTGCGTTGCAAGACAAGCGAGCCTTGGAGAACGGTCACCGAGAATTGAAGCGGAAGGGCGCACGGATCGAAGCGGAAGGGCGCAAGCCCTCCGGTGTGTCTGTTCGCGGTCGATCCAATTGCTTCGCTACGAAGAACCCACCTGTCACCGAGGACCGGACGGCTTGCGCCGTTCCGCTTCTATTAGCGGCGCATTCCCTGAACGGTTACGCTGATCCTCGATCTCAACCGGACACTCATTGATCGAACGATCCTAACGCGGGCTAGCGCCCGCCACCCAAGAATCTGTTTGGCCGAAGGCCTCCGCTCACCGTAGCCTGG
>JAVYAJ010000392.1:0-4564 GCA_032229885.1 Candidatus Anammoximicrobium sp. | reverse complement strand
GCCTTCGGCCAACACGGTTGCTGTCACCTCGGACTCCTGGGGCGTTGCCCCAGGCTACGTTGATGTTGGCCTTCGGCCAACACGGTTGCTGTCGTCTGTGCCGCGCAACAGTCATCCAATGCCAATTTTACCTAACGCGGGCAAGCACCATCAACCCAAAAGTGTACTGTGCACACCAGTGTACAAGATGCGCGCATGATACGAACTAAGACTCTAACCCCCACAGTTTCCGACGTTTTGACCGCGCCACTCTACGGCTGTTCGCCCTCGTTTCCCGCGGCGCGAGCGCTTCGGGGCATGAAGGCGATCGACGTCTCGAGCCAGCCGCCGCAACTACAGCCGCCGCCGCCTTCGGGCGACAGCAACATGCCGGCCGCGGGGATCGTGCTAAGCCAACAGTCGGGTCGCAGGCGGGCCCACCCGCTGGCGCTGCCCGTGGCGCGATCCCACAACGTGACCGTGCCCGCGCGGTACACCAGCGTGTTGGCCGTACAACAGTACGTGCCGCACCCGCCGAGCGGGACGGTGCGCGCGGCGGGGCTGCCGTCGGCCAGCGAAAACGCACCCGGTCGCACATAGACCTGGCCGCCGACGATCGCCGGCCGCGACATCGCTTTGCCATGATCGCCGCGCCCCTCGGGCCAGTCCACCTGCTGGCGCCAAATCGGCTCGCCACGCTCGGCCGAAAACCCGTACACATGATGCGCGCCGTTGGTCGATGCGACGATCACGAGCCGGTCTTCGCTGTGCGCCAGGTAAAACACGACCGTGCCGTGCTGGATGTCCAACGGCTGCTGCCAGACGGCCGAGCCGGTCTCGGCGTCCAGCGCCACCAAGTACTGTTGTTCCCACAACTCCGGCTTGCCGATCCGCCGCTCGGGCGAGGCCTTCACCTCCGGGTGGCGGCTTTCCACAAAATAGATCCGACCGTCGGCGGCCGTGATCGTCGAGTTCAGGATGACGCCCCCGGTGTAGGTCCAGTCGCAGCGGCCTGTCGCCTTGTCCAACGCGAACAGACTGTCGCTGCAGATCGGAAACGTCACCGGGCCGGTGCGCGAGTCGTACCAACCGGCGTCGGTCCCGCCCCAGAAATTGGTCCACGACGCGCCCTGCTTCACCGCGCTGCCAACCAGCCGACCGCCGACGCTGGCCACGTAGCCCCAGTCGTACGGCCCGTCGGCCGGCCCGCCGGGGATGACGTCTCGCTGGTCGACCACCCGCCCGCTGGCCGCGTCGATCCGCCAGCACTTGTCACGCACGGCCGCGTACACATACTCGCGATCCGCGCACCAGTTGCCGCAATCCCGGGGCATGTTGAAGCGTTCGAAGCCGGCCAGTTCGACGGACCACAGCGGCGACCCGTTGTAGGCGTCCAAGGCGAGGATCCGCCGCATGCCCTGCACGTACAGCCGCCCGGCGGTCGCCAGCGGCGACGGCTTGCGGCCGTTGCGATCGGCCTGATAGGTCGGACCCGGACGCCCCAGCCATTGGACGGCCAGTTCGCGCGCGCTGCTGGCCTCGCCCAGGCGCTCACCGCCATAGGCCGAGTTGTCCGCACTGCCGTACAAATGCGTCCATTCGCCCGCCGCGTCCATCGGCGGCCGCGCATACACGGCCCACACGCCGTCGCCGTCGGTGGACACGTCCGCGGGAACGCCGCCGTCGGCCAGCCACGTCCGCAGCGCCGCCGCCGTCAGGCCGCGCGCGCTCGCGCCGGTCTGTCCCAGGCAGACCACGCCGCCGTCGGGCCGCGCCACCCGCAACGCCTCGGCGGCCCGCCCCACGACGTCGCCCTCGATCAACATCCGCTCGGAGACGACGAGGTTCGCAAAGCGATCGATCACCGGCAGCGCGGCCAAGCTCGGGACATGATGGATCGCCACCCGCGCCCCGTAGACGTCGGCCGCCATCAAGGCCGCGCGCGACGCGGCGACGCGAGCCGGATCGGCGTCGACCCCGATCACGCGCAGGCTGCTGCGACGCGCCAGTTGGTACGCCAAACGGCCATCGCCCGAGCCGTACACCAGGCAGATCCCCCGCCGCGCGCCCGTCCGCGACAGGATCGCTTCGGCGGCTCGGGAAAACGTGCCGGTCGCGTCGTCGAAACGCGCATCGGCCGCGCCCGAGATCGGGGCCAGCGTGTAATTATGGAACGTGTCGCACTCGAAGCGTTCGGTCTCGGCGGACGCTTCGTCCAGCCCGTCGCGGATCGCGTACCAGTACCGCTGGTTGGGCCGCAGGCCGTCGATCCGTATTTCATGCTCCGTCTTTGCCGCGCGGTCCACGATCCGGCGGCTTGTGTCGTCCAGCCCGCACTCGAGAACGCTGGCCGTGGGCGCAGACGATCGCCACCGCACGACGGCCGCGCCGGGCTCGACGAACTGCATCCACGGGCCGGCGGCCAGCCGCAGGTTCGCCGATTCCGGGGTCGCCGTCGGTTCGGGAAACCAGGCCGCCGCGGCCGCGTGGTGGGCGGCGACTTCGTCGGGCGTCAGCGCGCGGCCATACACGCGGACTTCGTGGATCCGTCCGCACAGACGATTGTATTCGTCCCGATCATGGTATGCGCCGATTTCGTAGAACGCCTCGGGCGGATAACGGATGTCGCCTCGTTGCACGGTCGAGGAACCCGCCAAGGCTCCGTCGACATACAGTTTCATCGTCGCGCCGTCGTACGTGCCCACCACGTGGCTCCAGCGCCCCGGGACGAAATCCGCCTCGGCCGTCAGATAGGTGAGCCGCCCGTTTCCTTCAACGCCGGCCAGGGCAAAGCTGAACTTCGCGTTGCGATAGCCCAGGATCCAGCCATGCTCGTCGTCGCCATTGTCCTGAAACGCGCCGACGATGCCGCCCCAGGCCAAGCCCTGGTCGATGCGCACCCAGGCCTCGGCCGTCATCGCTGCGCTGGGCATGGCGGCGCGGCGAAAACTGTCGGCGATGCGGACGCTGTGCGTGCGGCCGTCGGTCATCAACGCCTGGCGATCCCCGACCCGCTCGAGGCGGGCTCCGCCCAGCACGCGGGCATCGGTGCGACCGGTCAGATCCCGCACCGTGCTGCCCATGACCTGCGGCCGCTGGAAGACCCAACGACCCAGTAGATCGGGATCGTCCACTGGTTCGGCGTCCGCCAGCGGCGTTTGCGTCGATCCATGGGCGGCCTCGCGCGCTGCCTGACGCGGGGCGTCGTCCGCGGCCGACCCGTCGTCCGTGGCTTCGGCCGGTGCGGCGGACGCCGCGGTGTCGAAGCAATACAGAACGCCTTCGTCCGTGCTGACCAGCAGCCGCCCCGAGGCGACGGCCAAACCGTACGCGCGACCCTGCACCGAGCGCCGCCAGACGACGCGGCCATCCCGGGCGTTCAGGGCCACGACCTCGTCGCGCCCTCCGGCGAACAACGTCTGGTCCGCCGAGACCAGCGCGTACGGCCACTCGCTGGGCACGATCCACAGTCGTTGGCGCTTGGCCAGATCGGATGCCGCCAGCGAGTCGTCCGTCAGCACATAGCACCGCGGACCGGCGCAGACCATCGCCCGGCCGCGCCCGTGTTCGACGATCATCTCCAGCGTCCGCGGATCGCTGCCGCGAAGTTCGCCTTCGCGGGGGTTGGCGCCCGGGCCGTGGAAGATGGTCGAGTCCAGGGCGACGACGACCAGCGAGCCGCCGCCGCTGTGCTTCAACGGGCCCTGGCTTGCCCCATCGCTGCGGCGGAACGCCTGCGGCGCGACGCGCCCCTGGGGGAACACGATCGCGTCCGCCAGCGCGGCCGGCGCGGCTTCGAGCGTCAGGTTCGACAGCTTCCGCACGAACCGACCAGCGCCGTCGGCCTGGCCCGTCGCCGCGTCCAGCGCGCACAGATACGTGTCTTCCCAGGGCAGCAGTCCGAATCCGCAGTAGGCGGTCCCACCGTCCACCGGCACGCCGGTGCGGCATGGATGCAGCGGGATCAACCGACCGTCGTTCACGATCTTCTGCGCCGATTCCAGTCCCGGAGGTTGGAACCGCCACGCCACCTGCCCCGTATCGGCGCGCAGACAATAGGCATGTCCGTCGTCCGAGCCGAAATACACGCGATCGTCCGCCCAGGTGGGCGCTAGACGGATGGGACCATCGGCGGTAAAGGACCACGCCAGTCGGCCATCGCGGGCATCCAAGCAGCGCAGCGTATCGTCGACGCTCGACCCAAAATAGACCGCGTCGCCGACGGCAATCGCGTGAAAGGCCAAGTCATAGTTGCGCATCGACGGCAGATCGCGGCGGCCGGAGTACGCATCCCAGCGTGCCGGCCCGCCCCAGGCCGGCTGAGGCGGCTGGGCGGAACGCCAAGTCCAGCTCAGCCGCAACCGCGAGATGTCCAACGCTTCGTCCGAGTGCCCGCTGCGCCGAACGTCATGCTGATACGTCGGCCAGTCCGCGCCCGAGAACATTCCGACGACCAGCAGGGCCACGACCGGCCATCCGCCGCCCCCGCGCCTCGCCTGCCTCGACTCGCCCGAAAACTCACGATTCCGCCGCCAGTTCGCCATGGCCCTGCTCCTCGACGCCCGATACACAAACCGCGCTGATC
>JAVYAJ010000391.1:0-1967 GCA_032229885.1 Candidatus Anammoximicrobium sp. | reverse complement strand
CGGCGGCTGGAATGTCGCCGCGTTCTGGCACTGGAACGAGGCTTTGACGGCTTTCGTGATGAACCGTGTCAGGCGACAGCTCTCGAACATGTCGCCGCCCCAGCCGCTCCGCGACGTGTAGCCGTACGCCGCGGCCTCGTGCCGCGGGTAACAGACGTACAGCCAATCGGCGGCTCGCGTGAGCGCCACGTAGAAGATCCGCCGCTCTTCTTCCAACTGGTCGAAGTCGAACGACGCGCGCTCGAGCGGAATCTTGCCGTCGCTCGCGTGCAGGACATACACCACGCGCCACTCGAGACCTTTGGCCGAATGCAGCGTGCTGAGCGTCAACGTCTGGTCGCGATCCGGGCCGCCGCGCAACTCGCCTCGTGCGGCCGGCGGATCGACCGTCAGATCGGCCAGCAGCGTGGCCCGATCCGGGGCGTGCGCGGCCAACTGATTCAGCTCTTCCAAGTCCGCCAGCCGCTGCGCCGGGTTGTCATAAGCCTGTTCGAGCAGCGGCTCGTAGAACTTCGATGCGCGGCGCACCTGCTCGCCCAGGTCTTCGCCCGCGCCGCGCTGGCCGAGCCAGCTCATCAGACGCACGAACTCGGGCCAGATCTCCTTGCTCTTGGCCGGCGCCTTGGCGTCCCGCCACACGTCGAACTGGCCGTCGGCCGCGGCCAGCTCGCGCAACAGATCCTGCGCCTTCTTCGGGCCGATGCCCGGCAACAGGCACAGCGCCCGGGCGCCGGAGACCGTGTCGCGCGGGTTTTCGGCCAGCCGCAACAGCGACAGCAAATCCTTGACGTGCGCCGCCTCGACGAACTTGAGCCCTCCGTACTTGACGAACTCGATGCCGAGCCTGGCCAGTTGGCCTTCGAGCTGGATGCTGTGATGCGAGGCGCGAAACAGGACTGCCTGCTGAGCGAGCGGAATCCCCTGCCGCTGGTGTTCCAGGATCCGGTTCGTGACGAACTCGACCTGCTCGAACTCGTCCTCGCAGGTCACCAGTTGCGGCGGCGGGCCCGCGGTGCGCGACGACCACAGTTCTTTTTCGTACCGCTCGGCAGCCTGCGCGATGACACCGTTTGTCGTCGTCAGGATCGGCTGGGTGCTGCGATAATTCTGTTCGAGCTTGATGATCTGCGCCCCGGGGAACTGCCGCGGAAAGTCCAGGATGTTCCGGACGGTCGCGGCGCGAAACGAGTAGATGGACTGGGCGTCGTCGCCGACCACCGTCAGTCCGCGGCCATCGGGGCGCAGGCCGCCCAACAGGCGCGCCTGCAGGCGATTGGTGTCCTGGTATTCGTCCACCAACACCAACTCGAAGCGGCCGCGGATCTTCGGGCCGACCTGTTCGTGGTCCAGCAGATCGCACCATTTCCGCAGCAGGTCGTCGTAGTCGAACACGTGCAGCTCGGCCTTGCGCTGGGTGTACGCCGCGAACAGCCGTTGCAGGGCGGCGGCGTGGCGCTCGAACTGAGGGTGCTGGGCGACCAGCACGTCGTCCAACGGCACTTCGGCGTTCACGCCATAGCTGTGAATGGCCAGGCAGGCGCGTTTCTTGGGAAAGGTCTTGTCCTTGGTGTCCAGATCCAGTTCACGGCACAGGGCGCCCATCAGATCTTCGGCGTCGCCTTGGTCGTAGATCGTGAATCGCGGATGGACGCCGATCGCGGGGCCGTATTGCCGCAGCAGACGCGTGGCAACCCCGTGGAACGTGCCGCCCCAGACGTTCGGAGCGGCGTCGGCGTCGGACAGCACGGCGGCGACCCGCTGGATCATTTGGAACGCGGCGCGGCGGGTGAAGCTGAGCAGCAAGATCCGCTCGGCCGGCACCCCTTGGGCGATCTGCTGAGCCACGCGATAGACCAGCGTGGTCGTCTTGCCGGTTCCTGCGCCCGCGATGATCAGCAAGGGCTCCATCCCGTGACAGGCGGCCGCCCGCTGCGCATCGTTCAAGTGGGCCAACAGCCCGGACGGCG
>JAVYAJ010000390.1:0-7138 GCA_032229885.1 Candidatus Anammoximicrobium sp. | reverse complement strand
CGTAATCTTCCCCCCGCCGTCTGTCAAGCATTTGAATAAAGTGGAAATCTGCACAGGCCGGGTGTGCCCCCCCAGGCGGCCGCGAAGGCGAAGCCGCGCCCCTCCCCGTGCCCAACCCTTTTCGTAACGAGTCTCTACCTGGCGACCAGCGAAATCGCTGGTTTCTCGGGCTTTTTGAGTTCGCGTCCGAATCGGTTGCAGCAAACCGAATTCAACCGATCGTGAAACCGGCACAACAGACTTAACGCGAAAAGTCGCGCCGACTGTTAACCAGCAGCGTTGCCAAAAACCGTCCGCCGCAGGTTAACACGCGCGCGACTTTCAAAGGCACTTCGCGGGCAACGTCGCCGCGGCCGATCCTGCCGACCGTAACGTATGTTTGAGCAGAGGACGAGCGCCATCCGGGGTGCCAAAATTCATGCACTCCCACGATTCCCAGCGGTAAAACCAGTCTAATTCGATGACCAACGTTTTTCAGTCCCTGCTGCTGGTGATCGCCGGCTCGACCCAGAAAGAACTGGCCCGGCAGGTCAAATACCTGAAGGTCGAGAACGAGATCCTCCGCGGCAAGTTGCCAAAACGCATCACGATCACCCCCAAAGAAAAGCACCGGCTGGTGCGGTTCGCCCAGAAGTTGGGAGGGAAGGTGTTGCGGCAACTGACGACCATCGTGGCCCCCGACACGCTGTTGAAGTGGATTCGGGCCGAAAAGAAAGGCGGCCCAAAGGTGCCGGTCCAACGCGGCCGCCGCCGCACGCCCGAGCAAATCCGCCGCCTGGTTCTGAAGCTGGCCAAGGAGAACCAGTGGGGCTATACCCGCATCCTGGGCGAGCTCAAGAAACTCGGCGTCCGCTCGATCTCACGGAATACGGTCAAACGCATTCTCAAGGACGCCGGGTACGATCCAGGCTCTAAACGGGGGACTGCCAGAAGTCGTGAAACGAATTATCTGCGATCCGCGGGGCGGCAAAATCTTGGTGGCTCTCGCCGATGATGCGCGGGAGCATTTTGGCAGGAACTAACGTATAACGTCACCTGTGCGAGTACCGCTCAGGTTGATTTGGGTTGGAGTAGGCCGGACAGCAAGGCTTCCAATTCCTGCCCGACACCCAAGACGGAAGCCCAGTGACGGAGATAGGCGGTGTCGAGCGCGTCGCCTTGCACGGCATAAACGCCGGCAGCGTCGTACAACTGTCGTTCCGACGGTGAAATCTTGTGCCAGTGGAATTTGTGCAGGATCACATCTTCGGCGGTCGTGATCCAGGCCGCGGTACCGAACAGAGTAACGCTTCGTCGGCGGTCAAACGCACTGCGTTCAAAAGTATCATCCTTCAACATCCAGAAATCGACCTTCAGCGCCGACTGTTCATCCAGCGCATGGAACTGATGCGGTGGCGAAAACGCCTTGCGGATCGATTCCGGTTGGATGGCAAATCCTTCGCCGAAGGCGACAGCAAGCGGTTCAACATCCGCGTTCCGCAAGACAACCACGAAACCGAGATCGTGCGTGGTGCGCGGAATGCCCCAGTAGTTGCTGGCCATTGATCCGACGAGCATATAGGGAACGCCCAGGCGATTGAGCCTTTCCAGGCAGTCAACCAGCAATTCCCGTTCGGTTCTCATTGGTTCGCGGCCTTCAATCGCAATCGCAGTCGTCGATCTACTTCCGCTTCATCCGCATCCGGAAACTGATTGCGAATTCCTTCACGGGCCATCTCACAAGAAAAAGCGTGGAGGTCGAGCGCGATTTTCAACCGCTCTTCGCCGCTCATCGCTCGATAGCGTTCGATCTGCTTTTCCAAGGCGGCTTCGGGAGTCATAGCTTCCCCCTTTGCTTTCGGAAGGCGACGTTGGTGCTACTGCGCATAGATGATCTTTCTGCCGTTGGCAATGTGGTGCCGCCGAAACAGGTTTTGCAACCCTCGTGAGGGGAACCGACTTCGTTAAAATACCCTCTTTGTCGAACGCGGCAAGACCTTGCGGCACAATGCCGCCCGAAGCGTCGTCCGCCAGAAACTCCAACCGGCTGATGCGATCGTTCAACCCGCCGCTTGCGCCGTACTCGCTGCGCACGATTCGCCCGTTCGGATACACCGTACGCACGGGTCGGCTGTGATTCGCCCCGGAGACCATTTCGCTGAACACGTACTCCACGCTGGGACTGGTGGCCATGTTGACCGGGCCCGAGTGCTCCTGAAACTCTTCGGTCAACGATACAAGTATCAATGCGCTTTAGGCTTTGCGTCGCACTCCATCAGTACTCGAAAACCGTAAACTCCGCTGACGCCTCTAAACAGGAAAGCTTTTAGCTCAGCGCTACCAGCACTGCGGTCAGTAAGACTTTGCCACCTTCCGCGAAGAACTCTCGAGCCTTTCAGGTCGCGTTCCTGCTCGTGCTGACCTTTTGGCCCCACGGGGTCAACTTCATCCTTGCTGGGATACTCTGCATAATAGTCCGAAGCCCATTCCCCTACGGCGTCCACCATGCGGGCTAGGCCGTTTGGGGTTCTATTGTGAGGAAACGCATCCACGGGATCGGCACTCCAGGGATCAGGGTACTTCGTCTTGTCCTGAAAGTCCTCGTAATCATGCCTGCCAGAAGGTTCATTGCCCCAAGGATATAGCCTTCCTTCAGGGCCTCGCGCGGCAAATTCCCACTCAGCCTCAGTTGGCAGGCGGAAGGTTTGGCCTGTCTTCTTTGAGAGCCAGTAACAATACTCATTCGCCCCCGACCACGTTGCCGTATTGATAGAGGCGTTCTCGACGCCTTTGTGGGGAACATATTTGCCGTTCTTCTTCACCAGACGGGCAGAAGGGGCCACAGGAGCAAGTCGAACAAACTCAGTCTGTTTTGCTTCCGGCTGCTCATTTAAGAATGCGCAGTATTGGGCCACCGTCACTTTGTACTTTGCCAGGTAGTACCCCTTGGTGATCGTCACCCGCCGTGGTGGGCCATCGTCCAACTTATCGACTGGACCTCCAAGAATGGCACCGATCGTCGGTATCTTGATGGCTCGTCCCATAAGGAACGACCCAGGCTTGATATACACTAATTCGATAGCAGCGCCTGTGGGATCGTTCACCTGGACCTCCGGCCGGCCCTTGCACGGCTCTGTCCCGGCGTCGGCGGCAACAGTAGGGGTAGGCCCGGCGCAAGTTGCGGCAACCAACGCAGCAATCTCGACCACCATCGCGACAGATGCTAGATTATTAGTCACGAAGAATCCCTCCACGTACCGGAAATCAACCTCAATTATTAATTGCATTGAGCGTGTGGCTTACTTCTGGGACCAAACGGGCGCATGCTGCCGGGTTCATTTCCCTCTGGAGTGGTCGGGCCTATTCCAATGGACGTGCAGGCTTGTTCGCAGAGCGTATCATTCCACGGGAATTTATCGGCTATCGTAAGCCCCACACCAATTCCAGCAGAATTATCCAGGAAGTCGCTTGGCTGCCAGGCACTGTCAGCACTATCCTCGATAAAATTCCTCGCGGACTTGGGCAAGCAACAAAAGCAATCCTCTGCCTGGAGAGAATCCCGTAAGTCCGCGAACGCGGCATCAATCTGCTCTTTCTGCCACGACATTTGCGCGGCGAAGACGGGCCCCATCACGCGCGTCATGCGACAATTCCAGACGCAATGCTGATGCGGATTATTGCTGTGCAAGGGAAACACAAACGGCAAACTTGCGAGCGCATCAGTATATTCTCTCATGAGCGCCAGTGCGCTACGTAATGACTTAGCGCAGCATAGGCCGGTTGGATCAACTACATTACCCGGTGAACTACGTTCATACTGATACAAATTCAGGCCGTCGACGTAGCCGGCTTTGTAGTCTTGCTGAACCCAGCGCATCAGGTCCGTGTCGTAGTCGCGGTTGCGGAAGTTGATTTTTCCGGTGATGGCGTCGATTTTGCCGCCTTGGTGGGCGTGCTGGAACGAGTAGGCTTCGGTGGTTGAGGACCAGGCGGCGTCGAGGACCGTGCGCTTGCCGTAGGCGTCGTATTGGAAACGCTCCACTACCGTGCCGGTTGTGTTTATTAGCGCTGTGACGTTCCAGTTGGCGTCGTGCGCGACGTAGAGGCGCTCATCGACGGTGCCGTCGGCGTTGGTATCTCGGTCGCGGAGAATCATCGCGTCCACGTACACCGGAGACCAGACGTATTGAATAGTGGTCTGGTTGCTCGCATTGCGTTCTTCGATCGCCTGCCACGCGGTCGTGAAGTAGATTTCCGTCGTGCCTTCGGTAATGCGGCGGTTCAGGCCGTCGTACTCATAAACGATCTCGCTCGCCATGCTGTTCTTTTGCTCGACTAGGCGGTTCCAGGCGTCGTAACGCAGGGTTTTGCCGTTCTGATCGGTGGTCAGATTGCCGTTGGCGTCGAAGGCCAGATTGGCCGCGCCCACTTGTGTCAGTTGGTTCTGGGCGTTGTGAGTGCGCGCCTCGCCCGTGCCGTCGGTCGTTACCGTGTCGCTGTTGCCGAGGGCGTCCAAGTCCCAGGACTGACTGCGGCTGGCGGTGCCCGTCAGGCCGTCCTCCGTCCCATTGAGCGTGCCGCGCTCCATGCTCGTCACACGATTCAGCCCGTCGTAGGCGTACAACTCGCTCATCGCGGCATCGAGTGCGTTTTCGCGGTAGAGCCGGTTCGCATCCCGATCGTAACCGTACTGGTAGCGATCTTTGTCGGTCGTGCCCGAGAGCCAGCGCTGGTCAACCACGCGGCCAAACCGATCTAATCCGATGTACTGGTCGCCGCCATCGCCAACGCTCTCGCCGGTGAGCTTGATGTAGCTCAGATCGACGCCCGGTTGTGCGTGCGCTCGTTGGACCACGGTATCGAGTCCCAGATGGGAGTAACTTTCGAGTGTCGCGGAACTGTCGCTGATGCTGCTCAAGCGGCTGATGGCGTCATCAGTCCCACTGGTGTAATTGTAATCGATCTCTCGACCATTGGGATACGTCACGCTGGTGAGCCGACTGTGGTTCACCCCGCTGGCCATTTCGCTGTAGGCGTACTGCACCTTGGGCGTCGTGCTGGTATTCACTGCCCCGCCATGGGCCTGATACTCGGCCGTAATCTGCCCCAGGCCGTTGTATTCCCGCAGTACCTCGTTGGCGATTGTCGTGCCTGCGGTGTCTGAGTAGCTGGTGATCTTTTCGAGCAACCCCTGGGAGTTGTAGCGGTAGCCGATCCGCCGAATCGCCCCATCCACGCCGCTGCCGAGCGTCGTCACCGTGTCGGCCGTCATCCGGCCCAGTACGTCATAACTGTAGCTGTGGACCGAACCATTTCGATCGGTATAAGTCAGACGCTGGCCCAGCGCATTATACGTCACCGGCTCCTCTTCGCTGGCACTGGCCGCGCCGGTGGACTTGTCGGGATACCGCGTGGCGACCATCAGGTTGTTGGCGTCCAAGGCATCGCCGCGCGATTGGCTCGCGCCGTGTACGTACTGCGTGACCTGCGATGCCCCACCGGGCAGCACGGCCTTCACGCTCAGCGTCTGCCCCACGCCGTTGTAGGTGTACTCGGTCGTCTGGTCGTCCGCGTCCGATGGCATGCCATCGATGTAGTTGGCCACGCTTTGCGTCGTGCGCCCCAGCAGATCGAAGAACGACTTCGTCGCCAGCCCCCGCGGGTCGGTCACGGTGTCGATGCGTCCGGCGGCGTCGTAATCGTAGCTCGTCACCAGGGCGGTGTCGGAGCGGGCTGGCGGCGTGCCGGGGCGGGTGTAGGCCGTGCCGCCGTTGGTGCCGACATCGACCGAGTGCGTCAGGCGATTGGCCGCGTCGAAATAGGCGGCCTGATAACTCACACGCGCCGGGACGCCGCTCGTGGGAGTGCCCAGCGCGCCGGTAGCGGTGGCGTCGTGGAACCGGGCGCGGCGCGTCGTCAGGATCGCGTTGCCGCCGGCGTCGAACATGGTTTCGGTCTGTTCGAGCACCGTGTCGCCCGTCACATCGTCGGCATCCGACCAGCCGCTATCTCCCGTGGCGTCGGTCAGGTACGACACGATCGTGCGGCCCGCGCCGTCATAGGCAAATTTTTGAGCCGCCGCGCCGGGGGATTGCGTCTTGATGACCTGGCCCCGGTGGTCGCGCCAGGTGTCGGTCGCCAGGCCGGTCGAGGAGATGCTGCCCGTGGCAGGATCGACCGCGAACTGGGTGGAGCGGAAGATGCGTCCCTGCTCGTCGTACTCCGTCGTGGTCTTGGCCCGCAAGAGACTGGCGGATGGCTGGTCAGGCACGCCGTCCGAGTTGGCATCCACAATGGTCACCGTATCGCCGTCGAAGGTGTAGCGGGCCGTGGCCTGACCGAGGTTATCGAAGTCGGTGTACTGGATGAAGTGCGTGTTGTCGGCGGTGGTTTCGCCCGTTTCGACGGCATTCTTCGTGGCGACCAGGCGGTTCCGCCAGTCGTAGAACATCTGCGACACGCGATCGGCTGCCGAGCCGCCGGGAATTTGCGTAACCTGCGTCAGGTTGCCGTCGCCCCCGTCCGCGCCGCCGTCGTACTGATACTCGGTCGTCTGGACCATGTTCGCGCCCGCGTTGTTGCCCGGCGACCAGAAGCCGGTCGTCGGCACATCGTCGGTGCCGACCCAGGTTTCGGTCATCAGCCCGCGCGCATCGAAAACCGTGCGCGTGATCGTGCCGGTGGCGTCCTCCGTGCGATGCCGCCTGCCGCGTTTGTCGTAGTCGAAGAGCGTGGCATGGTAGTTGCCGGTGCTGCTGTCGTTCGACTCCGTACCCAACCGGGCATCGGCCTGCACATAGGTGACGCCAGCCAGCGAGAAGTAGTCGTCGGTCTCGACGATCTGGCCCGCGTCGTTGGTAATCCGCCGGGATAGCGATTCGATGTTGCTGGCGTCGATAGCCTCCGCGCCGGTTGGCACGTAACTCCCGACCGATCCGCCGACCGTGGGCGTCGCCGAACTGGTGAGTGTCTCAAAGTACACGCTCCGCTGGCCCGCACCAGCCCCGGCCACAGGCCGATAGGTGCGCACCACTTCAATCGGCCCGGTGGTCGTGCCCGTCGTGGCATCCCAGCCGCGATAGGTGCGCACCTCGTGGGCGTCGTCGTTGTACACCGTGTACGTGACGTTGCCGTTGGGGTCGGTGAGTTTGGTGGTGCG
>JAVYAJ010000389.1:0-6158 GCA_032229885.1 Candidatus Anammoximicrobium sp. | reverse complement strand
TTGGGCGCGGCGAAGGCGGAGGTGGTGGTGTTCGTGTCGGATGGGGGGCGGTGGATTTGGGACCGTCTGGACGAGATCATCCGGCGGGCCGGTCTGGGTCCCTTGCGGACGGCTCGCGTGCTGGACTGGCGTCACGCGGTGCAGCATCTCCATCGGGCCCTGCAGTCTCTGAAGTTGAAGGCGCAGACACGGCGTGCGAAGTTCGCCGAACTGCGTGGCTGGCTGAAGCACAGCCGGCACGCCGAGGTGGTGGCCGAGTTGGAACGGCTCACCGCGGGACGGGCGGAGAAAGACAAAGTGTGGACGGAGATCCGCTACCTGCGTCAGCACGGCGAGGCGGGGCATCTGCGATACCGGAAGTTCCGGCGTCGTGGCCTGCCCTGCGGCAGCGGTGCGATCGAGACCACGATCCGGCGGGTGATCAACCTGCGGTTGAAGAGCAACGCGGTGTCCTGGCTAGCCGAGAACGCAGAGGCAGTGTTTGCGTTGCGGGCGAACCTGCTCACCGACCGCTGGGACCAGATGCTTGACGCCGTGCAGCATACGATGTCGCGCGACCGCCGCCTGACGTGGCACTGGCATGCGTCGTGTTTCTCGCCGGACGCAACCCCCGACGTCACACTCAATCCGCCCCAACCCATGAACCCTGAACCCCTTACACATATCTCGACGTGACACTATTTGGGAATGCACCCAAGCCGTGCTGCGTCCGTCTCGGCCCTGCGCGCCGCGCCCTTTCGGTGGGCGTTGGCGATCTCGGTTCTCGGGGCGCTCGAATCTTCGCCGCTCATTCGCCGCTCAGTTGTTCAATCGCTTCGGCAATCGCCCGTCGTTGGCGATAGATCGGCGTAGGATCGGTCGTGAAGGTAGTCATGTTCGAGGTGATCGCGGCGGGCACGTCCAACAGCGATTGGACCCGCTGCAATTCGTCCGTCGTCAATTTGTCGCGCCGCCGCTCGATCGCCTCTCGCAACAAGCACAGGTATTCGTAATCCTCGACGCCTTCGCGCAGCATTTCCCAGCGAATGCTGGACACCGGCGGCGCAAGGACCGGTTCACCGCCCGAGCGGCCGGGCATCGCCGCGGCGAGCGGCGGGTACAAGAAGCGGCCGTCGCCGTTGCCCCAGAAACGTTTGACCCCACGCGGCGTCGAGTAGCCGCTGACGTAGCCCATCGGGTCTTCGTAAGGATTCTGCGGCTGGTCCGGGAATGCCGCGCCGGATGTCCAGTAATTCGACTGCCAGACCAGCGTCCCGACGATGTTCCGCTGCCATGTCTGCCAGTGCCAGACGCGCAGCTCGCTGGCCGGATGATCGATGAATAGGGTGCAGTACGGCGCTTTGGGGCCGGTGCAGACATACCACCACAGGCGATCGCCGCTCGCGCGCCGTCGCTCGGCCTGCTGTGGGTCGTAGTTGTAGCTGACCGGGCACCAGATATCGACCAGATCCGCCAGTACGTTGTCGCCGGGCTCTTCGGTCAGCATCCGCGCCAATCCGGGCGCGGCGCGGCGCAGGCGGCACATGCCTTGGGCGACGAAATCATAATCCCGCGGCTCCGGCTCGTCGAACCAGTAGACGTAGGCCATGTCCAGCCAGCCGCGGTCGCGCAGATGCGACTCGAGCTGACGCACATAGCTCGAGAACATGGCCTCGTACTGCGGCGTACCCTCCGCAAACTCGCCGATCCGCGGCGGGTAACGTTCGTGAAACGTTCCGCCGCCCATCCCCTGGATGTGGAGCCGAAACGTGTTGAACCGGTGCTTGCTCAGGGCTTCGGTCATGGCGCGATCGAACGCCGTGAAATCGAGCTCGGCGCGCGGCGGATCCTCGTCCGGCAGAAACTTGACGCGAATCGGATCCAGCGGAGTCGGATCGTACGGGCTGATGCGGTGCTCGGCAAACGAACGAAAGTACAGGTCCAACACGCGTCGTTTGTCGGCCTCGGTCTTCAGGCCGTGATAGCGAAAGATCTCGCCCGGCGACAGGCCGAACGCCGTCTGCAGATGCCCGCGAGCCGGCAACGTAAAGTTCCAGACGAGCAGCCGCAGCGGAACCTCGGCGGCGAATCCCGCCGCCTGCAGCCGAACATGCCCTTGGTAATCGCCGGGGGCCGCATCGGGCGGCACGTAAACCAGGGTCCACAGCGGCTGGTTCTCGTGAGCCGCGACGTCCAGCGGTTGGTCGAGCGGCGGCAGCGCGTCTGGCCACCAGTCGCGCACGCCCGTCGAGTCCGTCGGCGTATGGACGAAGTGATAATAGGCGTACAACAGCTTGATGTGATCGGCGGAAATGCAAGCGCCGGCGGGCCCCGTCAAATCGGACACGGTCGCCGTCAAGCCGTGCAGCGGCTGCGCGGGACGAACGACGATCTGCGCCGCCTCCCAATCATGGCGCGCCGCCTCGAGCTCGACGGCCTGGCACACCTCGCCGGGAACGGCGCGCGAGCGGGCGACCTTGTGCGTGGCCGGGCACCACCAGACGGCCGTGTCGCCCGCGATGCCCGCCAGGCGTTGCCCGTAATCCGCGCGGTACAAATCGGGCACGCGGACCTCGATCTGTCCCGAGACCTGGCCGGCTCCCGCCGCGGAAACGCGAAAACGGATCGTCTGCGCGCCGGCCTGCAGCGCGGGCAAAGCCCGCGTCAAGTCGCTCGACTGCCCAGCAGCGATGCCTTGAACGGCGGCCCCGCCATCGTCTCCGGCCGGCTCGAGATCCAGTCGCGCCTGCACCGTCCGCTGGGAATCGTTCCGCACGCGAACGGTCAACAGCTCGTTTCCCGTTGCGGCGTCTCGTTGCCGTTGGATCGCCTCGACGCGCAGAGCCGTGCCGGAGCCCGTGAGCTCGGCATAGACGGTTTCGCCCGTCGCGTCCGGCGCCACGCCGCTCAACAAGCCCGTGAACAGCACGCGGTTGACTTGCAGGTTTGCCCCACCTTCGCTTCCGCGCAGCCGCAACCAGAGCCGCGGCGCTGGCAGCAGGTCCGCGGGCACATCGACGGCCGCCGAACTGACCGAGTCCGGCGACGCCAACAGCGTCCAGTCCTGGCCATCACGGCTGATCTCGATCAGACAGCGGCCACCCGTATGATAGTTGACGTGGACTTCGACTCGGCCCGTCAGAAAATCGTGTTCCGGCAGGCCGAAGGCGTAGGTGACCTGGCTGCCGCTGCCCAGGGTCCACCGATCTGAATTGAACGAGGCCGATGCGGCGGCGAGGACGCGATGAAAATTGCTCCCTTCGTGGCCGAACGAGCCGTCGAAGCGGTACTCACGCGCGCGGATGCTTTCTCCCTGGCCCAGCACAATCCCGTGGGTCGCGCGATGGACGGGCGCCACGGGCGCGACCCGCACCCGCTCGAACTGGATTGCCCCGGTGGCGTGCCATTGGCCCAGTCGCAAGATATGGCTGGCGGCGGGACCGTCAGGGACGCGGAAGACATGGCCGACCCACTGCCACAGCGAGTTCAACGAAGCGTGATCCCGGTTGGCGAAACCGGGGCCGGTGATCGCCGTCCCCGTGCCGTCGCCCCGGCGCAGGCGGGTCTGGAAACGGTACGTCCGCCCCGGCTCGAAACGGTACGCGCCGCTGCGCCAGAGGCTTGAATCCCGCCCGTTGCCGGTGACCTCCAGCAACCGTCGATCGACCCAGCGGCCAGCGCCCTCGAGGGTCCAGCCAGCCGGTTGCTGGTCGCCGGCCTCGAAACCCGTGTCCCAGACGGCGTCCTCAGGCGGTTCGTTGACGGCCGGTGCGAGGACGGCCGGTTCGTTCGCCGGCGCGCCGGACACCGTGCCGCTCAGCCCGCCGACCGCCAACCAGCCCGTCCAAATCACGACGAGCCGCGCGACCCACGTGAGCAAAACGCTCCGCGCCGGGCGATACGGCACGCCAGACCAGCGCGTCGCCGGCGTGGGACGGGCCGAAAACGTCGCCCACCCAGACGTCCAGCCGCTCCGTTGAGCAGCCAAGCGGGGTTGGACCGGCTCGCCGGAATCCGTATGATCGTGAATGCTCATGGTTGCGTCTCGCCTCGAATCGAGATCCCGGCCGCGCGCCGGCCAAGTCCGTCGACAAACGGGCGCCGATGCGCGGCGTGCGAGGGCTCATTCTTGCAGGAATCCGTCGAGCTGCAAAGGGCGCGGACGCAACGACAGCGGCGAGACGATTGCGCAGGCTGCCCCGCTGGCGAGTCGCCCGGATGCCGACGCGGGGCGATCCTGGCCACGATGAGGCAACGGATCGATTGGTCTGACACCCAAGTAAAGGGATTGCCCGATGTTGGATGAAAAACTTCTCGAAGTATTGACCAGCCCGCCAGACACGGCGATCTCGATCGTCACGCAGGGCCCCGACGAGCCTCATCTGGTCTGCTCTTGGAACAGCTATGTCCACGTGACCGCGGACGACAAATTGCTGATCCCGATGGGCGGCATGGCGCGGACCGAGCAGAACCTGGCCCGCGACAACCGCATCCAGCTCGCCGCCACGAACCGTGAAGTCCACGGCAAAACGTACAAAGGGACGGGGTTCTTGATCAAAGGCACAGCGGCCGTTGCCACACAGGGGGAAAGCTTTTCACGACTCAAAGAAAAGTTTCCCTGGGCCCGCGCCGTGCTCGAGGTCACGGTTCAATCGGCCGAACAGACGCTGTGACGCTGACCCGTCCGCGGACAACGGCCGTCGCCGATCGGCCGTCGCTCGCCGACGGACAAGCGCCCGAACCGTGTCCGCCACCAAAGCGCGTCCGACCTCGCTCTGCGCCCGTGTGGCGCGGTTTTCATCCCGCGTCCCTGCCCGAGCCGGGCGCGGCGTCCGGGGGACTCGGCCGACCGGCGCGCTACTGCCCTTCGATATACTGCAGTTGAATCGCCGTATCGGGCAGTTTTTTCTGCAGCTCGGCCGTGCCGTCTGCCGTGACGGGGGTTCGCGTCACCTTGAGCTCCTTGAGCGCGGTCAGCGGCTCGAGATAGTGCAAGCCTGCGTCCGAGACGGACGTGGATCCCAGATGTAGGAACGTCAGACGCGTCATCTTGGCCAGATGGGGCAAGCCGGCGTCGGTCAGCAGCGTGTTGTCCAGATTCAACCAACGCAGGTTGGTCAGCCCCGCCAGGTGCGCGACTCCTTCATCGCCGATCTGGACGCGCCAGAGGTTCAGCCGGGTCAATTGAGGCATCTCGGCCAGGTGCGCCAGCGCGGCATCGTCCAACTGACTGCATTCGCTCAGATCCAGTTCTTCGAGCTGGGTCAGTTTGGGCAGGTGCGCGAGCCCCTCGCCGGTAACCTGAGTCTTCGAGATCCGCAGCTTTTTCAGCCGTGGAAACAACGCCAGCGCCGCCAGCGAATCGTCGTCGACCAGCGTCTGAGCGAGGTACAGCTCTTCGAGGTCTTTCGCTTGGTCGAGCTCGCTCAATCCCTTCTCGCTGACCCACAGAAAATCGCATCCCAGGACCTTGAGCCGGGTCAAGCCTTTTAGCGCCGCCAGCCCGGCGTCGTCGACCGTAGTCGCGCCGCTCTTGCCGGACATCCGCAACGCGCGCAGCTCGTTCAGACTCGCCAGATGCGCCAGTCCGGCGTTGGTGATTTTGCAATCGCGCAGATCGAGGGATTGCACATGGGGCAGGCCGCTCAGATGCGCTAGGGCCGCGTCTTCGATCGCCGTACCGCGAAAATCCATGTCGATGACCGACCCGGCGGCGTTGCGCTTCAGTTTCGCCTCGAGCCTCTCCAGCGCCGCGACCGCGGCGGCGTCGTCCGGCGCAGTCGCCGCGTGCGCTCCCGTTTGGGCCGCCGTTGTCCCGGCGCCCGGCGCCGTCGCAGTGCTCGGCGCGGGCGCGGTTTCCAGCCGCTTTGTCGCGAGCTGGGACGTCGCCGCGTTCGGCGATGCTTCTGGCGAGCTCGACGGAGTCGCCGCCTGGCTCGGGGCGCCAGGCTGACCCGGCGGGCTGGCCGCGCGCTGCTGGCACCCGGTCGCGAACATGATCCCCAATGTAAAAGCAAGCAGAAAACGGTTCATCAGCGGTCCTTTTTTGTGTCTTGTCGAACCTGCACGCACCGGATCGACGTCAGGCAGGCGGGATGTCAGGAAGGCAAGCTCGGGCTGGGTGAAGGCCCATCGAGCAAAGATCCGTCACCCAAAGATCCGTCACCCAAAGATCCGTC
>JAVYAJ010000388.1:0-4747 GCA_032229885.1 Candidatus Anammoximicrobium sp. | reverse complement strand
CGTGGCCCTCCAACCACGCGTGGAGCGTGGCCCTACACACTGCGCAGACTCTCAACGAGCGCATTTCAGCTGACAAACTGGGTAGGGACCAGTCGTCGTGGCTATAAATCCCGACTTACGATATTGCACAGACTGGCGAAAGTCTGGCGATAGTGACCTGCCAATTCTGATTTGCGGCACTAGGAGGCTGTCTGAATATTCGAAAATGCCACAAGTAAGTCGTGTTGCTTGCGATCGAGCCTCCACAATATGTTGTGGGTCGCGTTCAATTCCTGGACAGGCTGCTGGATTGCCGCATATCTCCGCGGATCCTTCTCCGAAAGGGTCACGAACAAGTTCCGCATGTCCGGTTCGGTCGCCTCGTCGAACCGTTCTCTCGTCTTGCGCACCATCCTTGGCCTCGCTTCCGGGTGGACAGTCGTGTCAGTGCCGGCGGTCATGCGCCCCACCGACCCGTCGCTGTTACCAAAAACCGCGTTCTATACGACCATCCCTTTTTGTACGACAGTAAGTTGGCGAATGGTGCGTTGCGGTGACGTCGAGGCGAGCGCGGCGAGCGTGCTCTGGCCCGCGGGCCCGGCTCGCCGGAACCTGGCAGACGAAGGCCGGTGAGAAAAGGATCGCCGGTGCTTACCCTGGGCAAACCAAGGGTAAAACAAAAAGTTCGGACTTTTTTTATTTTTCGTGTCCGACTTGTATCCAAAGCGGAATTAAGCATGTGGAGGGCAGTGGCGCACGGCGTGGTCTCCCGGCCGCGATGGTCGCGGTCTCTCGCCACCGCCGCCACCGCCGCCGCGTCTGACGTCGAGATCTGCGCTCGTGCCCTAGCGCGGGCTCGCCGCGCTCGGCCGCAACCAAAGGGCGAACAACGGGTGTTGCGCCTGCCAAAGTGGTAGTACAGGCGTTCGGCTCTGCACTCGCTTCCACCCAGCGCGGCCGGCAGCCGCAACCAAACACGGGCCGAGAAATATTGAAGAGGACCATGCATCACACGAATACAGACATCGCATCTAACGGCATTTGTCATTCGTCCTTCGTCCTTTGTCATTTGTGTGGTTCCCGTATGCGCGCACCGCGCGCGTCGTATGGATCCGTGTCCATCCGTGTTCATTCGTGGTTCCCAGCGCTACTGCAAGCACAACATATAACCGTTCAACAACTTAACGCTGTCGCCTGAACACGGAACACGGAACACCACAACATGTAGCCCTTCAACAACTTAACGTTCTCGCTACCTGAAAACATAGTCATACAAGTTCACGATGTTTGAGGTTGGTAGTCCAGGGGATCAAAAACCCAGAAATCGAAAGGAAAGCTTGACATCCGAATCCGGTGTGTGATCAAATGAACATAACTAGCACGAATGGGCTATGCGCGACGGCCTGATATCGCTAGACGTAGCTTAGCGGATATGGCTCGGTGTGGTCACCCACTTCGCAGCGGAGACCGGCTGGAAGTCGACGCCGTTGGAGTTCAGTCCGGCTCACGCACCAGGTTTGCGCCTCTGCCAACAGGTCCATCACGCCCCACATCCCCGTGGCGAGCGCTAGGACAAGCGCCAGAGAAAAGACAAAAAGTAGGGCCGACCGCCTCTTATGGACAGATGCGCCGGAACGAGGACGCTAGAACGTGTCGTCCGCCCGGCGCGTACGGATGCTAACCGACCAGCGACAGGCATCGGTTGACGTTTAGCCTGAATACCGCGGACAAGAACGCGTCGGGCATAGGATACACAAAGGGTCTGTACGTTCTGCACACACCAGCGCGGCAAACAGGCAAGTTCCGCGCGGTGTGTTTTGCCTGCGAGGCGATCGATTGGGACCTTGAACGGTCTATAGCAGTCGAAATCGCCGCGTCTGATTCCCTTTAAGAAGATATGGCGGCCAGTACGCCTAGTACGTTGTCCAAGCATGATTTACGGGCTGTGATACTCGCCATAGCACGGAGTTTCCTCATCCTGATGATCGCGACTACCCCGACATTTAGCCGTGACGTCGCACTAGAGAGCTTCGCTTCGAACGCGAGATCTTCCCACGATCCGCCGTGGGATGGTGATCAGAATACTGGCCAGGCACCTATGAAAGAAGCCACTGACGCGAGGTCCGCCATCGGTGCGTTGACGTTCGCCACCGATGCCACGGCGGATAAACCTTGACCAACGACGTGATTACGCGGCACTTCCGCGTTTTGTTCCGATTTGCGAAACCACGACCTGACAGGAGTGTACCAACGATGACTCGATGTGACAGCTCTCGTAAACGCGCGCCGCACCACCGTCAATCAGCTCGTTTTCCGCGCCCCGGTCGCAATGCCCGCCGCCGCGCCCTGTTTCTTGAATCGCTAGAGGACCGCAGGCTGCTGGCGGTCATAAGCCCCTTCTACTCGGGCTCGATCTTCGACATGGACAAAAACGGAATTGGTGACGACACGGGGACAGGATATTACAGCGGGAGCCAGCCAACGGTCGGCCAAGGCGAATACGCTCCGTACAATTCCTACGATGCACGGGCAGTCGCCGAATTCAACATCGGTAGCCTGGCAGGACGTACGATTCAATCCGCCACGATCACCGCAAGCGGTTGGTATACATACTACGGCGGGCCGACGGTGGATTGGTATTATTACGCCGGCGACGGCGTCCGCAGCACAACGGATTATCAGCAATCAGCAACGTTCGTTAAGTCGGTAGCACCGACGGGCGAGCCCTACAACCTGTCTGTTGACGTGACCAGTGCGTTGCAAACGTTAGTCAACGGTGGGGCAAGCTTCGCGGCCTTTCGAGGCCAACGTCAATCGGGCAGCGCTGCGATCGGTTGGTATGCCCCAATCGAATTGAATGTCACGTCGACCGGCGGCGACGCGACGCCGCCGACGGTGAGCAATCGCGTGCCGTCGCCCGGTTCCACGATCAGCACATCCAGTGTGAATGTCGACGTGACGTTTTCGGAATCGGTGACGGGCGTGGACGCCAGCGATCTGGTTTTGTCGGGAGCCGCCGGGGGCAGCGTCGGGGCGCCCAGCAACATCAGCGGCAACACCTGGCGGTTCCCGGTCAGTGGCTTGTCGAGCGGGACTTTGAACCTGAGCCTCGCGCCGCACGCCAACGATATCGAAGACCTGGCGGGAAACGATCTGGCGAACGTGACGTGGAGCTATTCCGTGGCCGTTCAACCCGCGCCGGTCCTGACTGCGGAGCCCTTCTCCACCGCCGATACCCAGAACACAGTCTTCTGGGCCGCCGCGCCCGGCGCGGATCAGTATTATGCCGAATACGACACGGATCCCAGTTTCGCGACCCCGGACGGCAACAGCGGCTGGATCTCGGGCACGCAAACCACGTTCTCCGGATTGACCATCGGCCAGACGTACTACTATCGGGTCAAAGCCCGCAAACAACTCTCCGGCGGCACGAACACCTGGGGCCAGACCACTCAAGCCGACTTCAACACCGATACGCTGGCGAGCGTCGTGGCGACCGTGGGCGGCGGGGTGGAACTCGCCAGCGGGGCCGGCGTTGAAATCACGGGACGGATCAGCAATCCTAGTTGGGAATCCGGCTTGAGTGGCTGGAACTCCATCCAAAGCGCAGCGATTTCCAGCGACACGAGCAATATCCACTACGGCATTATGCCGGCCCAGGGCTCGTCCTATCTGCGATTCTGGACCCCTTGGAATGAGTCGTTTTTGTCTGGACGCTACCACTACCTCGAACAGACCGTCAACTTCACGGGCCTCGGCAGTCTTCAGTTTGCCTACGATACGACGCTCGGGGATCCAATGACGCACACCGAACAGCGCATCTACGTCGATAACACACTGGTGTGGTCGGCGTCCACCGGGGCCAACGCCAATGCTTCCGTGGATGTATCTGGATGGACAGGCACGCATACGCTGAAGCTGGGGGAATGGATTACGTCTGACGTCTCAGGCCGCGCGGAATGGGCGACGTTTGATAACCTCCGCACGTACGCGCCCGGCGGCTACGTCACTTCCGGCAGCATCGTCTCGACGACGCTGACCAGGAACGCCTCGGACCACTGGGGAGGATTGTTCTTCAGCAAAACCATTCCTGCCAATACGAGCCTGACGATCGACGTGCTGCCGGCCACGGGGTGGACGCCCATCCCAGGCTATGCCAACCTCGCCAACGGCGCCGACCTGAGCGGGATCGTAGACACCACAATCCGCCTGCGGGCCAACCTGGCGACAACCAACACCGGTGTTACTCCGACCCTGGACGACTGGCGCGTGACGTGGCAACAGCCCGTCGTCTTCGCCGAAAGCGTTTGGTCGAACGTCGAGCACTCCACCCAAGTGTCGCCGGCGACGCTCGCCGCGTCGCTCCTTTCCGGCAACCTGACGATCGCCGACGCGGACGTCGCGGGCAAAGCCAACAATTTCACGGTCAAAATCGATAGCTCGAACAACTTAGTGATCAGCGATTCGACCGAGCAATTCGCGTCCGCGCCCACCGGCTGGACTATCTCCGGCGACGGCAGGTCGATCAGCATCCCTGCCAGTTCCTTCTCCTGCAGCATCAGCATCAACGGCGGCGGAGGCGACGACACGTTGACCGTCGATTTCTCGGGAGGCAATCCGATCCCTTCGGGCGGCTTGACTTTCAACGGCGGCGCGGGCGGCGATGATGCGCTGGCGATCACCGGCTACAGTCTGACCGTGGCCGACGGCGTGGCGGATGTCAGCGTGACGCATACCAGCAGCGATTCGGGGACGATCGTGCTGGCGG
>JAVYAJ010000387.1:0-10289 GCA_032229885.1 Candidatus Anammoximicrobium sp. | reverse complement strand
GTGCTCAACGCCTTTCGGCATCAACGAAATCGACACAGCATCGTGCGGAAGTCCTAAGGACGAAACGAGTTAGGAGGGGCGCTTTCACGCATCTCGGAAGTCGGATGTCGCGACTGATGAAATTCACCATACTTGCATTCCATCCACTGCGCGTTCGTGTCCTTCAACCACTGACAGTAGCAGAGTTTATGGTTTCTCGCAACGACAATCATGGATGTGAGAGCGAGGATCGTGGCTCTAAATCGCCCACTGATATGGATTTCCGACTCGTCTCGGGGTGAGAAACGGACACCACGAAGGCATCCATGAAACCAGATTTCGCGCGAGTCAGACGATCTTGAAAGTGGGTGGTCTTTCCGCCCAACTGGATTGGTCGCCCGTCGAGTGTACGGGGACTTTTGCGGCGCATTGATTGCACAACGGCATTACCAACAAGTCATCTTCGGCGGCAAGAACTTGATTCAATTGCCAGTGTAGTTTTTCCAGCGTCACTTCGTCCAGACGGCAACGAAAGACACTGTACTGCATTCGGGTGCCGTAACCTTCCAACAGCTTGGCCACTCGCCGCAGCCGTTTCGGGTCGCGTACGTCATAGCTGATCAAATGCCAATGTCTGGCCGGCATGCCATCACCTCAAACGCATCTGCGCAAACAGTCCCGGACAGCCTGTCCATTCTTTTTCCAAGAGCCGCACTTCGAGTTCGACCAGCCGAGCGTAGGTGGCCGACTGTCCCGTGTGCGGATGGCGGTGCGATTCATCGAGTCGTTGTTCGAACAGTTGCAGCGCCTTTTTCCGGCCTTGAGCCGACAGCCAGACTTGTTGCGGGGCAACGTGGAAATCCGCCTCGCTGTCCCATTGGCCTCGATTGACGCTGCCGATCAATGGCATCTCCCACAACGAGGTGCGGAACAATTCCATGAGGTCCAGAACCAACGGCGGCGCCGCGGTGCGCGGCTGGTGATAGAAGCCGAACGAAGGTTCGAGGCCAACCGCCAATACGCTCCGGTGGACGACACTCTGCACCAAGGCGTAGCCAAAGCTCAACGCGCAATTGAAACGGTCGCGAGGCGGATGCTTGCTTCGTCCGCAAGGCCGCATTTCCTCGGGCGTTTGCGGGGACAGCAACCGCGGCAGCGCGGCGAAATACGACTTGGCCGCGATCCCTTCCATCCCCAACAACGAAGCGGCGGTCGACGTGGCCGCAATTCCTTTCAACGCTTGGCGGATCTGATCGATATCGCGCTGACATGCTCGGCGGAGCGTCGCGTCGCCGCGCGTTGCGCGCAGCAAATACCGCAGTTGGGTTTCGACCTTGGCCTGGACCAGTTGCCTGGCAAGCCGCAATCGCGTCGATTGCTCGGACAGAGCCGCATATTGCCGGATCCGCTGCTGGACGCGGCCCGGCGACGCGGCCGTGCCCGCCGCGAACCGCCCGCCTCCGGTCATCCATTGAACGGCCACGCCGCGATAGGCGCAAAGGTGGATGGCCTGGGTTGTGACTTTTCCATATCCATGAATCACGACGGCGTCGATCTGGCCGATGGGGATCTTCTCGGTTCCTTCGTCGGTGGTGACCACGAGCGTCTCGCCGCTGCGGCCCACATGCGCCCGGTGCGAGACCACGTGCAGCGTCTGGCGCTCGCGGTTCGAGGGGAAGAATGTTGGCGGCGTGCGCTCTCGGTGCTGGGTCTTTGGCAGACGGTCCTCTTCAGGCAGGCAGACGGGCGCGAGCGAACAGCGGCGGCATAGGTTCTCGTTGTCCGTCACCGGGGGCCGATCGGTCGAGCGACGGAGTTGCCGGGCACGAGTCACCGCGTCGGCCAACTCTCGACGAGCCTCGTCGTCGATGGTCACGAAGGCGGTCACGCTGTCCGCGTGGTAGCGGATACGCGCTTGAGGCACCATTTCGCCCAGGTTTTCCGCCAGCAGGACAGCGTAGGCAATGGCTTGGACGCGGTCGCTGGGCCAGGCGAGCGGCGTGTTATCGTCTCCGCGGCGACAGCGGCCCCGTTTGTGTTCGTAGGCCACCCAGACTCCGTCCCGACGGCGGACCGCGTCCACTTTGCCGAAGATGCCCCACGTCTCGCTGCCGACCTCGACCGAGCGGTATTCGGGCGACTCGTCGTCCAGCGGCGCCACATCATCGTGCAGACGCCGTCCGGCGTAAACCGCCGCGTCCGCCACCCGGATTTCCTCGACTTCCTCCAGATAGAACAGTCGCTCGCAATACAACAGCGCATGCAGCGCCATCACGCGCAGCGGCGGTTCGTCGGTGGCTTCCGCAAGATTGGCCTCAGGGGCGGACCGCGTTTCCGTCGCAGCCGGAACCTGGGAGCCTGTCAAGGCGGCCGATTCGAGATCGGCAGGAAACGCATCGCCGGACATGGTGTGCACTCCAGAGTTTGAGGCGAGAACCTTCCCCTCCGTGAGCAACAACAATCCGTCTGAACGTCATACGAACCAACAACAGCACAATGGATGATCGAGAAATGCCGAACTCGCTTGTCACCAACTCCCCACATGCGACGGTTTGTCGATCATGTTTCCATCCGTCGCTACTAAACGCACGTTACGCTATGCGTTTTGCTGAAGGTGATATCTCGATCCAACACACCTTGAGCGCTTCGGCTACGCGCAGGTTTTCGATCTTGCAGCGAATGCGCGAGTTTGTGTTTGCCGAATGGTCAATCCAGACTGGCAAATTGTGGAATCCCGCCGGATCTGGTCTAAGAAACTCCATTAGCACGTCTGCACCCGGCTGCCTGCGACACACTGAATCGACCAAGTAGCTCGATTCCCCAAGCGACAATCCACCGCAACGTTTAAGTTCATGGGATCGGTCGAACGCGCTGTGGATTCGATGCACGAGCGGAGGATCGGCGCGATCGTTCCCCGTTGCCAACCATACCCACAACTTTATACCGATCAACACGTCCTGGTAATCCGGTCGCACATCTTCGAGTTCTTTGCCGCGCCGAAACTTGAGGAATACTTTTGCTCGCTCAGGAAACGCCTCGATGGCCAGCGACATGCGGACGCCTTGATGCTGGACCTTGTCCTGCCGGCCAACTCCGCACAACGAGAGCAGCATCCCGTAGACGGCCGATGGCGGCGGAAACGGATGAGTGTCTTGGTATTCACGCGATTCGTACGGACGAAACGCGCAGATGGGAACTTCCACCAACAGAGTCACCCGGTCATTTCCCTCTGCGCTCATGACAGTCGCTCCCCGATGCGTTTGAGCGCTTCCGATACGGCGGCCTTCACGCCGGGAAACACCGTCGCCTCACGCTCTGTGATTTCTTCGACGCCTACGACATTGTCAACCGCCAGACCGACAATTACTTCCGCGGGGAAAACGTCCGGTTCTTCGCCTGTCATGCGCCGAACCAGTTTGGCCAACGACAACCGACCATCGTCCGCTTCGTCGAAGCAGAACATGATCCGCGGGGCCGGGTCGTCTGTGACTCGTAAAACGATGGCTTCGGGCGAAAAGTCGTACAGGTACCGTCCGTGATTTCCACCGACACGACGCAGATTCTGGATTGCGGTCAGCGTCGCTCGGGTGCGTTCCAGCTTGTCTTGCCCTTCAATCGATTCGGGCGTCATGGCAAAGGTGAACTGGTATCGCGTGTCATGCATTTCCGCGGCGTAGGGAATCGGATTGTTGTGGGTTACTCCGGGGTTCGCGCCGGGCGAAGCGAAGTTAGCCGATACAGTTCCCGGCCACGGTGTGGTGCTGACAGCGCGGCTAATTTCTAGGATTCCACGGCGGCTGGCCGTTTCCGACTTGGCATGCATGTAGCCGAGCACGTCGTTGTCGATGTATTTCTCCCAGCCCTTCTTGAATTCCTTGTCTTGCCACTCGCTGCCTCGGTGCGAGACGACGCGATTCAATTTGAGATCTTTGTCTTCCAACCAGATCTCGCGGATTGCGTAACGGATCGCTTCGCTGCTGACGGTGCTGCATAGGTCGCCGTCGCGGATGACCTTTTGTAGTGTGGTCGCCGTCCCTTCATTTTCTCCGCGATTGTTCGCCGCGATCGCTCGTGCGGTAAGGACTGTACCAAAAACATGTAGACTCATTGTCTCAGCTCCTTGTAGTTAGAATCAGTCATTTGTTTCCTGGGCGTCGGAAATACTGCCGCCGCCACGTTTTTCTTTGCTTTGGTAGCTCGCCAACGCCAACAACGCCAAATCCCGGCCGCGTTTCCAATCACGGTCGATCAAACGCCAAATTAGGCCGGGATTCTCGCGAACCGTTTTCGAACGGTATTTTCCGACGGGACGGGCAAAGAGATCCGCCATACATTCCCGCAATAGCGGACCGGTCTTCGCTCGCGTCACAGATCGCCGAATGTCTTCGTTCAAGTCTTCACAACGTTCCGGCCAACTCCGACTTCCTCCGCGTTCCACGGCATCCGCTTCACGTTTGTAAAGGGACGCCAGAATTTCCCACAACGCTTCGAGAAACAGCCTCTCGTTGGGATCGTCCCATAGTTCGGGTTCTTCAATCAGTCTCATCAGATTTCTCCTCTGGTAACAAAGGTTATAAAACCAAAGTCGTTCGATCGATTTGCCGGGTTGACGTTTTCGTTGTCTCTCCAAGTCCGGCATGTCCCATGACGTCGGCTGAAACAAGTCGGCATACCAACGCCTACCTTCTACGAGATTGTCTGCGATCCGACCGCGGGCGGTGGGAATCTTGTAAAATCCCGTACCTTGTGGCTCGGCAGGCTCCGGCTTGTTCGTCTTGGCGATTCTTTTCTTGGTACGTCCGGCGGTCGGACTTTCAACGTGTTCTGTTGTCTCGTCTTCGTGCTTAAAATAGATGAACTGGTTGTCCATCACTTGATGTAAGAAACGATAACGCCGGACTGAAACTGCTTGATGAGGTACGTCCAAAACAGCTTTGCGAATACTCTGACTGGAGTAAAAGCCGACTCTCCCCATCGCGACCACGCGGCAACCCGCGCAGGTGTCTTTTCGGGAAGTTCGAGTCGCGTAGTTGGCCAAGAATTGCATCGCCGCGTCGCCCAGACTGGCCACATCGGCGAACTCGGGACTTAGATTCAACTGTGGGCGCACGCTGGCGAAGTCGTCCAAATCGAGGACATCGGGAATCACGAACAACCAATTGCCGCCCTGTAACTGCTGGTAGAGAACCCCGATCGGCGCCAGCATGAGCAGAATGCCGATCTTTGCAGGCCCTTCCCACGCCGATTCTTTGCCGTATCGCGGTGCGATGCCGGGAAACACCCAACTCGACAGCGACACCGACGTCAGCAACTCGCCGTGCCGATCGAAAAAGGTATCGATGTCTTTGCAGGGTTTGAGCAGCTTCGGCGTTCCAGATGCAGCAGTCTTGTTCGGAGCCGCGTTCTTCTTAGAAGGGCGAATAATCGGTTCCTGGTAACGAATGACAAAGCTCTTGCCCTCGTCCTGCTGGATGATCTTTGACAGCGGTTCGCCCTTCGGCTGAACGTTGGTGTGTTGGAGGAACGTGCGGAACAAGCCGTTATGTGTGGTCGTTCGCATCCACATCTCCGGGCAGTCCTGGTGGATTGCGGGGAAGTACAGCACACCGTCTTTCACCTGCCAGGCCCAGGCGAACAGCTTGGTGAACGCCTCGCGCGCCGTAGTTTGCCAACGGACTGTCACCGAGTCGTCTTGCAGATCATCGTCGTTCCAGAACAACGGCGAGAGATCGGTGCCCAATTCGCGCGCCGCCTGCAAGGTCATGTAGAGTGCCGCGAGTCCGGCGCGTTCCAACAGACTCATGCCCGGATCGACAAGAGACCAGGTCAACTCCTTGGCAACCGCTACTACTTGTTTCGATTTAGCAGCCATTTCGCTCCTTCTTTTTCGTCGTAGCCAATGGTTCCGGCCGGAGCCAACGGGTATGCCGCCAGGCGGCGCTGCCAGGCAAAATCGTGGCGATATCGCATAGGGATCGTCCACGGCGCCAAGCTTTGCCTAGTCCATGTCTTGGTGTTTTTCGGGCCGAGTTCGCCTTCGATCAGAGGCAAGTCTTCCTCGCGGATAACCGTAATCCCGTTGTCGGCGTCACGCAGGGCGAACTGGTCGGTTTGCCAACCCCCGTCTAGCCACGCCGAACTAAGATCCCAGTTTTCGTTGGGGGTGATGTCTTCCAGACAATCGCTCAAGTCTTTTTGGCTGATCGCCTGTGCGGTTAACCGCTCGATCGCTTGACGGGCGGCGGTCATTTGGGCGGGGGCGTCGTCGTGGTGGTAGGGCGGACCTTGAAAGTCGTAGATGAGGCAAGGGCGCGGATCGTCGCACTGAGCGTAACGGTTGAGCCGTCCGAGCCGCTGCACCAGCGACGGCAGCGGGCACAGCGAGGTGATCAGCAGATCCGCGCTGATGTCCAACGACATTTCGCAAACCTGTGTCGTGACAATCAACGATCCCCCCGGCTTTTTCCGTTCCCGTTCGCGTCCCACGGCTTCGTGATAGGCGAATTCGTCAATCACTGCCTTTTGACGCTGTACGCGGTCGCGGTAGCGAAAGCGGCTGTGGTAAATCAACGGCGGATTCGCCATCATCCCACGTTGACGAGCCTCAGCGGCCACATCCACGGCGTCCCGGACGGTGTTGCAGACCCACAGCACTTTTTCGGACGAGCGTAGTGAGTGTTCGACAACCGGCCAGCAGTCGTGCGGCGAAGGCAACATCGATTCAAAACGGTAACGTCGCCGAGTTTCCAACGACGGGTCACCGCGAACAAGATCACCCATGCGGTTACCGAGCACTTCGCGTAACGCCAACAAGCGAGCGGGCGGAATCGACGCGCTCATCAACAGCACTGGCAGTCCGGGAAAGGTCTGCAGAAAGTTCAACAGCGAGCCGAAAAGCTTGCGATCGTAGCTGTGGATCTCGTCGAAGACAATCGCGCCGGAGACGATCGCAGGAAAACTGAACAGCGGTCGGCGCTGGTTCTGCAGTAACCCCAAAACGGTGTCTACGGTGCAGACAACAAGCTGCCGGTCCCACGCGTTGAGCGATTCGATACGGAGCGAGGCGTCGGTCGCCGCATCTTCGGGCGTGTCGGCCATTTCCGCCAGGTCGACTTGCGACCGGCCGTGTATCAACTCGCGGGTTACATGGCTCTGTTCCAACACATAGTCTTCAAAGCCCGCCGATGCGGTGCCGGTAGTAGGATACGTGAAAAACAGTTTCCGGTTCGGCCAATTCTGCGCCCACATATACGCCGCCGTCGTCTTGCCGTTTCCGCAGCCGGCGATCACGATCGTAGCCGGACGTGTGCGCGCGGCGACTTGCTTTTGAAAGTCGCGAGGCTGGCGCAAGCCGAGTGTATCCCGCCAGATTCGCTCAATATCCTGTCCTGACAATCGCGACTGCAATGCCCGCGGAATCCAGGTCTTGGGCGGCTCGCTGTGCGACACGAGCGCCGAACCGGAAACGTCCGCTGAAATCAGCAGCGCCTTCAGAAGAGCGAGTCGCCGTCTAAAGTCGTTGTCTTTCTTGAAGAGCTTCCACGCTTTACGCGAAAGCCTCGCGAATTCGCGGACGCGATTCTCCAGCCCATTGTCGCTGTCATCGATGGTCATGAACGTCTCGTTCTTCAAATCCAGCCGCGTTTCCGACAGAGGCTGGCGGGGAAGCAAGGATTTTGCCGCCTGCCAAAGGCCCTCGAATTGCGCATGGCCGCAATATGTTGTGACGCTTTGTGGTGTGTTTCCCGTGCGGTACAACGGATACTCTTTTTCGTTGCCCCGTTTGTCGACCCGCATTTGCAGGTGATGTCCGGCAACAGCCCACAGAAGGCACCAAAGATCTCGTTCCGGCAACACTGCGGAGAATTCCTCGGGCCAATAATCTCGAACCATCAAAGCGCTGAAAATTTCGTGTCGGACCGGTTGCTTGACCTGTTCATTCTCTGGATGCAACAGAGATTGAAACGCACTATTCATTTTTCCGGCGTCGTGAAATAGTGCGGCCAGGAAGAACAAGGACCGCATGGATTCACGCAACATTTCAACGTCGCACATCAACGCGTTCGCCAAATCGCGTTCCACGTTCGCCCAGATAAGCCGGGCGCATGCCAACACATCCAGACAATGCTGCAATACTGTGGGCGGCTCGCCGAGCAGCCGGCTCTTCGCCCACAATGTCAGTTGACTCGATTCAGACATTTCAAGAGCTCTGTTCGCGGGAGCCAACGGGCGAAAAAATCCCGCAACCCATGTGGCGGCGGCCGCCGAGGCCGTGTTGTTGGAGGACGAGGGATTCGTCGGCGGTGAGCGCTTCGACCAGCACTTCGTAGCCGACAACTTCTTTCCCTTTGATCCGCAGCGTGCGGCGTTTGCCGAGCGTCAAGCGGGCTTCATCAGACAGGCCCAAATCGTTCATTTGGCGGCGAACCGATTCGAGGAACGCCTGCTCGGTCAAGCCTTCTTTCAGCTTGATCGTGACCAAGCGGCTGCGCACAGCCGTTGACGGCCGCAGGCTGTGGACCAGGGGTACGCCGACCCGCAGCGCCCGGCCAGCGACGTCAATCGACTTGCCGGCAAGCTGAATCAGTCCGCCGATTTCGTCCACCCGTGTGCGGATGGCCAAGCGGCTGCGGTCGTTCAGGGCCAGCAAACGGTCGCCCACTTGCCGACCGCGCAGAGGATGGACGCCGATGCCGTTCTGTTGATGCAGATCGGGCAGCGCCCGTGACAATCCCGCGTACAGCGCGTATCCGTGGTCGGCGGGAATGGGCTGATTGGCGTACACTGGAAAGCTCAGGTCGATGACCGTCATGGCGTGCTCCTGGCAATGGATCGTCGTTTCCCCGCCCCTCGAGTGTTCATGGTCTTCCGAGCGGCCGAGTCATCACGATCCGACGTTTCCGCGCGGTATGCCTCCAGCATCTCGTGAAGCTCCGCTCGGATCGCGTCCCGCAGCTCATCGGGTTCCAACACTTTGGCGTCGCGGCCGAAGCTCAGTAGCCAGCTTTTCAGTTCTACGGTAGCCGATACGCGAAACTCGATGGTCAGACTGCCGTCGCCGTGCGGCGTGATCTGTTGGCTGGGATGCCACTGCTTCTCTTTGACGTACCTCGCTCTGGTCGGGGAAATCCAGACTCGCACCTTGATTTCTCCACGCCCGTCGTATATTCCGAAGGAACCGGCGAAATGCGCGTCTAGATCTTGCTCTTTCGGCATCGTAAAGCCCATCTGGCCCACTTCAGCGGCTGAGATCCGGTCCGCTCGCCACGTGCGAATCTCGGCTTCGCACGCCTTCAGACCGATCAGGTACAACGAGCCCTGATGCCGCGTCAGCCGATACGGATGAACGTCGTAGGTCACCGGTGCGGGCGCTCGCTCGGACTGGTACGTGATCCGGACTACCTTGCGGTCCTCGATGCCGACCATCACGCAGTCCAAGATGTCGGTAGGTTTCGAATAGTGGGTCATTCCAAAAGATGTCTCGTGGAACGCGCCGCCCACGTGGTTGAGATAGCGAAGCGCGTTCTTGCCGAGCGCCCCTCGGATCTTGGCAAAGGCACGGTCGGCGGCGTCCCAAAGCAACGTTCCTTCGAGTGACTGCATGGATTTCCTGCCGAGATACAGCGCGAGCGCCTCGTCAAAAGTGAACGCCAATTCCGGCTTGCCCCAACCTGAATCCAGCCGATATGTCTTTCGGCCATACTCGCCCTTGATCTCTTCGACAGGAAAGCCAATCGTCTGGAATGTCGACAAATCGCGTCGGATCGTCTTCTGACAGACCTCCAACTCGCCCGCCAACGCGCTGACCGTCAATCCACCGTTTCGAACAGACAGCAGCTTCAACAAGATCCACTGGCGTACAAGAGCTGCCTGATCGCCCACGCTGCACCTCACAGATCTGAAAGGCATCCGTGCGAGGTATTCCCCATTGCCGTCCTACGAGCCTGTCCGAGAATTGGGCTCGGCCCACAACATATTGTGGACGCGCGATCGCTAGCAACGCAACCTGTTGGCAATCATAACCACGGGGTTGGACAGACTAGGTCCAACCGAGGACGGACTGCGACGAATCCAATTACAGATGCGCACCTCCAGAAAAAGCGACTCTGACGAGGGTTGCACGCCTGAGCGCGAGGCACGGCCGCTCGCCTTTTCGTAGTCGCGTCCGGTCGGCCTCGTTGATGTCACGGACGGACAGGAAGGGTCAGCTTTGCCTAACGCGGGCCAGTGCCCGCAACCCCAGAATCTGTTTGGCCGAAGGCCTCCGATCACCGTAGCCTGGGGCAACGCCCCAGGGCTGACGCCGCGCG
>JAVYAJ010000386.1:0-9737 GCA_032229885.1 Candidatus Anammoximicrobium sp. | reverse complement strand
TTATGGGGTTTATATGAATTTGGTATTGCATGACTGTTGCGCAGCACAGGCGACAGGAAGCGTGTTGGCCGAAGGCCATCACCAACGTAGCCTGGGGCAACGCCCCAGGAGTCAGAGACGACAGCAACCTTGTTGGCCGAAGGTCATCATCAACGTGTCACCTCCGCCCGCATGAATATGGCCTTCAGCCAACAGAGGCACACGCGCGGCGCCAGTCCTGGGGCGTTGCCCCAGGCTACGGTGATCGGAGGCCTTTGGCCAAACAGATTCAGCGTCCAAACGGGGCTGCCCGACCGCGTGCTATTGACCGTTGGCAGTGGGAAGAGCCCAAGAACCAAGGATGCCAACAGTGGTTACATCATGGTGAAGCAATCCGTCACCCTCCCGCAAGACCCGCCTCGGGGCGCTCACGGCTATGGAACGCGGATGATGTCGCTCGCCGTCGATTGGGCCCGATCCGTCGGTTTTCGAGAGGGCGTTCGAGCGCTGCGAGTGGTCTTTCCGCGCTGGGACTGTGAGCGATGCTAGCTGCGCGCAAACTCACAACAGTTGAAGCAGTAGTAGTTTAAGAAATTGACTGCGGCAGTCCGAGTCCGCGGGACGCCCGCCGGCGCCTCACAGGTTTTGTATCCGAAATCCAGGGCCCGATATGGCTCGTCTGCTCGATTATCTTCGTCTGTTGCGGTTCCCCAACCTCTTTACGGCGCTGGCCGACGTGCTGATGGGGTACTGTTGCGTCCACCAAGCGTTCACCCCGCCAGGTCCGCTGGTCGGTTTGCTCGCTGCGTCGGGCATGATGTATCTGGCGGGGATGGTGTTGAACGATGTATTTGACGTCGAGCGCGATCGCCACCAGCGGCCCGACCGGCCGCTGCCGGCAGGGCGGATTTCGTTGCGCACGGCCCGCGCGCTCGGGTTCGCGCTGCTGGTCGGCGGAGTCGCGGCGGCTTGGGGCGTCGCGCTCAGTCCGCTGTCCCGCGGATCCGTCGGCGCCAGCGGGCTGGTGGCGTTGGCGTTGGCTGGTTGCATTCTGACCTACGACGCCGGCGTCAAAGCGACGGTGCTGGGGCCGATATTCATGGGGGCTTGTCGCAGCCTGAACGTGTTGCTGGGGGCCAGTTTTCTGGCGACGGGCGGCGAACGAATTGCGCTCGCCGGATTTCCCCCGCACGCGCTGATCGCAGCAGCCGGCATCGGCCTGTATATCGTCGGAGTCACCTGGTACGCCCGGCGTGAGACCGAGATCGGTCATGTCTGGCCTCTGGCGGGCGGCGTGCTCGTCATGCTGGGCGGCTTGGCCTTGTTGACGCTGCTGCCGCGCGGCTTTCCAGCAGGTCTGCGGCCCAACTTGCCAAACCAGTGGTGGCTGCTGATGCTGGCCTTGTTGGGCACGCCGATCATCCGACGCAGTCTGATGGCCTTGGCCGATCCGAGCCCGGCGCGCGTGCAAGCCGCGGTGAAACACTGTCTGATGTCGATCATCATTCTCGACGCGGCCATCGTCTTTCTGACCGCCGGCGGAACCCAGGCGCTGGTCGTCCTGAGCCTGCTGCCACCGGCGATGCTGCTGGGACGCTGGGTGTACTCGACCTGACCCCGCTCGTCGCGCGGCTCGCCACGCGGCGGCGGTCGCGGTCGACGGGGCTTCGGCCGCACAACGTGTCCGTTTGTGTACGGCAGCGGTTCCGGGACACCGACGCATGGGAAACGCAGGGGAGGAGCGAGAAAGCCAGTTCGACGCCCGCGCGGAGGCCAAGTCGGCAACACCGGCCTATTTCCCCGCTTGCGCCGTCAAGTGCAGGGGCTGGCGGTACTCTGGAAAGCTCACGGCCTGGAAATCGGCCATATAACCGCCGGCGGTGTCAATTCGTTTGCGGTCTGTGTTCGACAGACGCCAGTTGTAGATGTGTCGGCTGTGGATCACGAGTTTTCTCCCGGCCCACCTGTTCTTCGGTTCGACGACCAACTCGACTTCTTCGGGCACCTCCTGCCGCTGTTCGAGCACGCGGTTCAATTCCATCCGGGCAAACGGCGGCAGGCTGCCGGGCTGCGTCGAATTGAGCCGTGCATACCAATCCGCGAAATCTCGATACGCCGTTACAGCCGTCGACGTCTCGGGCTTGACTCCCTTGGTTCGATACGTGATCGGGCCGCCGGACAGCGTCAGCCAGCCAGTCTGGCTGTCGATCTCGGTCTTGAATTGCGGCGCGGCCGCAAAGGCGAACACGCCGTCCAACTTTTGTGCCTGAACCTTGATCGCGGCGGTAATCTCCAGCAATTCCTGGGTCTGCAGCGTGGTCTTCGTCTTACGAGGCACGTCGAGCAGGACAAAACGGCCTCGCGCGCCGTCAAAGACGGTGATCTCTTGAGGCCCGGTCAACGGAAAGTCGTAAACCAAGCTACCGGCGAACAGAGTCACGCTTTGGGCGACCGGTTCTCTGTCACCACCGACGAACACGTCCGATTCGATGCGGAAATCCTGGCCTGCTGTGGGAATCGTGACAGTCATGGATGCGAGCAAAGAGAGAACAGAAATCCAGATAGATTTGACCATGTCGATCGGTCCTTGCGAACGAAGTGTCGCATTCGATCCCCAGGCGGAGTCGTGCTTTCCGTATGGCCGCGGGCAAATCGGGATGGGCGCGCGACGCGCGGCGGAGCCGACCCCGCGTGTCTTGATTGTGAGCATTCGGCGAAAAGCCGGGTTCAAACCGGCCCCAGCGTAGCGGAAAACGCCGCTCGATGTCCATTGCAATCCGGCATTCTTTTGAGCAGAACGGCCGGTGTCCGTGCGACTTCGTAGCCAGTTTGGCGGTCTAAACCGACAATGTTCACCGCCGCTGATGGCCAGACTCGGCCTCATGCCGCGTTTCGGGTCGAATCGAGCCCTGCTTGGCGCGGCTCCGGCACGCGAGGGCGCGGGGCGGTCCTAAGGATCGTTCGATCAATGAGTGTTCGGTTGATATCTAGGATCAGCGTAACCGTTCAGGGAATGCGCCGCTAACGGAAGCGGAACGGCGCAAGCCGTCCGGCCCTTCGAGGTAGGTAGGTTCTTCGTAGCGGACCAATTGGATCGACCGCCAGCAGACACACCGGAGGGCTTGCGCCCTTCCGCTTCAATTCTCGCTGACCGTTCTCCAAGGCTCGCTTGTCCTGCACCGCAGGTTGTCGCCGTTAGGCTGGCGTGACAAACCGTGAACGACTACAAATCGCCACGCCTTCCCAGTAAACGATCGGACGCTAAATAATCGAACGATCCTAAGCTTGGATCTGGCATTGTCTCCGGATGCGGGCGGGGCTACCCGCCGATGGCTGCGGATGCTAGGATCGTAGTTGGCGAGCGCGCGAGCATGCGGATCGGAGGCATTCGGACCGTGGCACGGCGATTCGGCCGATTTTGCTGTCCGTTTGGCGTCTCTTTGGCAGTATCGCATGAACCATCGCTCTGCGCGTCGCGAGGAATCGTCGACCGATATCGACGCTCGGCCATCCGAGCGGCTCCAAAAAGTACTGGCGGCGGCGGGCGTTGGCAGCCGTCGTGAGTGCGAACAATTGATCGTCGATGGCCGCGTCGAGATCGATCGACAGGTCGTTGTCGAACTCGGGACGCGCGTCGATCCGTTGCGGCAAGAGATCCGTGTCGACGGCACGCCGTTGACACGGCCCAAGCGGGTGTACTTTGCCGTCAACAAGCCGCCCGGCGTGGTGTCGACGAATTCGGACCCGGACGGCCGGACTCGCGTCATCGATCTCGTGCGGAGCGACGAACGGCTGTTCACGATCGGCCGCCTGGACCGAACCAGCGAAGGTTTGATCCTGGTGACCAACGATGGCAGCCTGGCGAATCGATTGACGCATCCGCGATACGAGATCGAGAAAAAGTACGTCGCGCGGGTGGTTGGTTGCCCTTCGCCGGCTGCGTTGGATCAATTGAAACGCGGTGTGCATCTGGCCGAAGGGGTGGCTCGCGTTGCGGCCGTGCATGTCAAACGTCGCTATCGAGACGCGACGGAGCTGGAAATCGTGCTGCGCGAGGGACGCAACCGCGAGATCCGCCGCGTGCTCGCGCGGATCGGACATAAGGTTCTGCAACTCAAACGCGTCGCCGTCGGTCCGCTGCAGTTGGGCGGCTTGCCGCCGGGCGCTTGCCGGCCGCTGACGCGCGACGAAATCGAGCTGCTCGAACGAGCTGCGACGCGTCGCCCGTCTCGCAACGAGCCCGCCACGGTAACCGGCGCCCATCCGAGATCGACGCCGCGGAAGCCGGGCAAAGCGCGCACGGATCGCTCGATGGCCGAACGGACTGTGGGTCGCCCGGCGGGCCGTGGTCGAAAAAGACAGTCCAAGGCGGCGCCGCCGCCGAACCAGCAAGGGCGCACGGGCGGCCGAGCGGCGAGCGAGCGCCACGGCGATGCGCGAGGGCTGGAAAACCGGGACGCGGGCAGTCGGGTCGAGAGCGGTCGCGCCGGCGGTGGGCGTGGTGCGCGCGGGGGGCGATCTACGGGAGGCGGGCGAGCCACAGGAGGCCGCGGCGGACGTACTGGACAGAGCGGCGGGACGGGCAAGCGTCCGACAAGCGGCCGTGCCGCGGGCGACCGCGCGATAGGCGGGCAGGGCGCGGGCGGGCAGGGCGCGGGCGGCCGCAAGCCGGGGCGAAGCAACAAGCGGTTGGGGCGATCCGGCGGCGCTGCGAAACGGCCGGGAAGGAAGATCGTCGAATGACCAACCCGCTCCACGCGGCGTATTATGCCGATCACGCCCAGCAGCGCGATGTCGTGATTGCCGAAAACATTCGCCTGGCCCGCGACACGTACCGGTTGCGATTTGGCTGTGCGGAGATTGCCCGCCGCGCGCTGCCCGGCCAGTTCTTCATGCTGCGGCTGGCTGGGGTCAACGATCCGTTGCTCGGCCGCGCGTTTGCCCTGTACGACACGGTTCCGGACGACGCCGGCGCGCCGTGGGGCATCGACGTGGTCTATCTGGCGAAAGGCAAGTTCACGCGGCGGCTGGCCGCGACACCGCCGGGGGCGACGCTGACAGTCTGGGGGCCGTTGGGCAATGGATTTGCGATTGCGGCGACCAGGCATCTGATCATGGTGGCCGGCGGCATCGGCCAGACGCCTTTTCTGGCGCTGGCAGCCGAAACGTGCGGCGCGCGCCGGTATGGCGTTCCCCCTCGCACGGCCGCGGCCGACACACACGCCGACAGGCCGCGAGTCACGTTGTGCTACGGAGCGCGGTCGGCAGAGTATCTGGCCGGCATCGCGGATTTCGAACGCGTGGGCGTCGAGGTGCGCATCAGCACCGAAGACGGCAGCCGCGGACAACAGGGCCTGGTGACTGCGCTGCTCGAGCCGCTGGTTGCAGCCGACGAAAACTGCCAGATCGTCACGTGCGGCCCGCAGCCCATGCTCGAGGCCGTGGCGCGTCTCGCGGCCCGAGTCCGCGTTGCCTGTCACGTGTCGCTCGAGACCCCGATGGCCTGCGGCATCGGGATCTGTTTTGCGTGCGTGGCCAAGATCAAAGACGCAGACGGCCAATGGGATTACAAGCGGACCTGCGTCGAAGGGCCCGTGTTCGACGCCGCGCAAATCGAATGGTAGGAGGGACGCTGGCCGGACGCCGCGGCGCAGGTCAACTGCCGCTCGTCGCAACCGGCCAGCCCTCGTCCGCGCCGCCCTGGCGGCGTCGGCCTCAGTCGGCCGAACGCCCGGCCGCGCGGTTCTTGCTGCGTTCGATCGACTGGAGTACGAGGTAGCGATCTCCGAACTTGGCCATGTTTTCCAGTTCGACGTCGTATTGGTCGAAGTGGCGTTCCTCGTCGCCCACCAGTTCCTCGAACAGCTTCTTGGAGACCGAGTCCGCGTTTGCGCCACACTCGTTGGCCCACAGGTTGTATTGCCGCGCGCTGTCCGCTTCCATCTGCCGCGCGCACTCGAGCATCTTGCCCACATCGTGGATCTTCTGCACGCTCAGCGCCGGGGACATCTCGGCGTCGCCTTTGAGAAACAGGGCTCGTTCGGCAAGCCGCTCGACGTGCAGCATCTCCTCGATGGCCGTCTGTTTGAACAGACTGGCCAACAGATCATAGCCTTGGTCGTCGCAATGAAAATGGAAGTACATGTACTGGTGGACGGCCAACAGTTCGTCGGCCACGGCTCGATTCAGCAACGCAACGCTCTGCTCGTGCATGACAATTCTCCTTTCAGTTGCCTGTTGTCCCCAAGTTCGCTGGGCGGGTCGATGTTGTCGTACCCAGAATCGCCGCTGGGCCCGAGCGCTACGCCCGACGCAAGCCTGGGCGGAGGCCAAACGCTGGACGAGCTGTGTCCAAGCTGCACGCTTGGCGTACAGAGCCCGTGCCCGAAGCTTCCGACAGGCGAAACGCGACGACTGGCAACGTGATCGTCGTTCCGCACGGATGGGCCGGCGGTTGCCGATCGCCCATGACGGATCGCCGATGTCGGATCACCCATGGCGGGCCGCCCGCAAAGGATCCCAGCCTGTGGTCAAATCGGGGCGGCTGCGCACGACCTCGTGGTGTCGCGCGGCGGACAACACACACTAGAACAGACGCCAGCGGATTTGTCAATCTGAATGCCTACTACTGGCTAGGCAGGCGGTTCGGCACGTTGCGCTCCGCCGTGTCGTTGGTCTCCGTGGTGGACGAAGCGCAAAACGCGTTTCGGGCCTATTACCCGCGTCCAGGTTTGTGCTACACTCGCTCTAGGATCTCGAGTGGCGCTCTGTCCGCCGATTCGAACGGACGCAGTCTCAGGCCGCGTTGTCGGCAGTCGCTGCAAGTGCCGGGCGGCAGTGTCGTGGCTGCGGCATCCTGCGGCAGTAGCCTCAGGGCGCATTGGCCTGTGGCTGCAGCGAGCGCCGGGCGGCTGGCTGGCATGGCTGAACGCCGCAAGAGATCGCAAGAGTTCATTGCACCGGATGGGTGGCCGAGTGGTCGAAGGCGACGGTCTTGAAAACCGTTTTGGGCGCAAGTCCAACGGGGGTTCGAATCCCTCCCCATCCGCTGTGAGCGCTGGTCCGTCGCCAAGACTAGGCCTTGGTTGAGGCGTGCCCGTCGGCCCGCGAGAATTCTGCCCGCTGACGGATGCGGCGGGGCGAAAATGGCAACTGGACACTGGGCTAGTCCGGCTTCACCCGAACATCTCGTCGGCATAAAACGCAACACGAGGCCCGACGGCGGTCGCCAAGCGGAGGCGTTTGACAAGCGACCTGCGAAAGGCGGCGCTCCGAGCGACCGTTGGTCGTACGGGCCGGTGGCGACGGTTTTTGCACGCGCGCCGTCGTCCGCCAGGTGACTGCTGTGCAACCACGTTCGAATCGCCTGGGTCGCCACGGGGCGGACATCGACGGTCTGGCGAAGGACTTGTATGGACGATGCGGAAGGCGGTTCGGGTTTGCCCGGTCCGGCTGTACAGAATCGCGCCGAACCGCCAAACGGAATACTGCGTGTTCCCGCGCGGCCATCGCATCTGTCGTTGATTGGCATGTTTGTGCAATGGCATGGACATACCGCCGGGTTGACCGACGTCCGGTGCTACGAACTCGAAGTGGCCGTGGACGAAGCCTGCACGAACGTGATTCGACACGCATACGACGCTGCGAGTTCGGGTTGGATCAGCATTCACTGTACGCCGTTTGCGGGCGGGCTGCAGGTCGATATCTTCGATCAAGGGCGGCGATTCGATCCCGAGGAGGGCAGCCGCGTGGCGCGACAGAAACGGCTGTGCGACCCGGCCACGGGCGGGTTGGGCCTGAACATGATCCATCAGTTCAGCGACGAAGTCCGCTATCGATGGGACGCCCAACGAGGCAATCGGCTGACGATCGTCAAGCACAAGGACGGATAAACCCATGCCAGTCGTCGAACAGACCGCCGTCGTCGGCCTGCAGGTCGGGATCGCCCGCCTCGCAGGACGCCTCGACATGGAAACGACGGCCGCGGACTTGCCGGTTCTTCAAGCTGCGCTGGCTGCCAACCCCGTGGGCTTGGTGATCGACATGGGCGCGGTCACGTTTCTCAGCAGCGCCGGGTTGCGGATGCTGATCACGGTGCATCAGGCTGCGGAGAACGCGGGTAAAAAGCTGGCCATTACCCGGGTCAGCCCGCTGGTCCGCCGAACGTTCGGCGCGTCGCAGCTCGAGGGCGCGTTTCGACTCTTCGAGACCGAAGATGCAGCCATCGAGGGTTTGCGAAGCTAGGAGTGCATCAAACGCATTGTGCGACGTCACGCCGTTGGGAAGCTCGGTCGTTTGTAAGCGGCCCTGTAGATCGAACGTATGGGCGGTATCGAGGGTCGGATCATTGGAATTGGTTGGCGTTTGGTCCTCTTTGATCTCGACCAAGCGTCCTAGAATGTCGTAGCCGTAGAACGTGATCCGCTCGGGATCGTCGATTTGGGGATCGTCGCCCGCGGCGTAGACGGCGGTGTGCGCGAGTTGGTTCTGGGTGTTGAACGCGTAGCCGATTACGCCCTCGGGGGTGGACTCGGCGATGATTCGCCCGCGATCGTCGTACATGGTCTGTTCGACGCGATCGACAACCAGCATGCCGTTGTCGTCCGTCGAGTGGATCGCCGCAGCCTGGCGACCGTGATTGTCGTAGAGATAGGCCCAACGCTCGGCGATATGTCCCAGGTCGTAGGCAGCTTGATCCGCGTAGTAGTTGATGTGTTTCAGGCGGCCAAAGCTGTCGTAGATGTTCTCGCTGACGACGCCTTCGAAGGATGTGTGCAGGTGTTGGCGACCGCGCGCATCGAACGTGGTGCGTTCGGTGAAGACGGCGTTTCCAGGAGCTTCGGTCGGTATGGTCCAGACAACCGGGTCGTCCGGCGTGCCGAGGATGCCGTCGGAGCCAAAGCCCAATGGCAGCGTGCGCGTGAGTTGTTGGCCGTGGGCGTCGAAGGTGAAACGGGTTTCGCGGCCGAGCGGGTCACGGATGAGCGTTTGGTTGCCTTGGGCGTCGTAGGCGTATTCGTAACGGGGCCGCTGGATGGCGTTGCTGTTTTGCGGATTTGGCACACCGGGTAGCTCAACGGCCACGAGGCGGTCGAGGTGGTACTCGTAGAGCTTGGTCGGTATTCGGGTTGTCGTATTCGCGACAACGAAGCTGTTCTCGGATTCCGACCACTCGGCGGTGATGTCACCGTCGGTCTGCTGCATTTCGGCGATCGGTTGGTTGAGATCGTCGAATCGGGTCAGCGTGTAGGAATGGACGAGGCCATCGGTGCGCCGCGTATACACCCCCTCACCATGGCCCTCTACCTCAAGGGGGAGAGGGAGTAAGGCATTGTCTTGGTCGACCAGCTCAAGCGTGCCGCCGGTGATGTACTCCGTGCGGTACGCATTGCCAAAGGCGTCGGTGTAGGTCTTGGTGTCAACCGAATCGACGTCGTAGATGCCCAACAATGTGCCGGTGGGAGATTCGACTTGGGCAAGGCCGGTGCGTTGGATCGAAGCTTGACCGCTGGAATCGTAAAGGGTTTCACTCCGCAGGCGAACTAGGTTGCCATCGTAGTTGGTTCCGGTAAGGCCCACATCGGCAGCGGGCAGCGGGTGGCCGAGCGTGGCGTACTGGCGGCCGCGCGAGTCGAAGAGGGTGTCGTTGCTCACGCCCGAAGTGAGATCCAGGTCGGCGTAGCGGTCGGCTTGATCGCCGTGGGTGGGGTAATCGGACAGGGCGGCCGATTGTTCAGCCACAGAGGACACAGAGGGCA
>JAVYAJ010000385.1:0-56038 GCA_032229885.1 Candidatus Anammoximicrobium sp. | reverse complement strand
GCCGTGTACTCCGGCCGTGCCGTGTACTCCGGCCGTGCCGTGTACTCCGGCCGTGCCGACAGGCTCGTGTTCGTCTCCGGTCCCGCGCGCCCCGTCTTGTCGCCGTCCGTCGGCGACGTTCCTCGCCGTCGATGGGCGCGCGACTTGGATCGTCCCGACCGCTCGTCGTCGCCGAACGATCGCCGCCGCCCACCCCGCCTCGGACGCCAGCAAAACGCACCAAAACGCGGCGACTGGCATCGCGAGGGCGTTCATGCCAACCAGCGCGGCGCCGAAGGCGAACACACCGGCTGTCGTCAACCCGTCGAACAGCGCACGAGCCCAGCCGGGGCGGCCGAGACCGGACGTGGCGAGCCATCCCCCCGACCCGTGAAGGCTGGCCGACCAGACCACCAACAGCAGTGCGGTCGACGCGAGCATCGCCGGATCGGCCGTCCGCTCGAATGCGCCGGCCCAACGCCGTGCCAAAAGCCATGCGGCCAATGCCAGCAGCAGGGCCAGGCCATACAGGCTGGTCGGCCAGATGATCCGCACCGCCCCGTGGGGCCAAGCGACGTGCGTTCGTGTGTCGCCCGATGTCAAGGACTTCATATAAACGTGTCCTGGCGAAAAATCCGCAGGCTCGCGTCTCGGAGCCAAGTCCCGGCTGCTGGCTCGTCTGACGTCCGCCGACAACGCAGCATATCGATTGTCTGGCCTGCGTGCCACTCGTCACGCGTGCCGTGTGCTGGTCGGCGTCGGTTTGACCGATCGGGTTCGAGGCGATTCAGTTCCGCCCGGTCGAGAATGGGACATGCCGAGCGAAATCCTCGGAGCACGAAGACCGCTTGCAGCCGCTCCAGCGGCGTTGTTTGCGCGTGGGGTCGCTTGGACTGCGCACCGGAATTGTTCGTGTTCGATCGACGTGCCGCTCAATGGGCCGACTCGAAGGCGACGGCTGCCCCGATTCGTCGTTCGACGTTACCATACATAACAGGCTGGATGACGGATATTCGTAGCGGCAACGTGCGCGACCTACGGGATGCGGTTTACGGCCGCGAGTTGGTTTGCGGCCACGAGCGCGGGTCGCGACGCGCGTCACGGAGAACGAACAGCGGCGAGGAGTCTACCATGCAGCGAATCAGTTTGTGTGTTTTGTGTTGCGTCCTCTGGGGACTGGGCGGCGTGAACGCGGCGCGCGGAGAACAGGTGTTGGTCGAAGCCGAGAGTTTCGCGCAGCCGGGTGGCTGGCAACTGGACACCCAGTTCATCCACATCATGGGCTCGCCCTACTTGCTGGCGCACGGTTTGGGCCGCCCCGTCGCGGACGCGACCACGACCGTCCGCTTCCCGAAAACAGGCGAGTATCGCGTTTGGGTCCGCACCAAGGACTGGGTGGCTCGTTGGAATGCGGATGGACAGCCGGGGCGGTTCCAAGTCCTGGTCGATGGCCAGCCGCTGAGCGAGACGTTCGGGACCAAGGGCGCCGACTGGTTCTGGCACGACGGAGGCGTGGTGAGCATCCGGCAGCCGGAGGTCGTGTTGACCCTCCGCGACCTGACCGGGTTCGACGGCCGTTGCGATGCGATCTTCTTTTCCGACGAGCCGAATGCGGCGCCGCCCAACGACGTCGAGATCCTGCCACAGTGGCGTCGCGGTCTGCTGGGCCTGGCCGACCGGCCGACCGAGCGAGCCGGATATGACCTGGTCGTGGTCGGCGGCGGTTATGCCGGGATGGGCGCGGCGATCTCGGCGGCCCGCCTCGGCTGTCGCGTTGCGCTCGTCCAAGATCGACCCGTGCTGGGCGGCAACGGATCGAGCGAAGTTCGCGTCTGGGCCAACGGCTTGATCCGTCGCGGCCGGTATCCGCGGATCGGCGAGATCGTCGAGGAGTTCATGGACCGCGCGACGAAATCGCCGGGAACGGCCGCCGAGTTCGGCGACGACGTCAAGGAAGCGATCGTTCGGGCCGAGAAGAACATCGACCTGTTCTTGAACCATTTCGCGTATCAAGTCGAGATGGACGGCGAGCGGATCGCGGCCGTGCTCGCCTTCGACACGCGGACCAGCGAGCAGGTGCGGTTCAGCGGCAAGCTGTTCTGCGACGCGACGGGACATGCCATGGTGGGTGCGCTGGCCGGCGCGCACTATGAAATGACGCCCACCGGTCGGATGGGGATGAGCAACATGTGGCGTTGGGACGAACAGCCCGAGCCGACCACGTTTCCCGAGACGCCGTGGGCGCTGGACCTGACGATGGCCGATTTCCCGTATCCGCGCGACTTTCACGGCCAATGGTTTTGGGAGAGCGGCTTTGACAAAGACCCGATCAACGACGCCGAAGCCATTCGCGACTGGAACCTGCGAGCGGTCTTCGGAGCGTTCAACGCGATGAAAAACCGCGACGGCGCGGACAAGCATCGCAACGCGACCCTGACGTGGGTCGCGTTCATCGGCGGGCCCCGCGAGTCGCGACGCCTGCTGGGCGACGTCGTACTGTCCGAGGAAGACATCGTCGCCAAGCGCGATTTCCCGGACGGCTGTGTGCCCAGCACCTGGTCCATCGACTTGCATTACCCCAAGCAGCAGTATGCCCAAAAGTTCCCGGATAACCCGTTCATTTCGATCGCCAAATTCGATCATCGCGTGGACCGCGCGTATGGATACCCGATCCCCTACCGCTGTTTCTATTCGCGAAATGTTCCCAACCTGTTCATGGCCGGCCGGAACATCAGCGTGACGCACGAGGCGTTGGGCACCACGCGCGTGATGAAGACCTGCGGCATGATGGGCGAGGTCGTAGGGCGCGCCGCGTCGATCTGTGTTCAGCACGACTGTACGCCGCGCGACGTGTACACGAAGCACCTGGCTGAGCTCGACAAGCTGTTGGAACTGCCCGGCAAGGCGCGGCGGGCGACGCTGACGTCGCCGGTGGTGATCCCGGACGACATCCCCAAGCACGTGTCGCCGTTCGGTCCGCCGACGGGACTGGATCCGCAGGCGTTGCCGGGCGTGGTGATCGACGATCGCCAGGCGGTGAAACAAGGGGCGTGGACCGATGGCGCGGGCCTGCGAGGCTATGTGGGGTACGGGTACCTGTATGCCGGAGCCGACTCGGGCGCCAGCATTCGTTTCGAGTTCAAGCCGCCGGCGGCGGGCCGCTACGAGGCGCGGTTGGCGTACCAGCCTCACGAAAATCGGGCGCCCCGCGCCCCCGTCACGATCGCCATCGGCTCGCAAGAGATCGTGCGGCAGATCGATATGCGGCAACCGCCGCCGCTCGAGAACGGCTTTATCTCGCTGGGCGAATTCGATCTGCGGCCCGACCAGCCGATCGCGATTACGATCGGCGCCCAGGGCGCAAAGGGCACGGTTCATGCCGATGCCGTGCAATTCCTGCCGGTGAAAGAGGGACAGTGAAAGAGGGATGGTAGCTGGAAACAGACCGTGCCGCGTGCCAGCGACCAACGTGCCAGCGACCAACGTGCCAGCGACCGCCGTGACCGCCGCGCGCCGCGTGCCAGACGAGGAACCGGACACGGACCGCGCGCGTGCGATCGAGCAGCCGCCGGTTCGGCTCGGGTGGACGGCTTCGAGACGCCGCGTTCCGGCCCGCACATTCGCTGCGGCTGATCGTTCCATTACGACCGATCCTGCGCAGTGCAACCGACCTCGCGTGGATGCCCAACGTGGAAATCCGGCGACGTTGACTAAAGAATCGACTGGAGCCGCGGACCACAACCGGCCGATATTCACCAATGAGACAAACCGGGAGAGCGGGACGGCCGCAAGGCGTTCCGTTTCAGGATAGAGGTCGTGGCACGGCGATGGATCGTGGCGCCACGACCTTTTTTTGTCGACTGTTCGTGCCCATCCCGACATCGGCACGAGCGCTGCCCACTGGACGGTTTTGTCACGTTGGGCCCAACGCCGCATCATACATCGCGATCACGTTCTCTGGCGGCGTCTCGGCCAGAATGTTGTGGACCGGTTGGAAGACAAACCCGCCGCCGGGTCGCAGGATGGCGATCTGCTGGCGAACGTGTCGCCGGATTTCTTCCGGCGTCTGTGTCGGCAAGGCCCGATGCACGTCGACGCCGCCGCCCCATAACGTCAACCGCGGGCCGAACTCGTCCTTCAACGCTTGGGTGTCCATCCCGGCACAGCCGACTTGGACCGGATTGATCGCGTCCAGACCGGCGTCGATCAGATCGTTCAGCAACGGGCGCACGCCGCCACAGCAGTGGAGCATCACTTTGACCGGCGCCAGTTCCTTGGCCCGTTGCCAGAGCACCGCGTGCCGCGGCTGAAACACCTGGCGATACATCCGCGGCGAGATCTGTGGTCCGCTCTGCATTCCCAGGTCGTCGACGAACTGGATGATGTCGATCTGGCGGCCGACGGCTGAAAGAAAGTCCTCGAGGTTTCGCAGATGCAGCGCGACCAGGCGGTCCAAAAAATCCGTCGCGCGTGCGGGATCGGCTGCCAACAGCATCAGGAAGCGGTCGGCGCCGTACAGGCTCTGCCCGATCTCGAGCAGGCTGCCTCCGAACAGGCCGACGATAGCCCGTTGGGTGCAGTGCCGCAGCCGCCTTGCGCCGTTGATCCAACGCTGGCGTCCGTCGGGCCCGGCCACCGACGGACCCGGCGGCGGTTGGGCCGCGAGCCACAATGTCTCGCCGAGCGCCGTTTCCAAGTCGTCCAGATCGTCCGCCTCGAAATACGGCCAATAGATCTGATTGAAACCGATCCCATCTCGGGCCATCTCGCCCAGGACACGGCCGCTGGACGAACGGAGAACCCACCGCCCCCGCTCCCACTCGGGCAGCGCCCAGGCCGGCGTCTGGCAAGGCGACCCGTCGGGCAACGTCCAATCCGCCCAATCCTCGTCGGCCTGGGCAAAGCCCCGCCCCAGCTCGATCGTGTCCACGCCGAATCGATCCAGTACATCGTCGTCGACGATGGCCAATTGCTGCACCGGATCATAGACGCGAATCGGCCGTTCGGGCAGCTTCAACGCCATCCGCAACCGCCGATAGGCGATCGCCGCAATCCCGGACGAGCGATGACTGCCCAGATCGATCGGCACCCGATCGGGCGACTCGTGGTTCAAAGCGGCCAGCACGCGTTCACGGGGCGTCATGGGCAGAGGTCTTTCGACAGAGCGACGGACGGCGGTTGGCATCCATTGTACGAGTCGTGCGGCCTGTCAGTCTCCATGCGACGCCGCGCTGTGAAACGGCGCGACACAGCGTTGAAGCCGGACATAGCTTTGAAGCTGTGCACGTTTGGCGGCCGACAGGACCCTGGCTCGCGACAGACGGGCGGAATGACAGCCGCCTTCGAAGTTGTGCGGTTCTCGTGTGTGCGCCAAAGGCTTAACACAGCGTCGCCCCCTTCGGTTCGTCGATCTTCGCCGCCTGCCGACGCGGCGTCGGCCTCGAAACCGCTCGCCGCTTGATCAAACCGACGCCGTAATCTGGTAGACTGACGCCCAACGCAGCGCGACCTCGCGACGCTCGGGCGCGCCCGCGGACACCGCCTTCGGACGATTCCCGTCACGCAGCGTGCAACCTGCTCGTGACGACGTTCGGGCAACGAGGGACGTCGCACCACAGCCGTCGAGATCTACGCAGCTCGCAAACATGGTCACAAAGCTTATGATGACTGAGACAAACCGTCTAGCTTGACCTGCAACCCCCTCTGGAGTCCCTGCCATGAAAGCTCGCCCGCGTGTCGTCCCTCTCCTTCGTAGCCACCGTGTGGCGCCGACATCTTGGCTGTTGTCGCTCGTACTGACCGTCGTCTGCGGATCGACATGGCTGACGGAAGCCCGGGCCGCGGCCGCCGAGCCTGCGGCCGCGACGTCGCCCGAGCCCGAGAACGTCGCTTTGGGCAAACGCTACACCTTGTATCCGGCGCCGAACTATCGCCTGTGCACCGATCCGGGCGATCGCGAGCAGTTGACCGACGGGCAGACGACTACGGCCTATTTCTGGACGCAGCGAGGCACCGTCGGTTGGAGCTCGGCACGATATGTCACGGTGACAGTCGATTTAGAGCGGATCGAGCCGATTTCCGGCGTGTCGCTGACCACGGCGGCGGGCGCGGCCAACGTGACCTGGCCGCAAGCCGTGTACGTGCTGGTCAGCGATGATGGCCGCGAGTTTCATCTGGCCGGCGATCTGGCGGCCTTGGATCGCCAACAGCACGGGCCGCTGCCGGACAAGTACGCCATTCGACGGCTGAAGACCGACCAACTGCGGACGTGGGGGCGTTTCGTCCAATTCGTCATCGTTCCTCTGCCGGGTGGCCCGTATATCTTCACCGACGAGGTCGAGGTGTTCCGCGGGCCCCAGTCGCTGATCGACACGGCCGCCGGACGAGGCGCGACGACCAATGCGCAGACGTTGTACGAGCAGGGACGCCTGCAGCGCGGGATTGCCCAGCGTTTGGAAACCGACGCCACCGCCTTGAAGCGTCAAATCGCGGCGACCGAGCTGGCCGCCGACGCCAAGACGACGCTGTCGGCCGCCGTCGATGGGGCGATGGCCCTGCCGCTGCCAACGGTCGATTCATCGTTCCGGGCGATCCTGCCGCTGAACGCGCCGCACGCCGCAGTCTTCACGACGCAGGCCCAGTTGTGGCGCAGTCTAGGCTACCAGCCCTTGACAGCCTGGGTCCCCAACACGTGGGATCCGCTCGAGCCGATCGGACTGCCGCAGCGCGAGGCCTTGCGCGCGATCCAGGTCGATGTGATGCACGGCGAGCATCGTGCGGCCGCCGTGAATCTGGCCAACAGCAGCGACCGGCCGTTGACCGTCCGTCTGCGGTTCCGCGAGCTGCCGCAATCGCCGCTGCCCGGATACGTGACGCTGCACGAGGTCCCGATGACCGACACGTCGCAAAGCGTCGCGGTGGCGGCAGCGTTGCCGGAAGCGATGCGCGACGCGGATGGCTGGACCGTGACCGTGCTGCCGGGGCTGCCACGTCAAGTCTGGCTGACCTGGCACGTGACGGATGTTCCGGCCGGCGAACACGCGGGCGCGCTGCTGATCGAAACGCCGGGCCAGCCGCAGTGCGAAATCCCCGTGCGTCTGAAGATCTGGCCGCTGCGGTTTCCCGATCAGACGACGTTGTTGGTCGGAGGTTGGTCGTACGCCAACCGCGGCGGCGGTCGCGGCGTGACGGCCGCCAACCGCGCGGCGTTCGTCGAACACCTCCAGCAACGCTTGGTGAACGCCCCGTGGGCGACGGGCAACGTGCTGCGGGCCTTCGAGTTCGACCGCAACGACCCGCAAAAGATCCGCCTCGACACGACCGCCATGGACGAATGGCTGGCCCTGTGGCCCCATGCGAAACAATACTACGTCTTCCTGTCCGTAGGCGACTACAGCGGGGCGACCCAAAGCGCGCTGGGAGGAGCCGCGCTGGGCTCGCCGGACTTCGACCAGCGCGTCGCGACCTGGATCAAAGCGTGGGTGGGCCATCTGCGCACCAAGGGCGTCGAGCCGCGACAATTGGGATTGTTGATCTATGATGAACCGCACGAAGGCACGGACATCGGCCCGCTGGTGGCCTGGGCGCGGGCGATCCGCGCGGCCGAGCCGGAGGTGGTGATCTGGGAAGATCCCTCGTACCAGAATCCGGCGGCGGCGCCGCCCGAGTTGTTCGAGGTGTGCAGCGTCCTCTGCCCCAACCGGCCCATGTGGTTGCAGCGAGGCCGCGCGTTCGCCGAGTTCTATCGCGGCCAACAAGCGGCCGGACGGACGTTGCACTTCTATTCGTGCTCGGGTCCCGCGCGGCTGCTGGATCCGTACGCCTATTATCGCCTGCAGGCCTGGCAGTGCTGGCAGGAAGGCGCGACCGGCTCGTTCTTCTGGGCCTACAGCGACAACAGCGGCGTCTCGTCCTGGAACGAGTATCTGGCAGCCTCGGGGCCATACACTCCCTTGTTCCTAGACGACAAGACCGTGACCGCCGGCAAGCACATGGAAGCGATCCGCGAGAGCGCGCAGGACTATGAGTGCTTCGTCATGTTGCGGGCGGCCGTCGAGCGGGCGAGGTCGGCGGGCCGCCGCGATGCGGCCGTGGCGCAGGCCGAGTCGCTGCTGACCGACGGCGCCCTACGCGTGCTGAGCGCCGAAGGCGTCGACAAGCTGCGCTGGGACGAACCCAAAGACCGAACGCTGGCCGATGCCGTCCGCGTCGAGGTGCTGCAGGCGTTGACAAATCTGCGTTGATCCGCGGGGGAAGATGGTCTCTGCGCGGCGGGCGGATCGGATCGACGAAACCCGCCCGCCGGCTCGAACGCCTACAGACCGCCTATGAACACGACGACCTGGAATGGCCGCGCGTTGTCGCGATTGATGCTGGGAACGGTTCAGTTTGGGATGCCTTACGGCGTCGCGAACCGAACGGGACAGCCTGCATACGCCGAAGTCCGCGCGATTGTGGCGGCGGCGCTCGAGGGCGGCGTCAACTGTTTCGACACGGCCGCCGCCTACGGCACGAGCGAGGCCGTGTTGGGGCGGGCACTGCACGAACTGGGCGTGGCCGGGCAGGTCGTCGTGGTGACCAAGGTTCGCGCGCTCGAGGCGGCCGAGCGCGCTGATCCCGCGTTGGCGGCAGCGGTGATCGAGCGGTCTGTGGCGGCGTCGTGCGCGCGGCTGCGGCTCGATTGCCTGCCGATCGTGCTGTTTCATCGCGAGGCGGACGCAGTGCACCTGGATGTGCTCGAGCGGCTGCGCGATCGGGGGTGGCTGCGCGCGGCGGGCGTGTCGTGCGACAACCGTCCCGGTCCCGCGTCCGAGTTCGTGGCGGCCGGTCGGGTGTCCGCCCTGCAACTGCCGGGCAACGCGCTCGATCGACGCCACGAGCGCAGCGGCGTGTTTCGGCAGGCGGCGGCGCACGGGATCGCGGTCTTCCTGCGCAGCGTCTATCTCCAGGGCTTGCTGATCATGCCCGAGGCGACGATCCCGGCGGCGCTGCGCGAGGTCGTTCCCGTTCGCCGCGTGTTGGCGGATCTCGCCGCGCAGGCCGGCATGAACCTCGCCGAGTTGGCGCTGCGGTATATGCTGGGACGCGAGGGCGTGACGTGCGTCCTGGCCGGGGTCGAAACGGTGGCCCAAGTCCGCGAGAACGTCGCGATCTGCGGCCGCGGACCGCTGCCGCCGGACCTGGCGGCCGCGATCGATCAGGCCGTACCTGCGCTGCCCGAAACGCTGCTCACGCCATCTGCTTGGCCGCAGCTTGGCTGAAGATGTCCAATCGTCGGCCGTCGGGCGGCGGCACACGCTCGGCGGGCCACGCGCCGTCGCGGCCGCGGGGCGGAGCCGTCGGCCAGCGGATCACGACGCCAACCGACGCCTGCGCCGCACCGCGTCGGGCCACCGCGTCGGGCCACCGCGTCGGGCCACCGCGCATCGCACGCAATGAGCGCGTCGCGTCGGTCGGCGTCGCGCGGGCTGACGCCGGATGTCCGAACAGTTATGATGAAGCGATGGCTATGATGAAGCGATGGCCAAGCGAACGTTGATCGAGTTTTTGCTTACTGAGGAGACAACGAAATGGATCGGCGGGCTTTCTTCAAGACGGGCGTAGGCGCGGCGGCGGCGACGGTGTGCACAGCGCGAGGGGTCGCGTCCGACGCGCCTGCGGCACAGCCAACGTCTGCTGCGCTGCGGACCAGGATCGCCGTTGCCCCGCAATGGTTCAAAGGCACGCACGTCGAACAGATCGAACAGATCGCGGCGGCTGGCTTCACGGCCTTCGAGACGTTGGGTTGTGGCGGATGGACGGACAAAGAAGCCGTGCGCCAGCGATGCGAAGAACTGGGCGTGGCGTGCGGCGCCGTCGGCGGCGGCATGGGCACGATCTCCGACTGGGGCCCGAACGATCCACAGAACCACGGCCGATTCGTCGAAGCCGTCAAGACCGCGATCGGTCAGGCCAAGGCGATCGGGTCGAAACGAGTGCTGTCCCTGTCCGGGGCCGCTCGCGCGGGCGTCGGTCGAGAAGAGCAGATGGACGCCCTGGCCAAGGCCGGCCAACTCGTCGCGCCGATGCTCGAGGACGCCGGAATCGTCATGGTCTGGGAGGCCTTGAACGTATTGGTCAATCACCCGGGCTATTTCCTGGTCTATTCCGCCGATGCCTCGGAGTTGGTCAAGCGGACGGATCGCCCGAGCGTCAAGTTCCTGTTCGATATCTACCATCAGCAGATCAGCGAGGGGAACCTGATCAACAACATCCGGAAATACATCGGCGAGATTGGCCACTTTCATTTCGCGGACAACCCCGGGCGGCACGAGCCGGGGACCGGCGAGATCAATTACCAAAACGTGTTCAAGGCGATCTACGAGACGGGCTATCGTGACATCGTCGCCTGCGAGTTCGGCAAGACCAAGTCGACGGAAGAGGTGCTGGCCGTTCTGAGGGAATGCGACCGCTGGCAATGAACCAGCGCCGCCGCTCGCGCCCCAATCCTGACGACTCTGCCGCGCTGGGGCAGGCATGACCGGGCGAACCTCGATGCTTGCACAGCGCGGGCGACACGCAATCTGTCCGGCCAGGTTTCAGCTCGGGCCGCGCGAAGCCTCGCGGTTGGGCGCCGCAGGGCGGGGCCGCTCAGGCGGCGCGCCGTTGCGGCATGACCGAATAGCTTGCCGCGTAAGCCTGGTAGGCAGCTTCGATCTCAGCCTCGCCGATCCGTGGGCGGTGATCGGCGACCGCCGCCAACCACGCGAGTTCGGCCAGATGTACGACCCAACGAGGCGTGCCGTTGGACAGTTGACTCAGCCGTGCGATCGCGGCCCGATCGAATGTCCGTATTTCCCCGGGTGTGTGCGTCAACGCGAACTGGACATACGCGCCGATGTCGTCGGTGTCCCACGGTTCGAGCCGGATCCACAATTCCGCGAGCTGGGGAATCTCGTCGCCCAGGCGTGCGAGACGGCCTGAGTCCGCGGCTAGGATCACCGTGAGTCCGGCCGCGGGCGTTTTCAGCATTCGCCAGACAATTCGCAACGTTTCGCACTCCGCCTCGTCGGCGTCATCCAACAGGATCGCGGTCCGCTGACCAAGCCGGTGGTTTACCCGTAGGCGATCGCAGATCCGCTGCCACAGCGCGGACGGGTCGTCGGTCGTTCGCGGGTGGGCGTGAAAGCGGGCAGCCAAGTCGCGGAGGAAATCGCGCGGATTCAACCCCGTCAGATTCAACGCGTCGACACGGTGCGCCGGTGAGGACAATTCACGCACCGCAGCCGCGAGCACGGTCGACTTTCCGTCACCGTCGCGACCCGTCAGAATCCCCAGCGGGCGCTGCTGGTCGACCAAGAAATACAGTCGGGCCAGCGCTTCGCGATGCGTCGAGTTGGCATAGAAAATCGCGGCCCGATCGCCTCGACGAAACGGCGAGGTGATCTGTCGCGGGCGGAGAAGTGGCGTCATCGAAGCACCTTTCTTCACGTGCGCTAATCGGTAGAATCATCGCTGGACTTGCACAAAAACGGGCGGTTGCGCGAAATGAACCGTAGATTCTTCAGCGAACATCCGATCGGCGGCGACGCAGCCCAGCTCGACGGCGCCGAGGCCGAGCACCTGGTCCGGGTCCTGCGTGGGAAGGTCGGCGACCAGGTTACGCTGTTCGACGGACGCGGCGCCGAGTACTCGGCGCGGATCACGGCCGTGCGCCGTTCGCGGGTCGAGCTGGCCGTGCTCGCCCGCCACCTTACGTGCCGCGAGCTGAGCGCCGAACTCGTGTTGGGAGTGGCCCTGCCCAAAGGCGAGCGCCAGCGGTGGCTGGTCGAGAAAGCGGTCGAGCTGGGCGTGACGCGGCTCGTACCATTGGTTACGCAGCGCAGTGTCGCCGAGCCCGTGGCGGCGGTGGCCCGGCTGCGACGCTACGTGATCGAGGCCTCGAAGCAGTGCGGCCGCAACCGCCTCTTGGAGATCGCGACGCCCGTCTCGTGGGCCGTCTATTGCGGCCAGGATCACGGCACGGCAACGCGCCTGGTCGCCGCGTTCGGCCCGCAGGCGGCGCCGCTGAGCCAGGCGTTCTCGCGGGCCACCGGCGGGGGCGTCTGGTTGGCGGTGGGACCGGAGGGCGGGCTGACGGACGACGAGCTGGCGGCGGCCGCAAGCTGGCGGCGCGTCAGCCTGGGGTCTCGGGTCCTGCGCGTCGAGACCGCCGCCCTGGCCTTGGTCGCCTTCTGCTCGTTGCACGACGCCGCGCCAGTGACACCGGGAAACGGATTGGACGAATGACGACGAACCCGACGCGCGATCCACTGGATTCGGCGGATAGCTCGGACGCGAGCGACGACCAGATCGTGCTCGCGGAACTCGTGATGCCAACGGTCACCAAACCATCGGCCTGGACGGCGTCGATCGTCGGGATTTTGGCGATGGTCCTGGCGACGGTGGTCGGCGGGGTGGTCTTGGGCGGACTGCTGCTCGTTTCCGACGGGCATTCCGTGCGCGGGGCCCCCCCCGATGCGGAGGCTTGGCTCGAGCGTTTCGTCCAGACACCCCTCGGCCTGCTCGCGATCGTCATTCCCGGCCAGTTGGTGTTCCTGGGCGTGGCCGTGGGCGCCGCAAGCCTGTCGCCGCTGCCGGGAGCTGCGCGGCTTGGACTGGGACGCGGCAAGCTGCCGGGCTCGAGCTGGTTGGTGTTCATGCTCGGCACGCCGATCATCGGCCTGCTGGGTTCGTATCTCGTGTCGTCGCTGGCCGGCGAAACGAGCGAACAACTCGAGCTCGTCGAGACGATGTTGCGAACGCACAGCCAGCTCTTTCTGCCGGGACTGATCGTCATCGTGGCCATCGTTCCCGGCTTTGTGGAAGAGCTGCTGTTTCGCGGCTATCTGCAACGCCGCCTGCTCGGGCGCTGGCCGCCCGCGGTGGCCATCGGCGTCAGCGCGCTGATGTTTTCGGCGGCGCACATGGACCCGATGCATGCGTTCGGCGTCTTGCCGCTGGGCATCTGGCTTGGCGTCATCGCCTGGCGCGCGGAATCGATCTGGCCGGCGATCCTGTGCCACGTCGTCAACAACGTCGTCGCCATCGGCAGTGCCACGTTGCAGGACGCGAGCCACCTCGAAATGGCCGCGGATCCCTTCTCGGTGGCGCTGCTGGCCGCCGGCGGCCCGGCGTTCTTGATCGCCTGCGCGGTCTTGGCCCGCAGCGGCAAGTATGCGACGGGACGCGCAGGCGGCGCCTGAAACCGGGCTGGTTGCGAGCCGCGGCGGACGCGCGACGCGCGGCTGTCGGCAGCTCGCCGGCTTTGTGGGCCAGCCGCTCGAGCCGCCGCGCCGGTTTCCCTAGAATCGGAGTTCGGCGCCGAACGTCAGGCCTTGCACCAGGTAGCTCGTCGGATTGAAGCCGAAAGCCGGTCGCGTCGCGTCGGCTGGCGGAAGCGCCGTCAACAGGCGGCCATCGATGGCCGTGTCGATCTGAGGGCCGGGGCGAACGACACTGCTCCAGTACATCAAGGAATAGCCGACCGACAATTTGAGCTGTTCCGTCGGGTAAAAGGCCAGGCGAACGCCGGACTCGTTCATGAACGAAAACTTGTCCTGCTCGTGCAACCCGCCGTTGGTCGAGGCCTGGGCGAGCAGTCCCGAATCGCGCGTCGTTGTCCCGCCGTTGGCATCGGTAGAGACTGTCGATCCGGCGATCAGAATGTTCTGCCGCATGTTGCCAAAGCCGCAACGCGCCGCCAGTTCGAGGCCGAACTGCCCGTACCGATAATCGCCGCGCAGCCCGAACATCCCGCCGTGAAACTCGTTCTGAGCGTCGAACAGATCGCTGACCGCGATGGATTGGTTCGTGCCCCCGGTGTGCGTCAACGACTCGATCAACAGATTCTCGTCGATTCGCGCAGCCTGATACCCGGCCAGAAAACCAAAGCTGGCAAAGGGCGAACGGCGCAATGTCCACAGGAAGAACACGTCGCCTGCCTGGAGTTTTGATTCTGAGCGCAGATCGAGTCGACCGGTGGTCGGCGCGGTGGCAAAGGCATTGATCACGGGAAACGCGGTGGGCGTCGGTGGATTGGTCGACACGTCCAGGAAGGGCCGTGCCAGGAAGTTCACGTCGTTGTTGTCATAGTTGGCCGTCAGCACTGCGTCGCCGACCGCCAGATACCGTACTCCAACTGCCGTCCGCTGGCACGGATCGAGCCATAGACCAAACTCGAGCCGCCCGCCGGGCCGCGCGGGCTCGTCCTCCGAGCCGCCGAACAGGACCGTCGCGGCGGGCAATACGCCGTTGTTCGGCTGTGTTGTCAGCAAGGCCGGAAAGTCCCGACCGTCGCGCCACCAGAGGAGGAAGTCCAAGTCGAGCCAGAATCCGCCGCCAAACAGATTGCAGCCCTCGAAACCGCAGGGATCCGGGCTGCAACATGGATCATAACCCCAATCCCCATCGACATACTCGACGTCGTCAAACGCGATGGCTTCTTCGACCGGTTGTCGGACGTACGGCGTCGCAACCGGCCGGGCGGTTGTTCGCACGGCGCTGACGGGACGCGCAACGGCGCGTCCGCCGCGGGCAACCGGCGCCTGCGCTGCGACGACGCTCCGGTCCGCGGCGGTTCCGATGGCAAAGCACACCAACGCGCCCAGAGTGATCCTGTAGCCTACCAGCATGTTTTTTCGCATCCTGCTCACCTGATCTGTGCCTGGACGACCGATGGGTGTGTCCGATTCGCCCGCCGTGTTGTCCGTTCAAGACGTGCGCCCAGGGAACCGTTCGATGCGCGCGAACACGGCCTGCGTGTCCCGCGGCGGGCAGTCTTGACTTGCGGCCAGCGTCCATCCGTGATGGGAACGTCCGCAGAGTTTATTTCGGATATCTCGAATAGAACGATTAACGGAATCTGATGGAGTGCGCAGAATTTTCGGATCACAGCGACTTTTTCGGCGACGCCTGGGAAGACACGGTAATTTGTACCGTCTTGTCGGATTGCCCGCATGATTGGATTTATTCCGGACGATGCTGATACGAGAAGCCATCACTGGCGCGGCGTCCCGCCGCAAATTTTCTCCGGCCTGTCGCGTTGGTCAAATCGAAGTTCGGCGCACGCGCCCGGCCTCAGCTTGCCGGCCTCAGTTCGCCGATCCTGATTTGTTCGGCGTGACCACGAAATCCATCCCCCGCGGATCGCACTCATGCGACATATCGACGCTTTGGAAGCCGTGCGCTGCGCCGTACGCAGCATTTTTGTTCAATTGGGGGCTGCCGAAGGCCTGCAGTTGAACGAGCATCTCTTGGTGCGCGACGAGTTGTACTGCGGACGACGATTTTCCGTGGATGGATTGCAGGCCATTTGGTTTGTCGAGGAAGATCAAATCAAGATTCGGGCAGCCGATGGCACGGTGGTTCGAGTCATGTCGATCGAAGACGCCGTGCAAGTGGCGGCGACTGAACAGCGAAAGGCGGCTTAGAGTCTTCACAGGAAGCGTGTTGACCGAAGGCCATCACCAACGTAGCCTGGGGCAACGCCCCAGGAGTCAGAGATGCTCGCAACCGTGTTGGCCGAAGGCCAACATCAACGTGTCACCGCGGCCCGGATGAATATGGCCTTCGGCCAAAAAACGCGCGCGCGAGGCGTCAGCCCTGGAGCGTTGCCCCAGGCTACGGTGAGCGGAGGCCTGCGGCCAAACAGATTCTTGGGTTGCGGGTGAGATCCCGCGTTAGAGTTTGATCCAAGACAATTCCCCGTTGATGAAAGCCGCTAGGTACCGTGGCCCAAAGCCGTCAAGAGTCATGCTTCCGGTTCTTTGCGTGAGCGTTATTTCACGGTTGCTCGAACGACGTTTTGCAGGCGGCGGGGCACATTGCGCGAGGCGGAGATGCGCATCTGTCGAGAACGGTTGTCGAAGATCCTCGCATCGGCTGCGATGGCGTTGTGCATCGCGCTGACCGTGACCACCGTGCATAGCGAGCCGTTGGTTCCTGGAACGGGTCGCAAGCTCGAGCAGGTCGGCGATGATTTCGAGGACGAAAGCTGGGAATACGTTTACAATCTGCCCAAGAGCACGCGTGAGATCGATGGCCAGGATCGGTTTCCCATCGGCGAGTCGCGCAATGGGCGGTGGTATGAAGGAATGCTGCGGGGGCAGCCGGACTTGGTCCGGCGCGTGCCGACCCCGGCGGGCGGCCTGCCTGGCAGTCGAGGCGCCCTCCTGCTGCAATCGCTCTGGACAGGCGTTCCCGGGCAAGCTCGCCACCTGCTGGGTCAAGACGATCTGATCGCTGATGTCAACTATCGCTTGCAGGGTTCGATTTCGGCCGCGCGGTCGCCAAGTGTCGTCGTGCGCGTGTTTTTGCCGCCGATCACCCAGTGGGAACCGCGGACGGGGCCGCACTTCGGCTTTCGCACGGCCGTGGAAACCCGAGCGACCCGGCCGCCGCCTGGTGCGCAATTCTCGCAGATGCGAACCGAGGTCGAGACATGCTGGCCCGGCATGTTTATCGAGTTTCAGAGTAAGACGCGCGACAGCAACGACTGTTATGCGTGCCTGCGGCTGCGGGCCAACGAGAACGGCTACGACCTTCGGTCCCAGCAGATTACGACGACGGGATGGTGGACGCTGGGCATGTCTCTCACCCCGGACGGAATGGTTCACTACTATGCGCGCCCCGGCGTCGCCGACCTGACGCCCGATGATCATCTCGCGTCGCTGTGGCCGTACGGTTACCGGGCCGAGGCGCTGAAGACCTTCTTCTTCAATATCTGCAATGCCGACGATGGCCGCACATGGTCGACGGGTTGGATCATCGACGATCCGAGCGTCTATATCGTCCCGTAGTTGAACTCCGTGCCGTTTTACGCTTATCTATACGGTGCGCAGGCGAAAATGTCCGCACGAATATCAAGTCTTGTGCGGCCGAGGCGGATCGAAGTCCAACCTACCAGGTTCTGTCGCGAGCCGCAGGTTCGTCGCCCCCGCGTCCCTGCCTGCGTCGGCACGGTTGACGCGCAGCCCACAAACCGGTTTCAGACCGACTCGGCATCCCGAGCAAGAGAGGAATTGGCAGCATGGATTCGACGTCCAAGAGGGTAATTCGAGTTGGCCACAGTCCGGATTCGGACGATGCTTTCATGTTCTACGCGCTGGCCAAGGACAAACTGGATACGGGCGATCTGCGGTTCGAGCACGAACTGGTCGATATCGAGACGCTCAACCGACGCGCGTTTGACGGCGACTTAGAGTTGACCGCAATCAGCTTGCACGCCTACGCCTACCTGGATCACAAGTACGTGCTGTGCACCAGCGGTGCGAGCGTGGGCGACCGCTACGGCCCGATGCTCGTGGCCCGCGAACCGGCGCCGCTCGCCAGCTTTCGCGGCCGAACGATCGCGGTGCCGGGTACGTTGACCACCGCGTATCTGGCGCTGCGTCTGTGTCTGGAGGCGGATTTTCCCTATGTGGTTGTGCCGTTCGACCAGATCGTCGAGGCCACTTTGGCGGGTGAATATCAAGGTCGCCAGATCGACGCGGGCCTGATCATCCACGAAGGCCAGTTGACCTATGCAGCCAGCGGGCTGCACCTGATCGTCGATCTCGGCGTCTGGTGGCACGCGCAGACGGATCTGCCGCTGCCGTTGGGGGCCAATGCGGTTCGAAAGGACTTGGGTCAACCGATCATTGGCGAGGTCCAACGTCTGCTGCACGCCAGCATCCGTTACGCCCTGGATCACCGCGACGAGGCCCTGGACTATGCGATCGGCTTCGGGCGTGGCCTGGACCGGGGCGACGCCGACCGCTTTGTGGGGATGTATGTCAACGACTGGACACTCGATTTCGGATTCCGCGGCAAACAAGCCGTCACCACGCTGTTGCAACGGGGCTTCGAGTCCCAGGTGATTCCGCGACTGGTGCTCCCCCGATTTGTCGGCGACTCGTCGTGACGGATTCGCCCAAGTCGATCAGTCTGATCGATCAGCGTTCTTTACGTCATTTGCGCCAACGCTGAAAATAGGCGCAGACAGCGTAACCCGCAAGACAACCAACGAACGATCACAGGCCGTGAACCTCGCAGTCCGTGCCACGTTGATATTTGGACAGATTCGTAGGCCATGTGTCGGCCGGAATCGCCCGGGGCATTGGTTCCGCCGGACGCGATTGCCCGCGCTGCCTTCGGTTCTCATGAAGGCGCAGAGTCGCGGAGCGAGATTCACCCATTGTCTTGCACGAGTTGCGTCGTACCGTTCTTCATTAAAGCCTCGCGAACCCCGCCAAACGCGCGAGTGCTCTTTCCGTCGGTGGGGGAGGCAAGGCAGGACTTGGTTGTCATTCGCCGGCCGGATGGTTTCGATGGACCTCGGCCCGGCGATCACCCCGATTATCTTGCCGATCTCTTTCTTATGGATCACCGTGGCTCTGTGGCTCCGTGAGACATGCTGCTTCGGTCGCCAACAACGTTGGCAAGCAGCGGGACAGGTTCTGGTCGAACGATAGGCTCACGCGGCTGGTCTTGGCAATTGGGTAGCGACGTACGCCCAGCAGGCGCGGATGTCGTCACAAGTCAACTCGGGAAAGTCCGCGAGCAACGCATCGACGGTCATCCCACCGGCGAGGTATTCCAGCGCATCCCGGACCGTGATGCGCATCCCGCGGAGCCAGGGTTGGCCACTGTATTTGCCTGGCTCAACAGTAATGGTGTGAGAATAGTCCATACCCGTGTCTACGTGCGCCGTGCGGTCAACGCTCGACACCCGCCATCCGCGTCGCGCCTCGGGGCGCCGAACGCCAGCCGCGGTTGGGCGGTCGCCCGCGAGTCGGTTTTTGGCCAGTCTCGGCCGGCCGCCGCGGGCTCGACCGGTTGACAACCGGACATCGACTTTCACAGAATGAGCGATAGAAGACAGTGGGATAGATCAGAGTTCTCGTGACAGCGAGATCGCAGTGTGAGTAGCATGGTGGTTTGCGGCAAGGCGGCGGGAGTTGTATTGGCGCATTGGAAGGCATGCGCGCTGGGCTTGCTGGTCCCGGTTGTCGGTGGGCTGGCGACGTTTGGGGCCGCGCGGCACGGCCCGGCCGTTTCGACGACGCGCGAACACGCCGTGATCCGCGTCGAAGGCTCGGACACGATGGTCAATCTCGCCCAGGCTTGGGCCGAGATCTACAACGCAGAGCACCGCCAGGTCAGCGTCCAGGTTCTAGGCGGCGGCTCGGGCGTCGGGATCGCCAGCCTGATCGATGGCAACTGTGACTTGGCCAACAGCAGCCGCCGGATCAACGACGACGAGGCGGCGCGGGTCCAGGCGGCGCGGGGCGTCCGGCCTGTCGAGCTCGTCGTGGGCTACGACGCGCTGGCGGTTTTCGTCCATCCCTCGAACCCGATCGAGACGCTCACGCTGGATCAGCTCGCCGCGATTTACGATTGGGACGGCCGCCTCACCCAATGGTCTCAACTGGACAACGGGCATTGGCGCGACGGCCAGGACGCGATCATCCGCATCGGCCGTCAGGCCGGCTGCGGGACGTACGCGTATTTTCGGGAAACCGTACTGGGGCGAGGGCACGATTTCAAGCTGGGGTCCGTGGATCAGAGCGGCTCGAAGGCCGTCGTGACCTTGGTCTCGCGAACCCCGAACGCCATCGGTTACAGCGGGATGGGCTATGCGACATCGGAGGTCAAGACAGTCCGGGTCGTCGCGTCCTCCGGGACCCCGCGGGCCACGCCCACGTCGATGCGCGCCGGCCCCACGCCTACCTCGACGGGCGCCGGCGTGACGCCCACATCGACGCGCGGCGGCGACGATTCCCATCCGATCACGCGTCCCTTGTTGATCTACACAGCAGGCGAACCGGTCGGCCCCTTGCGGGATTTCGTCGAATGGATTGTGTCGGCCGACGGGCAGGCGGTGGTGCGCGAGCTGGGCTACGTACCGCGAGGCGAGCATGAATGATTCGCCTGCCAGCGCCGACCGCTGGGCGCGCGGGCCGCGCCGTCGGCAGTCGCGGATCAGCGGCGTGCTGCTGGTCGAGCCGCTGATCGAGTGGACGATCGCGCTGTGCGGCTGGAGCGCGATTCTGTTGGTGGCGGCCATCTTCTTCTTCGTGTTTCGCGAAGCTGCGCCCGTCCTGTTTGGAGGACTGGATCTGCGCGAGTTTTTCACCAGTCCGAACTGGATCCCCGACTCGGACGTCCGGCCGCAATACGGAATTCTGGCCTTGCTGATCGGGACCATTTCCGTGACCGGGCTGGCGATGCTGATGGCGGTCCCGCTGGGCTTGGGGGCCGCCGTGTATCTGTCCGAGTTCTGCGACAGCCGAGTTCGCGAGACGTTGAAGGTCGTGATCGAGCTGTTGGCTGCCATTCCGTCGATCGTGTGGGGCTTTATCGGCTATATGATGATCGGCCCGGTGCTGATCCACTTGACGGGCGCGGCGGTCGGCGTCAATCTGTTGAACGGCGGAATCATTCTGGCGCTGATGAGCGTTCCGGTGATCGTCTCGGTCGGCGAAGACGCGCTAAAGGCCGTGCCGGACTCGTATCGCGAGGCGGCCTTGGCGCTGGGGGCCAGCCGCTGGGAGACGGTTTATCGGGTTCTGTTTCCCGCGGCCAAGAACGGCCTGCTGGCGGCCGTTTTGCTGGGCGTCGGTCGAGCCATCGGCGAGACGATGGCCGTCCTGATGGCGACGGGACACGCCGTGCAGATCCCGACCAGCTTGTTGGACCCGATCCGGACGCTGACGGCAACCGTGGCGGCCGAGTTGGGCGACGTGGTGGCCGGCGGGACGCATTACCGCGTGTTGTTCGTGATCGGGCTGGTCCTGTTCGCGATCTCGTTCGCCGTGAACATCACGGCGGACCTGGCGGTCAAAGGAGTCGGCGGTGACCGAAACGGCTGACACGAGCCTCGACGCCAAGCCCGCCGCTTGCGAGGTCTTTGCGCCTTCGCCGCTCGAGCGGTGGAAAAACGTCAAGGAGACCGTTGCCCGCTATGTGTTGTTGGCGATGACGATCGGGTTGGTCATCCCCGTGTTCCTGATCCTTGGCCACATTCTCGTCCACGCCTGGCCCGTGTTGTCGCCGGCGCTGATCTGGGAGAATCCGCGGCATTTCATGACTGCCGGAGGGCTCTGGGCGCCGTTGGTCGGGACGTTTTTCCTGGTCTTGATCTCGCTGTTGGTGGCGGCCCCGATCGGCATTCTGGCGGGCGTGTATTTGAACGAATACGCGGGCGACACCTGGTTGACACGGGTCGTAAATCTGGGGGTGGTCAATCTGGCCGGCGTGCCCAGCATTGTCCACGCGCTGTTCGGCGTCGGCGCGTTCGTCCTGTTTGCCGGAATGGGCCGGTCGCTGTTGGCGGCGTCCTGTACGTTGGCCGTGATGACCCTGCCGGTGATCATCACCAGTACGCGCGAGGCGTTGGCGGCCGTGCCGATGGCTTTTCGCGAAGCGTGCTGGAATCTGGGCGCGTCGCGATGGCAGACGATTCGCACGATCGTGCTGCCCAATTCGATCAGCGGAATTCTGACCGGCGTAATCCTGCAGGTCTCGCGAGCCGCGGGCGAGACGGCGCCGATCCTGTTCACCGGCGCCGTGTTCTTCACGCCGATCCCGGACACCGGTTGGCGGTCTTTTGTTCCCTATGGCTTGGGCGATCGGTGCATGGCGCTTTCCATGCATCTGTTCACGCTCGCCACGCAGGTGCGCGGAGCTTCGGACGAACTTCAATACGGCACGGCGTTCGTATTGATCGCCCTGGTGTTGGCGGTCAACAGCGTGTCGATCGGCCTGCGGACGTATCTACGTTCGCGAAAAAGGTGGTGAGTCTCGATGGCGGCCCGCGTCCAGTTCGAGCATGTGACCGTGAACTACGGGGCCAAAACGGCGCTGCGCGACGTCTGTCTGGACATCCTGCCGGGGCAGATCTTTGCGATCATCGGCCCGGCGAACTCGGGCAAGACGACGCTCCTGAAATGCATCAACCGCACGATCGACTTTGTCTCTTCGGCTCGCGTCCAAGGTCGCGTGCTGGTCGATGGCCAGGACGTGAACCGGATGCGCAATCCCTATGCCTTGCGACGGCGCGTGGGCATGGTGTTCCCGCTGCCCGTGGGGCTGCCGATGAGCGTGTTCGACAACGTGGCGTACGCGCCGCGACGAGCCGGCGTGCGCAACCGGGCCGAGCTGGAGGCGCTGGTCGAGAAGTGCCTGCGTCAGGCGATGTTGTGGGATGGGGTCAAAGATCGGCTGGATACGCTGGGGACCAAGCTGTCCGGCGGCCAGCAACAGCGTCTGACGCTGGCTCGGGCGCTGTCGCACCGCCCCCAGATCCTGTGCCTGGACGAATTCTCCATCGCCATCGACCCGGTCACCACGATGAAGATCGAGGATGTGCTGCTGGAACTGAAACACGAGATGACCATCGTCCTGGCTACGAACCTGGTCCAGCAGGCGCACCGGCTGGCGGACGTCACCGCCTTTCTGAACAACTCGCAGGTGGTCGAGGTCGCGGAAACGGAAAAGCTGTTCGAGAATCCCGCCCACCCGCTGACCTATGAATACGTCACGGGAGGGTTCGGCTGATGGAGTCCATCCCCCGCGCCGCGCCCGGTGGATTCAGTATCCAGACCACCGATTTGAGTCTGTGGTACGGAAACTTTCAAGCGCTGAAAAACATCACCACGAACATCGCGCCGGGCATGATCACCAGCCTGATCGGTCCGTCGGGATGCGGCAAGACTTCGTTGCTCCGCTGCTTTAATCGGATCAACGAGCGTTATGGGAACGTGACGACGACCGGGCAGATCACGATCTTGGGGCGCAACATCTACGATCCGGGCGTCTCGCTGAGCGAGCTGCGAAAGACAGTCGGGATGGTGTTTCAACGGCCCAATCCGCTGCCGATTTCGATCTTTGAAAACGTGTTGTTCGGGGCCCGCGTCCACTCGTATCGCCATGACCTGCCGCGGCGTCTGCGGCAGGAACTGGTCGAGACGGCGCTCTGCGAGGTAGGCCTGTGGGACGACGTCAAGGACCGGCTGCGCCAGCGGGCGACAGGTCTGACGCTCGAACAGCAGCAGAAACTGTGCATTGCTCGCCTGTTGCCGCTCAAGCCGCGGATCATCCTGATGGACGAGCCTTGTTCGGCGCTGGACGCGGCGGGGACCGAAAAGATCGAAGAGCTGCTGGACAGCCTGCGACAGCGGTACACCGTGGTCATCGTCACGCACAACATGGCCCAGGCCCGCCGGGCGTCGGACGAATGCATCTTCATGCTGATGGGCGAGCTGATCGAGCATGGACCGACGGAGCAAATCTTTTTCAATCCTCGTCGAGAGCAGACGGAAATGTATATTGAGGGGCGCTACGGATAGTGGGACAGTGAGGAGTTCGCACGATGAAAAAGTTCGATAACGAACTGATGGCCGTACTGCGGGATCTGAGCGAGATGGCCAACCTGGCCCGCGAGATGGTCGCGCTGATGGTCGAGGCGATCAAGGACCGCACGCGCGATCGGCTGCCAGAGGTCTATGAGGCCGAAGGTCGCCTGAATCGGATGCAGACGCAGATCGATCGCCAGGCCATTCGCATGTTGACCGTCTACGGCCCGGTGGCCAAGGATCTGCGGTTTGTACTGGTCTGTACGCACGTCACCGCGCAGCTCGAGCGCATGGGCGATCAGGTCGTCAACATCGTCCAGTCCTTGAAGATGATGCGCAGCCCCCCCGCTTCACACCCCGTGCTGCCCGACGTCACGAAGATGGCGGACATGGTCCTCGAGATCGTCGACGAGGCCGCCGACGCTTTCTTTTCCAAGAACTTGGACAAGGCCATCGCGACCCGCGAGCGCGACGACCTCATCGACGCCATGAACGATCAGGTGATCAACGAGCTGCTCACGGATGAAGTCTTGCGCCAGGTGCTGTCCGGCGCGACCGGCATCGCGGATGCGGTGGCCCAGATCCTGATCGCCCGCTATCTCGAGCGGATCGCCGACCAGGCGACGAACATCTGCAAAGAGGTGATCTACATGGTCAAGGGCGACGACGTGCGCCACAAGCGGCCGAAGCCTTGGAATCAGCCGGAGCCGGCAGGATGAGTTCGACGCCGGGAGCTGCGCTGTGCCACGAAACGCAAACAACGTGGATTGCCTGACGCGGCTAGCAAGCCTTCACGGGCGCCGTGGGCGCGACGGAGCGAGTCTCCGCCTGTGGACGGATGGCGTCGCCTGGCGCGAACCGCCGGGGCGCGTCCCTCGATTCTCAGGTCTCGGCAGACGCTCGCCGAGCGCCGTCCACCGGACATTGGCCCGAGCACGAAGGGCAGCCAGATGATTCAGAGTGTGCCGTGCCCGTCATGCCAACGTCGGATCGACGCTGGCCAAGGAGCCGCCGGGGACCCGATCCGCTGTCCGTACTGTGGTTGGGAGACGACGGCCCGCCGCGTGCCTGCGGGCGATGTGACCGAGCCAGCCCTCGTTGCGGCTTGCGTTCCGACCCCGCCGCCGCTCCCACCGAACGTACCGCCGAATGCGCCGCAGCCGCCGTCGAGCGCGCGCGGCTCGGCCGACAGGACACAGGGCGAGACGTCCGACCTCGTGGCGGCGGCTGACGATCGTCTGGCCGAGCCACCACCGCTACGCATTCCGCCGCACGCCGCGCCGAGTGTGGGAGCCGCGGATCCGCGTGAATCATCCGAACCCGCGCTGCCCGCCGCCGAACCTGCGTGGCGGCTGCGATGGGGGGCTTACAAGATCGGCCTGTGGCTGGCTGCCGCGGCCGTGATCAGCCTGATCCCCGTGCTGGTGGAAGTGACGCAACGCGTCCACGAGCACGGCGCGCTCGGCATGGCCCGCTGGGCGCAGGTCCTGACGTTGGCCAGCGGCTTGCAGCTCGTCTACGCCGCGTATCTCTGTCAACTGCCCGATTGGAGCACGTTGCGCGTGGTCTCGGCCGTGACGCTGGCCCTCGCCGCAGGATATGCGGCCGCGTTGGGCGCGTTGATTCTGGCGCGGCCGCACAGCCAACTGGTCCTGTTTCTGGAACTCGCCGATGCCGGGCCGAGGGCCGGCGCCAGCGCGTGGTGCCTGGGGATGCTGGTCGTGTTCACCTTGCTGGCCTACGCCAGTGGGCGTACGAGTTTTCGCTGGCAGCAGGGCTTTCAGCGGTGGGTCCAGCAGCGCGGCTGATGGCAAAACGCGGCGTGCCGGCCGATGCATGACATTCGTCCGTTTCGCGGCAGCCACGTGCGGCTGCGCGCCCTCGCCGATTGTCCGCGATCAGGGCGGGCGGTGGCGGCGAATCCGCCGTCCGTGCAAGCTGCCTGACTTGTCAACCGGGTTTGTTATCGGATAGCCTGTTAGCCTGGACGTGTCACGACAATCTCTGGAACGGGCGGCGAGCGATGGCCAAGTCTGCAAGTCGACGGTTTTCGATCGGGGTGGACTACGGGACCAACAGCGTGCGAGCGTTGGTCGTGGATGTGGCGGACGGATCGGAGGTCGGCACGCACGTCCACCGGTACGCCAGTGGCGAGGCCGGGATTCTGCTCGATCCGCGCGATCCCAATCTAGCTCGACAAAACCCGGCTGACTATATCGACGGCTTTTTGGTCGCGGTCAGACGGGCGGTGAGCGCGGCGCGCCGATCGGCCGGGTTCAGCCCCGAGAACGTAATCGGCATCGGCGTCGACACGACCGGCTCGACGCCGATTCCCGTCGACCAGGCGGGAATGCCGATCGCCCTGCAGCCCGAGTTCCGCGACGAGCTGGCGGCCCAGGCGTGGCTGTGGAAGGACCACACCGCGCACGCCGAGGCGGCCGAGATCACGGCCCGCGCCGCGGAACATCCGGATCGGTATTTGACCAAGTGCGGCGGAACGTACTCGAGCGAATGGTTCTGGTCCAAGATCCTGCACTGCAAACGTTCCGCGCCGAAGGTGTTCGCGGCCGCGTATGCCTGGGTCGAACTGGCTGATTTCATTCCCGCGTTTGTCACCGGCGACACCGACCCGCACACGCTCCGCCGCGGCGTGTGTGCGGCGGGGCACAAAGCCATGTACAACGAGCGTTGGGGCGGGTTGCCCAGCGAGGCGTTTCTCGCGTCATTGGATCCCGCCCTGGTCCGCGTTCGTCAGCGATTCGCGGATCGGGCCGTTCCGGCCGACCAACCGGCCGGCCGGTTGGCGGCGGCGGTCGCCCAGAAGGTCGGTTTGCCGGCCGGGGTCCCGGTGGCCGTCGGCGCCTTCGACGCGCACCTGGGCGCCGTGGGCGCGGGGATCAAGCCGGGAACCCTGGTCAAAATTCTGGGCACCAGCGCGTGCGACATGATGGTCGTTCCGGAGGACAAACCGTTGGCCGACATCCCCGGCTTGTGCGGTATCGTCCCGGGATCGATCGTGCCGGGCATGTACGGATTGGAAGCCGGCCAATCCGCGGTGGGCGACATCTTCAACTGGTTCGTCCAGCATTTGACCCCGGGACGTTACGCGGCCCGCGGCGATGCGCACGCGAACTTGACCGCCGAGGCGTCACGGCTGCGGCCGGGCCAAAGCGGGCTGCTGGCATTGGACTGGAACAACGGGAACCGGACGATCCTCGTGGATCCGCTGCTGAGCGGATTGCTGGTCGGCCAGACCCTGCATACCTCGGCTGCCGAGGTCTATCGCGCGCTGATCGAGGCCACGGCATTCGGGGCGTTAACGATCATGAACCGGTTCGAAGAGTACGGTGTCAAGGTCCGGGACGTCGTCAATTGTGGCGGGATCGCCGAGAAGAATCCGTTCGTGATGCAGATCTATGCGGACGTCTGCAATCGGCCGATGAGGATCAGCCGCGCGGCGCAGACCTGCGCGCTCGGCGCGGCCATTCTGGGCGCTGTGGTCGGCGGCGCGTATCGACGCGTCGAGCAGGCCCAGCGAAAAATGACCGGCGTCAAGGACGTCGTGTTTACGCCGATCAAACAACATGCCCGGATCTATGCCGAGCTGTATCCGCTGTACCGACGATTGCACGACGCCTTTGGCGGCGTCGGCCAGCCCGAGTCGTTGGCGCGGGTGATGAAGGATCTGATCGCGATTCGCGACCGCGTCCGCCACCAGAAATGAGGCCGGACCCGATGCTGGACGACCTTCGAGACCAAGTCTGCCAAGCCAACGCCGAGCTGGCCGCCTGCGGGCTGGCGACGCTGACGTGGGGCAACATCAGTGGCATCAACCGCGAGCGCGATCTCGTGGTGATCAAACCCAGCGGCGTGCCGTACCAACGTCTGCGCCCGGCGGACATGGTCGTCGTCGATCTGAACGGTCGGGTGGTCGAGGGCGACCTGCGCCCGTCGTCGGATACGCCGACGCACGTGATGCTGTATCGCCATTTCGCGGGCATCGGCGGAATTACGCATACGCACAGCCGCCACGCGACGATGTTCGCCCAGGCGCGTTGCGAGATCCCTTGTCTGGGCACGACCCACGCGGATCATTTCTATGGCCCCGTCCCGGTGACGCGGCCGCTGAGTCCCGCCGAAGTCGCGGCGGATTACGAAGAGAACACAGGCGTGGTGATCGTCGAACGTTTCGCGGATCTAGATCATCGGACGATGCCGGCCGTGCTGGTCGCCGGGCACGCGCCGTTCGTGTGGGGCACGGACCCCGCCGATTCGCTGCGCAACGCAATCGCGCTCGAGACGGTCGCCGAGATCGCCCTGGGCACACTGCGGCTGGACGCGCAGACGCCGCCTCTGGAGGCTTACGTGCTGGACAAGCACCATCAGCGTAAACACGGGCCGGACGCCTACTACGGGCAACGACTGTCGTCGCCCGACGAGCGAATCGAGGAACCCTCGCCATGATCCGCGACCTGCAATCGTTCGAAGCCTGGTTTGTCGCCGGCAGCCAGCATTTGTATGGCGAGGCCGCGCTCTGTCAGGTCACGGCGCATTCGGAAATCATCGCTCGAGCGTTGGACCAAGCGGCGGAAATTCCGATCCGCGTCGTGTTCAAACCGGTCCTGACCACCGCCGAGTCGATCGCCGATCTGTGCCTGGAAGCGAACCAGAATCGACGCTGCGTCGGCCTGATCGCCTGGATGCACACTTTTTCGCCGGCCAGGATGTGGATCGGCGGACTGCGGGCGTTGAACAAGCCGTTGGCTCACCTGCACACGCAGTTCAACCGCGACATCCCATGGGATTCGATCGACATGGACTTTATGAACCTGAACCAGTCGGCGCATGGCTGCCGGGAGTTCGGGTTCCTATGTAGCCGAATGCGGCGGGCGCGAAAGGTCGTGGTCGGGCATTGGCAGGACGCCGACGTCCTGGAGCGTCTGGGCGTCTGGTCGCGCGCGGCCTGCGCCTGGCACGACGCTCAAGGCGCAAAGATCGCCCGCCTGGGCGACAATATGCGCGACGTGGCGGTGACGGAGGGCGACAAGGTCGACGCGCAGATTCGCCTGGGCTACTCGGTCAATGGATACGGCATGGGGGACCTCGTCGAGCATATCCGCGCGATCGGCGACGGCGAGATCGATCGGCTGGTGGACGAGTACGACGCCCGATACGACGTGGCGGCGGCGCTACGGCCGGGCGCGGACCAGCGATCGGCGCTGCGCGAGGCGGCCCGAATCGAGGCCGGGCTGCGGGCCTTTCTCCAAGCGGGAGGATTCCAAGCGTTCACCGACACGTTCGAGAATCTGCACGGCCTGCGCCAACTGCCCGGCCTGGCGGTCCAGCGCCTGATGGCCGAAGGCTATGGCTTCGGCGCCGAGGGCGATTGGAAGACCGCGGCGCTGGTGCGAGCCATGAAGGTCATGGCCGCCGGTTTGTCCGGCGGCACGTCTTTCATGGAGGACTATACCTATCACTTCGACCCGGCCGGAATGATGGTTCTGGGCGCGCACATGCTCGAGGTCTGCCCGTCGCTCAGCGGCGCACGGCCATCGCTGGAGATCCATCCGTTGCAGATCGGCGGCAAAGAAGACCCGGTCCGCCTGGTCTTCGCGGCGGCGGCCGGACCGGCGGTCAACGCGGCGATGATCGATGTGGGCAATCGCTTTCGCCTGGTGGTCAACGAGGTGGACGCCGTGGCGCCGACCGAGCCGCTGCCTCGGCTGCCGGTGGCTCGCGCGTTGTGGAGGCCGCGGCCGGACTTGAAAACGGCGGCGGCCGCCTGGATCCTGGCGGGCGGCGCCCACCATACGGCTTTCAGTCAAGCGTTGACCGCCGCGCACTTGGAAGATTTTGCCGAGATGGCCGACGTCGAACTTCTGCAAATCGATAGCGACACCCGGGTGTCGGAGTTCAAAAAAGAACTCCGTTGGAACGAAATGTATTACTTGTTGGCTGATCGGTTTTGACATCGCGCCGCATCGCCGCGTCGCGCGACGCTTGGCGAGTGACGCTCGGCGGGCCGCGCCCTGTCGTGGCCACGTAGGCTTGAAACCCTTGTCGCAAATTTCAGGACGATTGGATCTAGGACCGTAGAAAGGTTGTACGATGATTCCCGCTGCTGTACTGCATGGCTCGCACGATATGCGCGTCGAAGACGTCCCTCATCCCGGCGAACCGCCCTTGGGATCGGTTCTGTTGCGCGTGGAAAGCGTGGGCATTTGCGGCTCGGATCTGCATACCTATCGGCGCGCGCAGATCGGCGATTCGCAATTGGGCGCCCCGCTGATTCTAGGGCACGAGTTTGCCGGCTCGGTCGAGTTGGCGGGACCGGAGTGTCGAGACGGGCATGGACGTGCGCTGGCGGCGGGCGTTCGCGTCGCGGTCGATCCAGCCCAGCCGTGCGGCTGGTGCGAATGGTGTCAGCGCGGCGACCCGAACTTGTGTCCGCACATCGTGTTTTGCGGGCTGTCTCCGCACGCCGGCGCGTTGCGCCCGTGGATGCACGTGCCGGCTTCGACCTGCTTTCCCGTGCCGGCGGGGATGGACGCAACGACCGCCATGATGCTCGAGCCGTTGGGCGTGGCCATCCATTCGCTGGATCTGGCCAAGATCCGCGTCGGCGAAAGCGTCGCCGTGATCGGGACCGGGCCGATCGGCTTGTGCGTGCTGCGATTGGCGGCGTTGGCCGGAGCGAGTCCCCTGTTTGCCTCAGACCAGTTGGCGTGGCGAGTCCAGTTGGCCGCCGAGTACGGGCCGGCGACGGCGATGCTCAGTCCGGACACGAACTTTGTCCAGGCGGTGCTGGACGCCACCGGAGGCCGCGGCGTCGATGTGGCTTTCGAAGCGGCGTCCGGCGGCGAAGCCCTGCAGGAGGCCGCCGAGCTTCTCGCGCCTGGCGGACGACTGATCGCCATCGGAATCGACGAGGACGATCGTTTCCAGTTGAAGCATTCGACGTTGCGCCGCAAGGGATTGACGATCCGCCTGGTTCGCCGCATGAAGCACACCTACGATCGGGCGATCGCGCTCGTCGAACGCGGCCAGATCGACCTGCGCGCCTTGGTTCGCCACCAGTATCCGCTGCGACAAGCGCCCGAGGCCTTTGCCGCCAACGCCGCCTATCGCGACGGCGTGGTGAAGGTCGAGGTGAACTGTCAGGCCTGACGCCGCCGGGGAACTGCGACCGATCGGCGTACGACGCGCAGACGCGCCGGGCGCCTCGGACGGTTGGCCATGAGGCTCCGGCGCGGCAAGGCTCGGATCGCTTACCACCGTTGCGAGAACGTCAGGTGGAACAGGTCCGCATCGGCGGCCTGGGTGGGGCTGGCCGTTCCGCGGAGGAAATCGCCTCCGAACAGCCGCGAGTAGCCCAGCAACAGGTCGCTGTAACGCGCCAGGTGAAAGTTGGCGACGAAATCGAGTTCGTCGCCGACGTTGTTGCCAGCGGCCCCGGTCGGGTCGCGTCGATACGCGACGCCCGCCGCGTTGTACAAGGCGTCGGCGCCGTGGTTCAGCCAGAAATGATGGTATTGGACGAACATCGTGACCCACGAGGCCGGGTAGAAGTAGACGTGGGCGTTCAAGTCGTGGACGTTCTGGCGGCCGACGAGATCGATCCAGCCCAGGTAGTAATGGCCGAACGGATACAGGTGGTTGAACGTGTGGAAATTGCCGTCGTTCGGGTTCGCGTCGCCGCTGGCATAGTCGTAATACACCCACACGGTCGGCGACCAGCACGTGTCTTTCCAATGGCGGCCGACGCCCAGCGTCGCTGCGCCCGCCAGCAGATCCTGCTGTTGCTGTTGGCCTAGTTGCAGCATCAGTTCGGCATCCCACAGCAAGCCGCTCATGTCGCCCGTCCAGCGCGTGCCCAGCGTATGGATCTCGGCCGGATAGCGAGTGATCCCCTGCTGCGTGACCGCGTTGGAATTGTCCAAAAACAGATAGTAGAAGTCGAGGAACCTTCCCTTTTCGGGTCGATACGTCAGCCAAGCGCCGGCAAAGTTTTGATTCTCGTCGGGGCTGTCGAACTCGTTCGGATTGGCGGGCGTCGGCTGGACCCAAAACGCGTCGAAGTCCCATGCATCGCCCTGACGGAACACTTTGACGCCCTGGAACGTCCGTCGAACGTTGGCCCAGTCCAGCGGCGAGACCAGCCGTTGCGACCCGAGCAGCAGCTCCTGCCGGCCGCCGCGGACGTACACCGGATGATCGGCGACGTCGAACAACCGGACGTCGGCAAACAGATTGAGCAGATCGCCACGATTGACGTCGGTCGGCGGCGACGCCAGCTCCTCGCCAAAGCTGTCGCCCCAGACGAACTCGCCGAACACACGGACGCGGTCGTTGATGTTCAGGTCGCCGAACGCGCGGACTCGGCCCAGCGTGTAATCATTGCGCACGGTCGTCAGCCGACTGTGGCCTTCGTCCATATAGCGCAGCCAGAACTGGCCGCCCGTACTGAACATCAGGCAGTCGCCCAGGGGAATGCGCTTCAGATCCTCGACCAGCGTGCGCTCGTCCGGATCGAGCGTCTCGGCGTAGCGAAAGTCGGCGTCGAACATCGGGGGCGGCATGAGGGCGAAGGACGGGTAGCCGGAGGGGGGCGCCTTGTCGCGGCAGTGACCCGTCACGCAGTCCCAGAGCGAAAAGTAGCCGGGGCCGGGCGGGGGTGGAATGCTGAAGTTGCCGGGCCGCGGCATCGGCCGGATCGTTGCCGGAATCTTCGCCCACGTCACCTCGCGTCCACGGCAACAGGTTGTGCGCCCCCTCGCCGCCGCGCCGCGCTCGCGGGCCTGGCGGCAGTTCGGACAGTCGCATGGGGCCGCCTCGGCGCCGGCTTCGGCATCCGTGGCCGGGGCGTCGAACTCGGCGGACACGAAATCGCCCACGGCGTGGCCACCGATCGTCTCCGCCGGTCGCCAGGGGTTCGGCGCGTGGCTCAAGTCCTGGGCCGCGGCCACCGAGCCGGCGACCAGGAGGAGAAACACTTGGAACAGCGTCTTGCGTTGATTCGATCGATGATTGGACATCCGTGCCCCCTCGCGCCGATCGCCAGATCCTCTAAGCCTGGGTCCGATGCGGACGATCCGGCACATCCGGCGCCCCATTCCTTTTGTATGCGATCGGACGGCGGCCGCGCAATCGTGATGCGCGTTGCGTTCGGGACACGTGATAGGCTGTACATCGGCCGATCATTCGGCACAAACAATAGAGATTGCCAGGCGACTCCCCCATGACGCAAGGCGGTCAGAGCCGCCACGAGACGTACTTGATCGCGAGGTATTCGTCCATCGCGTACTTGCCGCCCTCGCGGCCGTACCCGGACTGTTTCCAGCCTCCGAACGGCGCTTGGGCCGTCGAAGGTGCGCCATCGTTGGCGCCGACGACGCCGTACTCGAGCGCCTCGGCGACGCGCATCAAGCGGCTGGCGTCGCGCGTATAGACATAAGCCGCCAGCCCGTACACCGAGTCGTTTGCCGCGCGGATCGCGTCCTGCTCGTCGATAAACTTGCGCAGCGGCGCCACCGGGCCGAACGTTTCCTCGCGGCTGACGAGCATTTCGTCCGTGACGTCTTCGAGAACGGTCGGCGCGTAAAAACGATCGGCGTGTCCGGCCACACGCACACGGTCGCCGCCGGCGCGTACCGTTGCGCCCCGGTCGCGGGCGTCGGCCACATGCCGCTCGACCTTGGCGAGGATCTGGTCGTTGACGAGCGGCCCCTGTTGGACGCCCGGCGCGCACCCCGGACCAACGCGCAGGCCCTCGACCGCCGCGGCCAGTTGGCTGCTGAACCGGTCATAGACCCCGGCCTGCACAAAGAAACGATTGGGACAGATGCACGTCTGCCCCATGTTGCGAAACTTGGCGGCCAAGGCGCCGCGGACAGCGGCGTCGATGTCCGCGTCGTCGAAGACCAGAAACGGCGCGTGGCCGCCCAGTTCCAGCGACAGGCGAGTGACGTTCTGAGCTGACAGGCGGATCAGAATTTTGCCGACCTCGGTCGAGCCGGTGAAAGACAGCTTGCGCACGGCCGGGTTGGCGAGCAGTTCCTGACCGATCGCGACCGGATCGCCGGTGACGATATTGACGACGCCAGGCGGAAAGCCCGCCTCGCAGGCCAGCTCGCCCAGCGCCAGCGCCGACAGGGGCGTTTCCTCGGCCGGCTTGACGACCATCGTACACCCGGCCGCCAGCGCGGGACCGAGCTTGCGGGTGATCATCGCCAGCGGAAAGTTCCACGGCGTGATCGCAGCGGTCACGCCGACCGGCTGTCGCAGGACGAAGATCCGCTGGTCCACGAAATTAGATGGCACGGTCTCGCCGTAGATCCGCCCGGCTTCGTCCGCGGCCCACTCGAGGAACGACACGGCGTACATGACCTCGCCCAGTGATTCGGCCAGCGGTTTGCCTTGCTCGCGGGTCATCAGCCGGGCGAGCCGGTCGCGGTCGCGGGTCATCAGCGCGCCCACGTGCCGCAGCCAACCGCCACGGCGCGGGGCGGGCGTGTCGCGCCACGCGGGAAAGGCGTCGTGGGCGGCCTCGATCGCCGCGCGAGCTTCGGGTCCGCCGCCGTTGGGCACGCGGGCGATCACTTCGTCCGTGGCCGGGTCGATGACCTCGAAGGTTTGGTTCCGCGGCGCGTCGATCCAGGCCCCGCCCAGCAGATTGCGCGACTCGATCCGAACCTGTTCATCGCCCTGCGTCATCGTCGAGTCCTCCGCATGTTAAGCCGCATCTGTCGGTCGCCGATCTCGATCATCGCGATACGGGCAACCAAGCTTTCTGGCGGCGATGGCGTCGCAAGCCGGAAACCGACGGCTCGACGCGACTGCTCTTGCTGCCCACGGCCGTTCCATAGTATTTCAATCTAAGACTCGAAAAATCAACTCGCAACCGCCCGTGGGCCACGTTCCGCCATGTGCGGCGACGCCGTTGCCGACGCGGTTGAAAATGGTACTCTGTTACGTTCGCCTGGGTTGATTTTTGCCCGGAGCGCGCGCGGTCGGCGCGGACCGTCGGTCTCGGATAGGCAACTACGGACGTTTTCGAACCGCACAGCCCCACCGCAACCCGCCCGTTGCGGAATATGTTGCAGGCGCGCGGCGAAGGACGACGCCCATCCGTCCCGCAGCAAACAACGGCTTTCCGGAACTTTCCGGAAAAAGGTCGTGGGAAGATCGGCGGCCGGATCCGTGCGGCGAAGGAAGGAACGAGCGACAAGCGAGGACAACAGGATGGCGCAGACAATCGAATCGTTGCGTTCGAGGATCGCCGACAAGTCGGCGCGGGTGGGCGTGATCGGATTGGGCTACGTGGGATTGCCGCTATTGCACGCTTTTATCGAGGCCGGGTTTGACACCATCGGGTACGACATCGATTCCAGCAAGGTTGACCGGCTGCTGTGCGGCGAGAGTTATATCGCCCAGATCCCGTCCGAGCGAATCGCCGGTTGGTTGGCAGCCGGCCGGTTTACGGCCACGGCCGATATGGCCCGCCTGCACGAAGCCGACGCCTTGCTGATCTGCGTGCCGACGCCGCTGAACGCGAGTCGCGATCCGGATCTCTCGTGCATCGAATCCACGGCTCGACACATCGCCGCCGTGTTGCGTCCCGGGCGCTTGGTCGTGTTGGAGAGCACCACGTATCCGGGCACGACGCGCGGGGTCGTCCTGCCCATTCTGACCGCATCCGGCCTGGCTGTAGGCCGCGATTTTGGCTTGGCCTACAGTCCCGAACGCGAGGACCCGGGGAATCCCGACTTCTCTGCAAGCAGAATTCCCAAAGTCGTGGGCGGCATCGATTCGCTCAGCCGCGATCTGGCGGAGGCTTTGTATGCGCCGGCCGTCATCCAGACGGTCCCGGTTTCCAGTTGCGAAATCGCCGAGGCGTGCAAAATCTTGGAGAACACGTACCGTTCGGTCAATATCGCGATGGTCAACGAACTGAAGGTGCTGTTCAGTCGGCTGGGGATCGATGTGTGGGAGGTGATCGAAGCGGCAAAGACCAAACCGTTCGGATTTCAGGCGTTCTACCCGGGTCCGGGCTTGGGCGGCCACTGCATCCCCATCGACCCGTTCTACCTCAGTTGGTTGGCTCGCCGCCACGAGATGACGACTCGATTCATCGAACTGGCGGGCGAGATCAACGCCAGCATGCCGTCGTACGTCGTCCAGCGGGTCGTCGAGGCGCTGAACGAGCATGGCAAGGCGGTGCGGGGCAGCCGAGTGGGAATTCTGGGCGCCGCGTACAAGAAAGACGTCGATGATCCGCGCGAGAGCCCGACGTTCAAGCTGTTGGAGTTGTTGATTCAGTGGGGCGCGATCGTCAGCTATAACGACCCGCACATCCCCGCCCTGCCGTCGATGCGGCGCTACGACGTCCCGCGCTTGACGAGCGAGCCGTTGACCAGCGAATATCTGGGTTCCCTGGACTGCCTGTTGATCGCCACCGACCATTCGGCGTACGACTGGGACTTCGTCGCCCGCCATGCCCGACTGGTCGTCGATACGCGGAACGCGACGCGGCACGTGGCGCACCGCTATGCGCACATCCGCCGAGCGTAACACGCGGCCCGGCGCACGCCCGCGGCCGCTCGGCAGTGGAAGCGCCATCTTGGCGCTCCATCAGCACGCCCACGCGGCGACCATGCTCCGGCGCAGATGCCACGGGCAGTGGACACGGACAGACGGCAGGGCTGGATCCGTGTGATCGCTATGATCCGTAGTCTTTTCTCGTGTGTTTTAGCCTGTCTCGCGTCGTGGGCCGAAGCCCGCCTCACGCTGTCCGGGCACGAGTTCTATGCGCCGAGCCCGCAGCTAGTACACTGGTTGTACACGCTCGGGTTGCGGCCGCGCGTGGCCGCGTTTCGCTGTTGCGATACGCAATTGCTGGCAACTGCCGCTTGGGAGGACATCATGCACGCTCGAATCCACCTTTGGATCTGGTTCACTTCGCTGGCGTTGATCCTGGGCCCGGCGACTTGGCTGGTCGCGGGCGAATCAACCTCGTCGCGTGCGGACCGCGCGGGTAAGGGCACAGACTTGTCTCGATACGGCGACTTGCCGTTGGTGTTCTCGGAGGATTTCGACCAAGGGGCGGAGCGGTGGGAAACCACGGACGACGCGGCATGGGAGCTTCGCGAGCACGCCGGAGGCAAGGCGTTCGGCTTGAATCGCCGCATCAGCAACTATCAACCGGCGGTGCGCAGCCCGCACAATATCGCCCTGATCAAGGGCGTCGAGGTCTCGGATTTCGTGCTGAAGCTCCGGGTGAAAAGCACGCTCGACACGGGCGGTCACCGCGATTGCTGCCTCTTCTTCGGCTATCAAAACCCGACGCGTTTCTATTATGTCCATCTGGGCGCCCGGCCCGATCCGAACAGCGGGCAGATCATGATCGTCGACAACGCGCCGCGCCGGCCTTTGACCGACAACAAGTCGCCCGTCCCGTGGGACGACGCTTGGCACGATGTCAAAGTCGTCCGCAACGTGGCGACGGGCGCGATCGAGGTCTATTTCGACGACATGACCAAGCCGCTGATGACCGCCGTCGACAAGACCTTCGGCAAAGGCCGCGTGGGCATCGGTTCGTTTGACGATATGGACGACTTTGACGACATCGAGCTGTTTGGCCGATAGGCGTTGCGAATCCTGCGCGAGCACGGGTTCGTCCCTCGCGCTGCGCGGCCGAAGACGCGAGCCGCTGACGAGAGGCGTGAGCGTGGCTCGCGAACGCCCGGAGAAACGCGGCCGTGCGGTGCCGCGGTCCACAACAACGACGCGGAGGCAGCCGGTTTCGACTGCCCCGCGTCTGGTTACGTCTTGCCACGTCTTCGGCGTCCGCGATCCGGCTCGCCCGCGGTGCGCATCAGCGGTTGACCGTGAACCCGAACGTCGTGCCGACCATCGTGACGGCGTCCGAATTGTCGCTGATGAAGGGCCCGCGGCCGATGCCCGTGAAGAAGCCCATGAATTGGAGTCCGGCTTCGAGCTTGATGTCCCGCGTGACCTCGAACGCAGCGATCGCTCGGATATCGGTTCCCACCACGGTCTCGGTGGCGTGCCAGTCCTCGATCGACTTGGCTCTGATGATTCCGTCGACCTCCGAGCCCGTTCCTTGTCCGTCGTAGTAGGTGCGCGTCGTCTCGGTCGTGCGCGTCAGGTGCTGGAAGTTCTGGCCGCCAAACGCGCGGAACTCGGTGGACAGGTTCCAGCGGCTGACGCGTTTCAGCCACCGCACGCCCAACTGGCCCGTCACGATCTGGTTGCTGAACAGAAACCGATTGGTGATCAAATCCTCGATTTCCGAATCGACGAACTCGATCGGAACCGAGCTCGGACCCAGGGGCGGCAGCAAGGGGCTGAAGCCGTCGGCGTCGTATACCATATAATTGTCGCGTCGGAAGACATCCTCGAACTTCATGTAGCGGACGCCGAAAAACGGCTCCAGAACGCTGCCACCGTGGAGCACCGGCAACCTGAAAATCTTATTCAGCTCGACCGAATTCAGCTTGGCCATATTCAGGCTATCGGTGAGATCGTAGTACCGCTGCCGATCGGGCGGACCCTCGGTGTTGCGGTCGGATGGCGGGTTGACGATGTCTTCGTTGCCTTGACTGCCGCCCGTGCCGCCCGTGCCGCCCGTGCCGCCCGTGTCTGGCGGCTGAAAGCCCTCGTCGTCCTCGTTCACACGGTTCAGCGTCTGCTGCCGCAACGTATTCCCAACGTTCGGACCGTCGATGTGCATGTACGACACGAACCAGCCGTGATCGTGATCGACGTCGTCGATCATATAGCCCAGATCCCACCGGTTGCCCCATGTCAGATCCATGAGGTCGAAGCTGTCCGAAAACGTCTGCAGGACGTCCTGTTGGCCGCTGCTGTTGAGATAGCCCCGATCTTTCGGCCGCGACACGCCGATGTACATGCGGTTGTACGATCCGAACCACCCGGTTCGCAACACCGGATCGCCATCGTAGATGTCAATGTCCGAGGCCGGCGCGAAGAACTGCAGGTCGTGGTTGAAGTACCCCGGGTCGATGAACGGCTGGTATTGTTGAGCAAGCACGGGGCAAGCCAGCGTCACCGCGAGGCCGATCACACCCAACAAAGGCAGTATGCTTCTGGACGACATGGTGGTTCCCACCCTCTTGGAAGTCCGATGGTCCGAGATTTACCGTATGTGACGGTAGTATCGGAACGGATCGTGGCAAAAGTTGAACAAGAAAGATAAACCGTAACGAAAATGACGATTCAAGCGGCGCGTTGGCAGGCGCCGCCAGACTCGGAGCGCGGACAGAAACGCGCCGCAGCACGCTCGCCGACGCCCAAAAAGGACGTCGCTCGGATCGTTCGCCTCGACGGTCCCGATGGGGCCGATTGACCATCGGCCCGCCGTGCTAGCGGCTACTCGGAGCCAACGGAAACAGCGCCAGGCCGGCCCGGGGGAAAAATGTGCGTCCGCAGTCAACATGGGCCGCGCGAAAAAAAAGCCTCCGCAGGTGGGGCAGGGACCTGGGAGGCAGAGTGCCGATCAGGCAGAGCCCGATCAACAGTCCTAAGTATGCTTCGCGCGCGGCGCGGTTCAAGCTTTTTATTTTCTTTGTAAGAAGCGTGGCTGGCCCCGATCGCGCGGGATCGGAGACAAAAGGCGCGTCCGCGAATTGCCCTGATCGATCGGGCCGGTCTATAATCGACAATCCGTGACGGACAGGACACCGGACGAGCGCTGCGCGCCGCCGCGCGTTGGCTGGAGCGCATGGCGGTTTTGCTGGCAGAGGCTGAGTCTTCGGAGGACCAGCGTGTCTCGGCGGACAGGGCGGCGGACAGGGCGGCGCGGCGCAATCCGGTCCTCGGGACCTACCTTGCAGGCCCAGAACTTATGACGGATGCGCCCCCGGCGGGCCGCCAGCCGCGCGCGGCGTGGATTGGCACGCTTCGGTCGATCCGGGTCCGATCCGTCTCTGGGCGTTGAAGTCAGTTCTGCGGATGCCGCACGGGTGGTCGGGCGCGAGGCTCGCACCGACGGCGGCGCAACATGGTCTTGATTCAGCGAGGGCGCCATGCGCGGGGGAGCGTATCTACGACGGCTGGCCGTCATCTTTGGACTCGGGGTTGGTCAAACGCTGATCGCCGCGGCGCCGGCCCAGACGGCAGACCCGCCGTCGAACCAGTTCATCCGCCTGCTCGAAGATGCAGGAAAACCGACCGCGTTGCAGACCGCCATCGTGCGCTTTGCCAAGGCGGGCGAGCACGGGCTGCGCGTGGACTTGATCGGCGCGATTCACATCGCCGACCAAGCCTATTTCCGGGAACTGAACCGACGCTTCCGCGACTACGACGTTGTCTTGTACGAACTGGTCGCCCGCGAGGACGCCAACGTGCCCCAGCCCGGGCAGCGTCCGGGGTCGTTTGTCGGCGGCATGCAGGTCGGCATGAAATCGCTCCTCGAACTGGAATACCAATTGGATGGCGTCGACTATACGGCGAAGAACTTCGTGCACGCGGACATGAGCCCCGAGGAATTCGCGGCCACGATGGCCGCCCGCCAAGAGAGTTTTGCCGGCATGTTCTTCCGCATCTGGGGCCGTGCGCTCGCCCAACAGGCCGACGATCCGCTCGATGTGGCCGATCTGCAGGTCATCACCGCCATGTTCGCCAAAGATCGGGCTCACCGTTTGAAACTCGTGATGGCCAAGCAGTTCGCGAACATGGAGGCGGAAATCGGCCTGTTCGACGGGCCCAACGGATCTTCGATCATCACCGAGCGGAACAAGCGGGCGTTTCAAGTGCTGAGGCGGGAGATCGCCAAGGGGCACAAGAACATCGCCGTGTTCTACGGGGCGGGGCACCTGCCCGACATGCAACGCCGCCTGGAACGCGAGTTTCATCTGCAACATACCGCCACGGAGTGGGTTTCCGCATGGTCGCTGGTCTCGCCCGCAGACGGTCCGGCCAAACGACCGCCGACCGAGCCGGCGCCGAGCGAGCGACCAGAGGCCCAACCGGCGGCGGAAAAGACAGGGCAGACGCCCTCGTGACCGGCCGCGCCACGTTGCACAGACGCATCGTCCACCCGGACAAGACCGCGCCTCGACGCCTCGAGCCCCCCAGTGATTCCCTATGCTCGCCATCGACGACCAGCTCGAACCGACCGATCTGCTTGCCGCCCTACAGCGGATGTGGGAGTTGTCCGCGGCCAAGATCGATTCGATCGAGACGGCCTGGACGCCCGCGCAGGGCACGCCGGTGTTCACCGTTGGCGGTCGATACACGTCGCAGGGCTGGACCGAGTGGACACAGGGATTTCAGTTCGGTTCGGCAATCCTCCAGTTCGACAGCGGAGGCGAGGAACGATTCTTGCAATCGGGTCGCGTCGATACGCTTCGTCGGATGGCTCCCCACGTGACGCACGTCGGCGTCCACGATCACGGTTTCAACAACGTCAGCACGTACGGCAATCTCCGCCGCTTGGCGCTCGAAGGCCGCTTTGAGCCCGAGGCGCGAGAGGTCGAGTTCTACGAGCTGGCGCTGAAGGCCAGCGGTGGCGTCCAAGCCGCCCGCTGGACCGACACGAGCGACGGAGACGGGTACATCTATTCGTTCAATGGTCCGCACTCGCTGTTCTCCGATACGATCCGATCGTTGCGTTCGCTTGCCCTGGCCCACCGGCTGGGCCATACGCTGATGGGCGAGAACGACGTTCCGATCTCGTTGCTGCAACGACTCGTTCAGCACGCGCGGACGACCGCCGCCTACAACGTGTATTACGGCGCGGGCCGCGACGCCTACGATGTCCGCGGTCGCGTGGTTCACGAGAGCGTCTTCAACGTCAACGATGGGCGCTATCGCTGCCCCAGCACGCAGCAAGGATACAGCCCGTTCAGCACCTGGACCCGCGGCCTAGCCTGGATCATGTGCGGCTATGCCGAACAACTCGAGTTCGTGGCGACGCTGGATGACAATGAACTTGCGACAGTGGGCGGACGCGACAGCGTCGAGCGGATGATGCGGACGGCGGCGATGGCCAGTTGCGATTTTTACCTGGAAACGACGCCCACGGACGGAGTCCCGTACTGGGATACGGGGGCGCCGGGGCTGAGCCAACTTGCCGATCACCGGGACCGACCGGCGGACCCGTTCAACGACCACGAGCCGGTGGACAGCTCGGCGGCGGCGATCGCGGCGCAGGGCCTGTTGCGTCTGGGCCGATACCTGCAAGCCGTCGGCGAGGCCGCGGGACGCAGGTATTGGCAGGCCGGGCTGACCGTGTTGAGAACGCTGTTGGCCGAACCCTATCTGTCGGTTTCTCCCGCGCATCAGGGCTTGCTGCTGCACGCGATCTATCATCGCCCGCGCGGCTGGGACCACATTCCACAAGGGCGTTCGATCCCGTGCGGCGAATCCTGCCTGTGGGGCGACTATCACCTTCGAGAAGTCGGCCTGTATGTCCAGCGGATCGCGCGCGGCGAATCGTACTATGCGTTTTTTGCGCCGTAACACGCGGGCCGCTGCTGGCTGCGCCGGTGGCTGACGATGATCTGGCCGATCAGACACCAGATGGCGACAAACAGAAAACCCATGACGGGCTGGATCCCGAGTAAAGACATAGCAGGCTCACCTTCCAAGACAACGACCAAACTCGCTTAAAGTCGCGACGACTGCGGCGGGCAAGCGGATCTTTGGCCGCGCGCGACAGACGTCGCCGGGCGGCGTCGGTCAGCGGCGAGTCTTGTCCAAAATTCGCTGACCCGCGGTTCGCGACAGGACTTGGCCTCCGACTGGATCGACCATCGGTCGATCGAACAGCGCAAGCCCCCCCGTACGCCGCGACTGCGCGACGCGCCCTGTCTGTCAGCATCGGCAGGTCGGTGGCAGCACGCGAGCTTCTTTCCGCGCGCCGGCTCGACGCGCATAACCCCGATCGTCGTTGTTCGCGGAACGACGTTCCCGCCCCGCGGTTCCCGTTTCGGATGGGCTGAACGGCCCGGCGCGGTTACAATGGCGACGCTTCACCCCAAAACGCATCGGAAGGCGTTCATCATGTCCAGATCGTTGAGCGAACGGATTTCGGCTTGGATCCTTGCTGGCCGTTGGCCGCTGCTGACGCTAGCAATCTTGGCGGCCGGGGCCTGTGTCCTGCCGGCCCGCAACGTGCAGTTCGATCGGTCGATCGAAAACATGTTTGCGGTGGACGATCCGCTGTTGGCGCCGTATCGTCACCTGAAACGCGTCTTTGGCGGAAACGAAGTCGTCCTGGCCGTGTACACGGACCCGCAATTGTTGGACCCCGGTCGCGCCGGCATCGATCGCCTGAAGACGATCAGCGCCGAGCTGAACGCGACGCCCGGCGTCCGCGACGTGCTCAGCCTGGCCGAAGTGGACCTGGTCCTGGACAAAATTGCCTTGGCCGCCGGATTGGTGCAATCGGCGCGCATTTCCGAGCAGGGGATCGTGGACCCGGACAGCCCGCTGGCCCGGCGATTCCTGAAGTTGTTCGAGGGCTACACGCACGGCCGCGACGGCCGCACGGCGGCGATCATCTGTATGTTGGAGCCGCGCGAGCCTCCGGGCGTGAGCCGTCAACAAACGATCGACCAGTTGCGAGGCAAGATCGAGCGGTTGGCCGGCGGCACGTTGGCCGGCGAGCCGGTGATGGTCTCTGACGGGTTCCGCTACGTCGAACAGGATGGCGAACGTTTAGGATTGGCGTCGACCATCCTGCTGTCGCTGGTGCTGTTGGTCTGTTTTCGGCGTCTGCGGTGGATTGTGCTGTGCGTCGCGGTCGTCCAGTTGGCCTTGGTCGCCACACGGGCGGCGCTGGTGGTCTCGGGGCTGCGGCTGAGCATGGTCAGTTCGATGCTGACGGCGATTGTGACGGTGGTCGGCGTGGCTACCGTGATGCATCTGATCGTCCGCTTTCGTGACGCGCGCCGCGGCGGCTCGACGCCGGCGAACGCTTTTTTACTCACTGCGACATTGCTGGCCGTCCCCGTATTCTGGGCAATCGCGACGGACGCCATCGGCTTCTCGTCGCTGTTGGCCGCCAGCGTCGGGCCCGTGAGGGATTTTGGCCTGATGATGGCCGTCGGTTCGCTCTTCGTGTTGGTCAGCGTCCTCCTGGTGGCGCCCGGCCTGACCCTGATCGGCTTTCGCGAATCAACCGCCCCCCAGGCCTGGATCGACCGCCTGCTCAACCAGCGTCTGGTCCGTTCATCCGTCTGGCTGCAACGGCGTCCTAAGACAATCCTGTTCGTCGTCCTGACCCTGACGGGCGCCGCGGCGGCCGGCGCGTACCGCCTGGAGATCGAGACGGACTTTACGAAGAATTTCCGCTCAGGCAGCAAGATTGTCCGCGCGTACGAGATCATCGAGTCGGATCTGGGCGGCGCGGGCATCTGGGATCTGTATCTGCCGGCGCCGCCCGCCCTCGACTTCGGGTTCCTGCTCCGGGTCCGCCAGCTAGAAGCCGCCATCGCCCGCGAGCTGAGCGCGTCCGACGAGGCATCGCATCCAACCGTGCGCACGGTCAGCATCGCCGACGCCGTGTGGGCCACCGTGCCGCACCTTGAACGCAAGGGCCTGCTGACGCGGACGGCCGTGGTCGCCGCTTCGGTCGCCGCGATGCGCGCCAATATGCCGACCTTTACCGACGCCCTCCATGCCGAAGATCCCCAGTCGCCGGGGGACTTCTACTACCGCGTCATGCTCCGGTCCGCCGAACGACAGACCGCGGCGGAAAAGAAATACCTGATCGACACGGTGTCGCGGTTGGCCAAGGACGCGTTTCCCGAGGCGGAGGTGACCGGGCTCTTCGTCCTGTTGACCAACCTGATCCAGAGCATTTTGCGGGACCAATGGCTGGCCTTCTCGATCGCCACCGGCGGGATCGCGCTGTGCATGATGATCGCTTTTCGGCGGCTGCGCTATGCGGCCGTCGCGATGGTCCCGAACGTGCTGCCGATCATGGCCGTGACCGGCCTGATGGGTTGGGCGGGCTTCAAAATCAACATGGGAGCGGCGATGATCGCGGCCGTGTCGATGGGGCTGTCCGTCGATAGTTCGATCCATTACATCCAAGCTTTTCTGCGGGCGCGGCGATCCGGACGATCCGTTTCCGAGGCGATCGGCGACGTACAACAGACTGTCGGATACGCCATGATCCTATCGACCGCCGCGCTGGTGGCCGGGTTCAGCGTCCTGGCCACCAGCGAGTTCGTTCCCACGATCTACTTCGGCGTCCTGGTGAGCCTTGCCATGTTGGGGGGATTGGCCGGAAACCTGGTCATGCTGCCGCTGCTGTTGTGGCTGGCCTGCTGGCGAGATCGCCGCGCCGAGCAGCGCGTCGAAGCCGCCGCGTCTCCACCCGCCACCGCGAGGCCCGCGGCGGGGGCGTCGTCCCAACCGGTGCTGCCGTAGACGCCTGCCCGGGCATTTCGAGCGGGCCGCAATGCGTCGCGTTGTCCGCGATCGCGCTTGGGCGACAGGGCTTGGAGCGAGCTCGATTGGCGAGCGGACCGTGGGCAGACGCCGCGCGGCACAGGTCGGCATTGTCCCCGTTGCCGATGCTCGTTCTGTGCGCGCGTTCCGCGGCCCAGGCGAGGTCTTTTCGCGTCGCGCCGGACGTCGATCGGCGGGTTCGCTCCGGCGGTCTGCCGCGGCGCCGGGCGTCTCATCCAATCCAGCCGCGCTCGCGATACCAGTCCGCGGTCTGCCGCAGTCGCTGCGGCAGTGACGTGGCCTCGGCAAAGCCCAACTCGGTCCGGATCGCGTCGGACGAGACCGCCCACGAACTCTGCAGGCTCTCGCGCATCTTGTCCACGTTGACGATGGCCGTCTGCCCGGCCCAGGTGGCGATCGTCTGAGTGACGGCGGCGACCAGCCACGGCAGTGGCTCGGCCAGATGGAATAGAAACACGGATCGGCGACCTACGGCGTCGGCGATCAAACGGCCCAGGTCGGCATACGTCGGGTGCTGGGCAGCGCAGACGAAATAGCAGCCTGTGGCCGTCGACGTCTCGATCGCCCGTCCGTCCAGCCGCGTTCCGCCGCGAGCGACGCGCAGCAGCGCGTCGACTAGGTCGTCGACGTGCAGCAGCGACAGCGGCGGCGGGGCGAACGAGGGGACGGGATGGATGCCCAAGCCGGCGATCGAACGAAAGGCGGGCACGAGCAGCCGATCCCACGCACCGAAGACAATGCCCGGGCGGACGATCGTCGCCGGCACGCGCGCGGACCAGCGGCGCACGGCGAGTTCACCCGCCAGCTTGCTGTGCCCATACCACGACACGGGCACGGGCGGGTCGGCTTCGCGCCGAATGCGGCCGAGCGCGACGGGGCCTGCCGCGGCGATCGAGGAAACCGAGACCAGGACCGGCGGAGATAGGCGAGCCGCGCACGCGCGGACCATGTTCTCGGCGCCGTCGCCGTTGACCTGCATCAGCAATTCCTCGCGGATCGCCACGGTCAGCCCGGCCAGATGAAAGACCGTGTCCACGTCCCGCACCGCGTCGGCCAACGTGTCGGGGCGCCCCAGATCGCCCACGCAGATCTCGACGTCGGACGCCCGCAGGTGATCGATCTGCGAGGTCGCCCGAACCAGACAACGGATGCGCCGAGCGACGCCCCTCAACCGCTCGACCAGCCTGCGCCCGATGAAGCCGCTGGCGCCGGTCACCAACACGGCGTGCAACGCCGGCTCGGTCGTCCGATGGGCGGGCGCCGCCAATGGCAGGCGGGCGATGGGCAAGGGATCCATCGCGGACGGCTCCTTGTATCTCGAACAACCACGGTGGCCACGGCTGGACCGCGGCCGGCTCAGCACGAAACAGCCGGACTCAGCACCGTCCGAATGACGCTCAGGATGCCCTGCGCTACCTGACTCTTGGCTCCGCCCAGCGATCGTAGGACGCGGCCACGCGAATCGATGATCTCGACCTGGCTGCGGTCGGCGTCAATCGCTTCCGGTCCGTTCAGAACCATGAGGTCGCAGCTTTTCTTTTCGAGCTTCACGAGCGCGCGGATATGGGGGTCCCGGGTCTCCAAGGCAAACCCGACCAGCCATTGATCGGATCGTTTCATGGCGCCCAAGGCCGCCATCACGTCGGGCGTCTCGACCAATTCGAGCAACAGCGGCTGGCCTGTCTTGGCGATCTTCTGCGTTGCGACGAAGCGCGGTCGATAATCGCTGGGCGCAGCGGCGCCGATCGCCCCAACGCACCTCGGATAGATCTCGCGGCACGAATCGCACATCTGCTCGGTGGACACGACGGACATCAGCTCGGCCTCCGCCGGGTATTCGAGCTGGACCGGACCGCTGACGATCGTTACGTCGTATCCGGCGTCCAGCGCCGCCCGCGCCAATGCCGCACCCATCCGCCCGCTGGATCCGTTGGTCAGATAGCGGACCGGATCCAAGTATTGTCGCGTTGGACCGGAAGTGATCAGAATGCGGCTCATGAGCATGCGATGTCGCGACGTTCAGACGCGGGCGTTCCGCACCGCATCCGATGTTCCATGCGGCTCGGCCCACCACCGATCTCGATCATCGGGACCTTCCTAAAGGGTGTTCGAACCTCCGCGGCCACGAGGGCCCGCGATCTGCCGCGCCCGATGCAAATGCTTGGACGGATGCGCGCCGGCGCGTCCGTCGTAAGCGCCGGCGGTTGGCCGTGCGCGCCGGCGGGCGCTGCGCTTGGTTGCAGGCTCGGACCGCGAGGCCGCGTTGGGCTATGTGGCCGGATCCGACGTCCGCCGGGCCACGCCCAATCTGGTTGGTTCAGCGCGATTGGTCCACTACGATTTGCTCAAGACGACTTGCTCAAGACGATGCGACTCGCGTGCAGCCGTTTTCCGACCGCGCGTTCGGTTATGGCCGGTTCGAGTTCAATCGGGCATGGATCGCCTGGACAATCGTCTCGGGATCGGCCATCCGACCCGCCCCGCGAGCGCGGCAACTGAGCCAGCCTTCGTCCGGGCCGATCACCTGCACGCCGTCGTCGCGCAGTTGTTGGACGTTGCGCTGCACCGCGGGCTTGTTCCACATCTCGGTGTTCATCGCCGGCGCGACGAGCACCGCGCCCCGGAACGACAGGTACAGCGTGCTCAGCAGGTCGTCGGCGATGCCGTGGGCCGCCTTGCCCAGAAAGTTCGCCGTGGCCGGTGCGACGCACAACAAAGCGGCCTGTTCCGCCAACTGGATGTGCGCGCCCAGCGGAAACGCTGGTTGATCGAACACGTCGGTCGCGACCGGACGCCCGGTCAGCGCCTGGAACGTGGCGGGGCCCACGAACCGCGTGCTCGCGGCGGTCATCACCACGCTCACTCCCGCGCCGGCCTGGACCAGACGGCTGACGATCGCCGCTGTCTTATAAGCGGCGATCCCCCCCGTGACGCCGACAACCAATTCTCGCCCGTTCATAGGTCTGTCAGGTTCAGTTCGGGGTCACCGAGCGGATCCGGCATCTCGCCGGTTATTCGCACCTGGTTCGAGGCGTCCAAATAGATCTTGTCCTGCACGATCTCCTGCAGGACGATCTTGATTTTGTCCTCGGTCTTCAACGGAACCAACGCCCGGCTGCCCTGGTTCAATTGAACCAGCCGCTTCTGGATCAGCGTCGACAGTTTGAATCTGCCGCCCACCTTGTTGACGATCACTTCTTCTCGCAATTCTTCGAGCATCCGTTGGGGTCTCCGGCGTGTGACAAAAGAATCTCGCAGATTTCCTGGACCGCGCGGTCCTTGGAATCGTTGATCACCTCGAAACGATAGCGATGTCGGCACTCCATCTCGTGACGGGCGACGGCCAGCCGCCGCTCGAGCGACGCGTCCGACTCGGTGCCGCGGCCGCGGAGCCGACGTTCCAGCTCGTCCAGCGAGCCGGGATGGACAAAGATCGTGATCGCCTCGGGATGCTGCTCCAGAACAGACGCCGCCCCCTCGACATCGATCTCCAAAATAATCCACTTGGCCGCAGCCAGCCCGGCGGCCGTCTCGGTTCGCAGCGTGCCGTACAAGTCGCCGCGTCCAAAAACTTCTTTCCATTCCAGAAATTCGCCCGCCTCTCGGCGTCGCGCGAACTCGGCGTGCGAGATGAAATGATAGTCGCGACCGTCCCGCTCGCCCGCCCGCGGCGCGCGGGTCGTCGCCGAGACGCTCAACTGCAACGGCAACGGACACGTTTTCAGCAACTGCTGGACGACCGTCGATTTGCCGGCGCCCGAAGGCCCGGAAACGATCACGAGTCGCCCCGGCGAGGGACGGTTCATTCAACGTTCTGTATCAGCTCGCGCATCCGTTCAATGGCTGTCTTGATGTCGACCACCAGCCGCGAGATCTCCGCATCGTTGGCTTTCGAGCCGATCGTGTTGGCCTCGCGCTGCATTTCTTGGATCAAAAACTCAAGCTTGCGACCGCTGTTCGGCTCGCGACGGGCGATGGCGTCAAACTGTTGCACGTGGGTCTGCAGCCGGACGATCTCCTCGGAGATGTCGCTGCGATCCGCGAACAGGCCCATCTCGCGGACGACATCGGCCGCCTGCAGTTCGACCCCGAACTCTTCGAGCCAGGCGTTGACCCGCTCGCACAGCCGCCGGCGATAGGCTTGGACCACCAGCGGGGCCCGTTCGCGAATCTCGCCCAACCAAGCGTCGATGGCCTCGAGATTTGCGCGCAGATCGCCCGCCATCGCCGCGCCCTCGGCTGCCCGCATCTGCGACAGGCTGTCGAGTGCGTCGACCAGCACGCTGTCCAGCAGCGGCCACACAGCCTCAGCGTCTCGCCGACCCCGCCCGCTCTCGGTCACCACGCCCGGCAGCGCCAGCAACGATTCGATGCAGACCGCGCTGGCCTGGCTCGCGTGTCGAGCCAGGGCCTGTAGCTGTCGATAGTAGCTGTCCAGAACGACCGTGTTCAAGCGAAAGTCGTCGGGATGCGACATCTGCTCGATGCGGACCGATAGCGACACGGCGCCGCGACGCAGGTGTTTTCGTACGGTGTTTTCGATCTGCCGCTCGAGGCTCGCATAGCCGTCGGTGATTCGCAACGAAAGCTTCAAATACCGGCTGTTGACCGTCCGCACCTCGACGATCACGCGAACGCCGTCGTGGCGGCGCTCGGCCTCGCCGTGTCCGGTCATGCTCAACAACGGGAGAGTCATGCGATCAGGGATGGATGTGGTCGATGTTTACCAGGCGGCGCCGCACAGCGCGTCGCGCGACGGGGCGGTCATTGTTTCGGCGCGTCCGAGTCCGACGCGGCCGCGGGCGGTGCTTCGCGCGCCGTCGTCGAGCCGGCGGTCGCCGCCGAATCGGTCGGGCTGGGGCTGTTCGAGGTGGGCGGGTTCGCCTGGGTGGGCGGGTTCGCCTGGGTGGACTGGTTCGACTGAGTAGATGGGGTCGTCTGCGTAGATGGGGCCGTCTGGGCTGACGGCGCCGCGCCGGCCCGCGTTCGACCCGTGTTCTCCCATTCATCGGCCGAGCCGAGCATCCAGATCGCCAGCATGCACAACAGGATCCAGACGCCCGCGGTCGCCATGGTCACGCGAGTGAACATGTCGCCCGCCTTGGTCCCAAAGGCGCTCTGCCCGCCCATGCCGCCCAGCGCGCCGGTCAGGCCGCCGCCTCGACCTCGCTGAACCAGGATCAGCAGGATCAGGAAAACGGCGACGACGAACATCGAGATCCCGAACACGTAATGCAGGAACGTGCCGGCCGCAAATAGTACGTTGGTCATAGAACAAACAACTCCGTGGGAATCTTCTGGATCGAAATGCGCCGTCTAGGGACGCGCAGCTTCGATGATCGGCAAGAACGCGGCCGCCTTCAGCGACGCGCCGCCGACCAACGCTCCGTCGATGTTCTCCTGGGTCAGCAACTCACGAGCGTTGCCGGCGTTGACGCTGCCGCCGTACTGGATCCGCAGCCCCGCGGCCAGAACCGCACCGAATCGAATCTCGACCGCGTTGCGCAGGTCGGCGTGAACTTCTTCGGCCTGCTGCGGCGTCGCGGTGAGTCCCGTTCCAATCGCCCAGACCGGCTCGTAGGCGATCACGAGCGCGGCGGCCTGCTCGGCTTTCACACCGGCCAGCGAGCCATACAGTTGCTCGCGAACGATGTCGAATGTCTTGCCGTCCTCGCGTTCGCGCAACGTCTCACCGACGCATACAATCGGCGCTAGACCCGCGGCCAGAGCGGCATGAACCTTGCGGCAGACGTCTTCGTTCGACTCGCCCAGGATCCGCCGCCGCTCGCTGTGCCCCAGGATCACGTACTGGCAGCCCACGTCGACCAGCATCGAAGCGCTGGTCTCGCCCGTGAATGCTCCGCTCTTCTCGTGGTACATGTTCTGTGCGCCCAGGCCCACATTCGTCCCTCGGACGGCTTCGGAAACCGTCTGCAAGTAGACCGTCGGTGGGCAGACGGCGATGTCCACCGAATCGAAGTGTCCTGCGGCCTGGACGAGGCCGCGGGCCACTTGGGCCGCGCCGTCGCGATCCAGGTTCATCTTCCAGTTGCCAGCTACAAACGGTCGTCTCACGATCGGACCTCTCTCTCACAACGAAGCCGTTCCAACGCACCAGCGAACGTCTCCCGCGCACCCACGCGACCCGAGAAGCCCGCATTTCCACCGCGTCGAGCCGTCGGACCGACGTCATTCCGAGGCCCATTCGCGCCCGTGTGGCAGCCCCGATTCTACGACGTCCCGGCCACCCTCGAACATCCGTCGGGCGGAAAGCTCAATAAGTTACCATATCCACCGCAAGTTCGTCGAGGGGAAGTCGGAAGGCCGACGGCTCGAGTCCGCAAAAACAACGAGCGGTCCGCATAGCTCCGCCTCGAATTCGCGCAGCCCCGGCCCGCGTTGTACCACGGGCTGTCGAGGATGGCACGTTTGATCGTAACCCAAAGCGTAAGCAAGGGAGCCACTCAGTAACCCGAAGCGTGAGCGAGGGACTGCCTGAGTCCCTCGCGCAGGCCGCGGATTACGTCTCGCGGTCACCCGCGTGCGGTATGGCCAGGTTCCGCCTCGGGCGCGGCGGTGTCCGGATTATCTGGATTGCGATGCCACTGGCGGCGGCATTGCGCCCACAGATAGGTCTTCGCGGGCAGGATGAACACGACGATCGCCAGGAGGTAGCCCGTGGCCGCGCCAGTCGCAGCGTACCTTGCCCCAAGACTCCAAACCAACACGCCGATCAGGACGCTGGACAGCGCGTTGACGAACCATAATGGCTCGCGTTTGTGCGCCCGCAAATAGAAGTCCTGACAACGTGGCGTCTGATACAGCACTGTCGCCAGCAGAAATATGGCCGTAGGCAGCGGCGGCAGCATCCGTTCGGCCAGCCGCCACCCCGCGGCGTATAGCCCGTACACCAGGCTCCAGGCGGCGAAGCTGCCCACGATCAGCGCGCCCAACGAGACGGCCGTCAGGCGAAAATAGATCCGATCCAACTCGCGATACTCGCCCTGGGCGATCAGCATTCCGAACCGCGGGACGCGCGCCTGAACCCACGCCATCGCCGCCGCCTGCAGGGCCGTGATCAGCGTCCAGGTCATCCCCATCTGACCGGCAACCACCGCGCCGTGATAGTGGAACAGAACGGGCGTAAACAGGAAGAACTCGAAATAGCTGAACGTCCCACTGATCGCGATCCGCCATTGCATCGGCCACACGTCGGTTCGCCAATCGAGCGTGGGGCCCTCGGGCCGCCGCCAAAATACGTGGAAGAAACGACGCCGACGCCAGCCCAGAAAGCACAGTTCGGCCGCCAACCGTACGGCCGTCGTCGCGACTGCCGCCCACAGGCCGGCGCCGCACCAGATCGCCGTCCACACCGTCAGGTTGGCCGCCACCGCCTGCCAGAGCCGAAAGCGGTTCACCGCGACGACTTGATTGCAACCCTCGAGCAGCGCGTTCCAGGGCAGCGTCCACAGCAGCCCGCCGCTGAGCGCGACGAGCGCCAGCCAGGGCGGAAACCACGAGATCTGGTCGGTCGGTCGAAGCGCAAAGAAGATCGTGCCCGCGACCCCCACGGCCAGCGCAAACACGACGGCCAGAACCGCGTACCAGGCGGCAAGCCAGCGTCCGAAGCCAATCAATCGAGACAGCGCGGCCGCGTCGCCCGTGATTTCGCCGCGCTCGTCCAGTCGCAAGCCAGACCATTCATGGCTGGCCGCGCTGATGACGACCAGATACATCCCCAGCTCGAAAAACGTCTGCAGGGCCAGCAGCGCTCCGAACGTGTAATAATAGCCCTGCACCTCGCGCGAAAAATACCAACCGATCAGCACGACGCTGACCGCGCCGGCCGCCAGTTGCCAGATGCGCAGCACGATGGCGAAAAATGTCGCCCGATCCACTTCGGCGCGATTCAACTGCCGTCGGAGCCAGCTTCGCCGTTGAGCTTGATCGTCGTTCATGATCGGCCGCTTGATCGGTCCCGTCCTCTCGTCCGCGCGCGGCCGATCGCCACGTGGCGGACGGCAACCGGCGCATGCCGTCGATCGCGTCCATGGCCCACGCGCGTCGGGCGCGTACCGGTCGTACCGCACCCCGAACGCCTGGACGCCGCGCACAAGTCTACACCAATCCGTCCCAGCTTCTCAGCCCCAGCGGCTCGCGGCTGGCGTAGGGCTCGCCGTAGGCCATCCCGATGGCCTTGCCCCAATACGCGGCTTCGTCGCGCAAGCGTTCGAGAAACGTGGGGCTGGTCGTCGGCCGTCCCGTGACGAACTGGCTCTGATAGCAGCGGATCGCGGCCAACTTGCGCTCCCAGTACTCGCTGATGTCCAGGACAAACGCCGGTTGCGGCGCGAGTTTCAAATGGACGCAGTAGTAATAGTAGATCCGTTCCGGATGGTGCGGATCGCCAGCTAGGTCGCATTTCGTCAATTTCGCCCAGAACCGGGCGGCCTCGACCAGCTCGGTGGCGGCCAGATGGTCCGGATGCGCGTCGACCCAATACGGGGCCAATAGCCACCGCGGTCGAGTCAGACGGATCGCTTCGGCCAGCCGCCCGCGAGCCGCCAACGTCGGCTCGAGACACCGATTGGTCAATCCCAGATTCGCTCGCCAATCAACCCCCAGAATCTCGGTGGCTGCCGCGGTTTCGCGAGCGCGGACTTCGGGAGAACCGAATGGAGTCGGCTCGCCATTGGTCAAATCCAGGATCCCCACCCGACGGCCCTCGGCCCGTAGCCGCAGGATCGCGCCGCCGGCGCCCAATTCCGCATCGTCCGGATGCGGCGCGACCACCAGCACGTCCAACGGGACCGGATTGCTCGTGGGGTCTGGACTCGCCGCCAACGTCGAAGGGATTTGTGGTTGACTCACGATCTGCGCTCCTGGTTCTGCCGCGGGACAATGCTGTCCATTCGTCATTCAAGGCCGTCGCCGAACCTGAGCGAGGGGGCTCAAGCATTCCCTCGCTTTCGCTTCGGGTTACGATCAAATGTGCCATCGTCGACAGCGCGCGGTATAGTTTCCGTCGAGCTGCGGGCGAAAGGCCGTGCCATGCCCAATCCTTCGCTCGCCATGCTCCGCGGCTTTGTCGCTTCGCGGAGATGCCAGGATGCCAGATTGCCAGATGCCAATGGCCGATTGGGCTGGACGTGACGCCGCGTTTTTGCGACAGTTCACCCGGCATGGTACGGCCATCGAGCTCGGCCCGTCGCATGTGAGCACGGGCCGACCGCGCTGTCCGCGTCCGACGAACCTGTCTCTGGCCGCGCCCGAGACGTCTATCCCAACACCTCAGTGCTATCCATGATCCGCCACACGCGTAATCTCGCCTGTCCCTGCTGTCGCTTGCTGAAGGTTGCGCTGTTGTTGTGCGCAGCGCTTGTCGGGTGTCGGAGTTGGGATACGGCGCCGCCCGCGGATCCCGATCCGGACGCTCAGATCGGCGCTCGGCTTCGTACACCAGGCCCGCCCGGCCAGTTGTTGGGAATCGATCAACGCGCCCGAGAAATCGAACACAACTTGGGCGTGCGTTGAATCTCGTGCACAGGGCACGTACAGACGCGCTTCAAGGCCCGCATACGGCCCATGCTGACCACCCCGCGCAGCCTTCAGTCAATCATTGGCTCACTTCGCCCGCGGACCACCCAACTTCCAGCCGGCCGAGCGCCACGGAAACCGTCCGTTCACCCGTCCCATCGGGGCCGAGAACGTTTAGCGCGACGGATTCGCCCGGCTTCTTCTTGCGGATCGCCCGGAGCAGTTCATCGGGCAGGCGCACGGGCTGGCCGTCGATTTCTTGAATGCAATCGAACTGCCGCAGCCCGCCCCGCGCGGCCGGCCCGTCCGCTTGCAAAACCTTGACGATCAGGCCCTCGATCCGTGGCGGAAAACGGTCCAGGACGTCGCGGCCCTGCTGCCACGTCTCCTCGACCGCCGCGCCCAGGTTGGGCGTGGACGCGGACTGCCGAGTCCGGATCAGCTCGCGCACGGCGTCGACCGAACCGGCAAACGCGATACCGACGGGAATCCCCTTATTCGACATCACGCCGCTCTGGACGCCGATCAACGCGCCGTCCTGATCAAACCACGGGCCGCCCGACGTCCCCGACGGAACGGTCGCGGCCAACGTCAAGACAGCCACATAGCCCGCATTCAAATACTCGAACGTAGGCTCGTCGCGGGCCACGAGGCCGCTGAACATCACCGCATGGCGGAAGATGGGCGTGCCGATCAGGTAGACGTCGGCGCCGACCGGCGGCGGCTCGGCGCGCAGCGGCAAGAACGGATACCCGGCCCCGCCATCCCCGCGCGGTTCGGCCTTTAGCAGCGCCAGATCGTTCCCCAAATCCACCGCGACAACCTGCGCCTCGCGGCGCGCCACCACCGGCGACAACACCTCGATCCGCGCACCCGGCCGTCCGATGACGTGGGCCGCCGTGATCGCCAAACCATCGGCCGAGATAAAACTGCCGGTGCCCTCCAAATGGTCGTTGACCAGAATTTCGAGCGAGGCCTGCTTGGCGCGGGCATACAGTTCGCGCCGCGACGCCGATCCCGTGCCAGACTCTGCCGCCAACAGGTCGCAGGTTAACGCCAACAGGCACGCCAGGCCCCAGGCCACGCGCCGGCGCGACCTCGAACTCCGGCCGGCCCTCGACGATCGCGGCCTGCCGGACGTGGATCGCTCGGATAACGCCTCGCTAGACGATGCCTCGCTAGACAGCGCGTTACAAGATGCGGGACGGCAGTTGTCAGTCATGGGTGCTACTCCTGCCCCGATGGGGTTCAATGCGGGATGTCACGCAGACGAGCCATGCCTTGCTCGGCCGTCGAGGACGCCTTCCGACCGAGCCCGTGGCGGGCGCCCGCGGACGAGTTGGGGTGGTTGTCGACGCGGCGCGCGAATCGCCCCACTTCGCGCCCGGCGTGCCTTGACGACGAATATACAACCGCAGCGACAAGCCTCGATAGGGGACCGACCGCAAAACGTGGACGCGCTTGCCGGCGTTTCATCCAAGCTGATCAAGCCCTGAAACGTCCCCTGCCCGCGCCGACCGGCGTAAGGGGCTTGTCGAAAATCCGCTGTCGAGTGAGAATCAACGTTTGACAGGAGCGTCCAGCCGCTGGCCGAGACGCCCAGCCGCGGCGCGGCGCCGCGAAGACGCCCTTGCGATCGAGACTCGCGCGCGCCGGCTCGCTTGCGTGGCGACTTGACCGGGTGGCGCTTTGACCGGGTGGCG
>JAVYAJ010000384.1:0-4063 GCA_032229885.1 Candidatus Anammoximicrobium sp. | reverse complement strand
CGGCCAACAGAGGCACGCACGGCGCCAGCCCTGGGGCGTTGCCCCAGGCTACGGTGAGCGGAGGCCTTCGGCCAAACAGATTCTTGGGTTGCGGGCACTGGCCCGCGTTAAGAGGCTGTCTGAACATTCGCAAATGCCACGATAGGTTGTGTTGCGAGCGATCGTGCCTGCACAATATGTTGGGGGTCGAACCCGATTCTTGGACAGGCTCTTAGAGCGTTGTCCGATCATAATGTTCGTGTCGTCGCGCTCGTCAGAGCACAGAATTTCCCGGCCTGACAATCGCGGCTGGCTCCAACATGTAGCCTTGACGTCACGCTAGCCGCCCGCCAGTGTCTGCGGGATGTTGGTCACCAGGAACTGGAAGTATTCGACCAACCGCTCGAGCAGCCACGGCAGACATAGGGCAACGGCCGCGGCGGTTGCGACCAGCTTGGGGACGAAGCTGATCGTCGGATCGTGCATCTGAAACAACGCCTGGACGAATCCCACCACCACCGCGGCGCCCAAGGCGACCAGCAACAGCGGCGCACACAGCCAAAGCCCCATCGTCACGGCTTCGCGAGTCAAGTCGATCGCTTGATGAACGTCCATGGTTCGTAGAGCGTTGGGAGGAGTTGTCCGTTGTCCGTTGCCCGTTGTTCGTTGTTCGTTGTTCGTTGCCGGATCTGAAATCCGAGATTCCCAACCTGAAAGCCAAAAGCAGAAAGCCGAAAACTGAAAACTGAAAACTGAAAACCACAATCTCCCGTGCGGCGTTGCCGCTGGGCTCAGGCGTAGGGCGCAAAGCTCGATAGCAACATGCCGACAACTAGGTTCCAGCCGTCGACTAGCACGAACAGCAGCAGCTTCATGGGCAATGAGATCATCAGGGGCGGCAGCATGACCATGCCCATCGACATAGTGACGCTGGCCACGACCAGATCGACGACGACGAACGGCAAGTAGATCTGGAATCCGATCAGAAAGGCGATCTTCAATTCGCTCAGCACAAAGGCGGGCAGCAGCACCTGGAGAGGCACGTCATCGTACGTCGCCGGCGGCGCAGTTCCTTGCGGCAGGTGCTGATAGAACAGCCAGACATCGTCGCTGTTGTCGGCGATTTCGATCTGCCGACTCATAAAGCCGCGGATCGGCCGCACCCCGGCTCGCCACGCCTCGTCCAAGCCCATCGTTCCCGCCGGATCCGTATAGGGCTGGATCGCGTCACGATAGACGTCGGTCCACACAGGCGTCATGATCAGCAGTGTCATGAACAAGGCGATCGACGTGACGACCTGATTCGAGGGCAACTGGCCGATGCCCAGCGCCTGGCGCAACAGTCCCAACACGACGGCGATCCGCACAAAGCTGGTGGTCATCAGCAGCACGGCCGGCGCCAGGCTCAGGACGCTCATCGTCAGCAGCATCTGCAACGTGCCGCCCAGCCGCTCGCGGCTGACCCAGTCTGCTGGATTCGCCATCGACGGCGTCTCGACAGCCTGGGCGGCTCGCGCATCGTCCCCGCCGTCCTGGGCGGCTCGCGATGGCGCGCAAGCGAGCAGCAGCCAAGTCAGTGCCGCCACCGCGCCACACGCCATAACCCACGGCGACGCGCCACGTCGGCCTGCGCGCGGTTTGGGCCGGTGATCGGGCGGCAGCAGGGCTGTGCGTTGTTCGTCGATCATTGTTCGTCGATCATCTGGACGCCGGCCTTCTTTCTCGAGCCGCGTGTACGCCGTACGAACGCCCGAGCCGAACCCGGCGCGAACACAAGCGGCGCACCGACCCGCGCGTGGCTGATCACGAGCCTACGCGCGTTGCGCATGGCCGCATTGCCACAAGATCTCGCGGAACGAAGCGGTGATGCTGTCAGGATGATTTTGCCGACAGATCCCGGCCAGGCGGTCGATTTCATCGGGCTCGACGATCTCGGTCAATGTCTCGGCGCCGGTGGCCGTGACCGACAGCAACAGCAGCTTGTTTCCCACACGGACCAGGTGCATCTCTTGGCGGCCGTTCAACGGCGCGCGTCCCAGCGTCTGGACGACCTCGCCCGGCAGCGTCGCGCCACGGCCGGCTTTTGTCTTCCGCAGGATCAGCACCGCCAGCGCGAACAAGCCCAGCACGACGGCCAGACTGGTGATCACGGTGCCGAGCGCGCCGCCGGCGACCGAACCACGGAAACGGCTGTGTGCGTCCGAGCCGCGCGTCGATCGTGGCTTCAGAGGCAACGACGCGTCTGTCGCAGACGCCATGACCGTCGACGGATGGACCGCGTTGTTTTCGATGATCCGGACCGGCACTCGAGCTGTCAGATGCGGCGCAGCGATGGGTTGTTGCGCGTGCAGGCCGGAGGGCTCGAGCGCCGCCAGAGCGACGACGATGCTCAACGCGGCGCCCAAACCGAATGCTCGGAATCGTGAAGTCCGGCGACCGTCTGGCAGCGCGCAACGCGAGGAAGCGCGATCAGCAAGCGGCGACGCCACGGTGGAAACGAGCGGAACAAGGTCCGTGGCGAGGCCTCGGATCGGACTAGACGCAGCACGACGAGCTCGGCACATCTTGGCGATTTCCTCCGACAGGGCAAGGGCGCGTACTTGTCGTCAAAATCGCCGTCGGTGGCAAGACCAACTTGTTCGCTTTCTCATGCTGCGGCAAAGAGACGCCAAAAACGGTTCGCTGATCGTCTGCCGGAGGCGTCGCTGTCAAGTCCTGCTCGGGCTGCGAAGGGAGATCGTCGGCGAAAGAGCGAGAGATGCGGCCCGCGCACGACGTGCGACTGCTAGGAGTCTGTCCAAGTATCAGCGTTTGTGGGAGAGATCGGCCAAATTCACCCGGTTTTCACGGACTAGTTCCTGATTTAATCCCAGTAAACACGGGTTTTGATGGTCGAAATGGGAAGCAAATGATACTTGGACAGTCTTGTAGGCGGCATCGCGGAAGCGATCGATGGCAAAGTAAGCCGAAGTCCGCCCTTTTTTCGACAGGTCGCCTGAACCGCTCAAATAGGGCCCGAAATCTTGACAACCGGGCTACCTGCTGCTACGCTGCGCTTCGTCGTTTTCGGTTTTGTCGCCGCTGAACGTCTCAGTATTCGTCGGTCTTTCGAGAGATGGGCGGCTTGACCGACCGTTTCGGTTTTTCACTGTTTGACGGTCCTGTTTTCGTTTTATGAGGTGTTTTATGCGCCGCACCAAGCAGCGTGGCTTTACACTCGTCGAGCTATTGGTCGTGATTGCGATCATCGGAATCTTGGTTGCCCTGTTGTTGCCTGCGATTCAGGCGGCCCGTGAAGCGGCCCGGCGCAGCCAGTGCACCAACAACTTGAAACAAGTCGCCGTGGCGTTGCACAACTATCACGACACGCATCGAACGTTCCCGCGTTTCGCGTACTATCCGTCCGGCCAAAGCCACTGGCAGGGTTACAGCGTTCACGTAAGGCTGCTGCCGTTCATCGAGCGAGCCGAGCTGTATGACGAGATCAGGATCGCGAGCCAGGAGTTCGGGATCAGTGGCCATACGATCAATTCCGTGCATCAACGGGAAAGGGTCGGCGCATACGTCTGTCCGTCAGATCAAGCGTTTCCAGACGCCAACTGGCCGAGCAACTGCAACTATCCGGTCAGCGCCACGGACGAAGTCCAGTCGCAGTTGGAATCGCTCAAGAGCAGCGACGCCGCGAAGGCCGATGCGCTGTTGGCCGAGTTGAAAGAATTGACCGGACTGACTGATCCCGCGGCGATCCGAGCCAAAGCAAAAGCGATGGCTGACAAGCTGTAGACGGGTCAGGTCGCGGCCTACCGGACCGTGGCGCGACGCGCGTCGCGGTCGGTCGCCGCGCAAATGCCGCGCTCGCGTGTCTGATCAAAGATCGAGAGGCCTTTCTGACTTGCTGCGATTTCCCGGCCGAGCATTGGATTCATCGGCGGACGACCAACCCGATTGCGTCAACTTTTGTCACGGTGCGGTTACGCACGAAAAGCCTAACGCGGGCCAGTGCCCGCCACCCAAGAATCTGTTTGGCCGAAGGCCTCCGATCACCGTAGCCTGGGGCAACGCCCCAGGACTGGCGCCGCGCGCG
>JAVYAJ010000383.1:0-13540 GCA_032229885.1 Candidatus Anammoximicrobium sp. | reverse complement strand
CTTTCTTTCCGTGAGCAACTGACGATTGTTGGCGTAACTGACAACATACTCGTGGGAAATCGAGATCAGCCGTGAATCGTTCTTTCGCCCCGCCGCCCAGACCATGTCAGCGACGAACTGTTCTGCGCCGAAGATGGTGTTGAGGATTTGACGTAAGCCTGGCTGTTCGTTTTCATCGATTGATACAAATAACGCTCCATCTGGCGTCAAAAGAGGGCGTACACGGGCGATCCGATCCCACGCCATACTATACCAACTCGAGTGTTGGTAAGCATCTTTGTATGCGAATCCGTCGCCGCCCGTATTGTACGGGGGATCGATGTAAATGCATTTGATCTGCTCGCGATAACGCGTCTGCACCAACGACAACGCCTGGAAATTCTCGCTGTGGACCAGGACTCCATCGACCTGTTCATCTACGCCGTCGATGGAGCCCAGCAAGCGTGCGACGAAATCTCCCTCGAAGTGGTGGGTGCCCATCATCAGGGTCGGATATGCCTTGAGGAATGCCGTCGTCAACGGCACGCTGTACCCTGGCCTGCCCGGTTCGAGCAGACTTCCTGCGGTCGGCTTCAGTTCGTCGATTGCGCACAGCCGCACCCATTCGTCGCGTTGCGGGTCGTTCGCGGCGATCTCGGGATACAGCGCCTCGGGGATCGCGTCCAGTCGAACGCAGTACGACGTCTGCGTCACGAACTTCTTCTTCAGCCAGAGCTTCTTTTGAAAATCTTCGAGCTGGGCCAGGAAGGCGATGATTTTTCCCGCGATCCGGCGGACGGCCCTGATCTTCGATAGATATTGCTCGACGCATGGGACCGACTCGTTTTCCACGTCATCGAGGTGCATGACCTCGTTCTTGATATAGAAATCGAGCTCGCGACGGAGGAAGCCGCCTAGATCCTTGTGGATGAAACAATCGAACGTGTTGCGGCCGACGTAGCGATTCAGATGCGCGCGAATCCGGCAATAGTCGTCCCGTTCGCCATCCGCTTTGGCGTGCGGCTTAGCCAGCTCGGCAATCCAGCGGGCGAGTGCCGCATCCTCGATCGCCAGAATCCGCTGCTCGGCCAGCCCGGCCATGTCTTTCTGGGTCGGCGGCTTGGTTTTGCCGGCGGCGCCAGCGGGCCAGTCGGCCAGCGTCGCGGGCCGATATTCGAAGTCGATGATCAATTCCTGGCCTTGGTCTCCGTCCGCCAGCGCGGCGAAGCCGTGGGAAGCGAGCAGGAACACGCGGTCCTTGCCCTCGGCAGCCTTCACGTTGCCGTGTTCGCCCTCGGCCGCATCGACCAAGCGGAAGTGGACTCGCATCGGATCCTGCTCGTCCTCCGGCCGCAGTCGGAAAGCGTAGTCCCAAAGGTACTCGCTGGTCTTGATGTAATACTGGTCGGCGTTGGCCCAGTGCAGCTTGACCTCTTCACCCTCGTAGGGAATGGCGTACACGCCCGGCTTGTAGACTCGTTTGGCCAGGAAGTCCCCCTCCGAATAGTAACGGCGGAAGAAGCTGTATAGGTGGTCGTAGACCTCGTTTTCCAACGCGGCCAAGTCCACCGCGTCGCTGGCGACCTTGGCCCGCTCTTCCCGGACCTTGGGTGATTCCTGCGGGTCCATCCCAGCCGCCTCGACGCCGGCGATGACCTTGGCCAGTTCCTTTTCCGGTTCGGCCTTGTCAGCCGTCTTGTACACGTCGAACGCCTCTTTGACCTGCGGCAGCAGATCCTTGTCCAGGAACTGCGTGACCTCCGCCGCCTTGGCGTGCATGATGCGGTACAGGCCGAAGTCCAGGTCGGGTTGGTCGAGTTGGAGGAGCTCTTTGAGCAAGGTCTTCAGCTTTTCGTATTTTTGGGGCATGGTAGTGTTCGGTTTTCAGTTTTCAGTTTTCAGTTTTCGGGTTCGGGTTCGGGTTCGGTCTGATGGACTTGGCGAGGCCGGTGAGCATTTTCGAGACGGCTTTCAGTTCGGCTACGAGCGGGTCCATTTGCTCAGCAGACAAGACACCGACTTTTTCGGGCGAGGTAGCACTGGGTCCGGAGTTCGGCGGCGGAACCACGGGCGATGGCCAAAAACCGGACGAAGTCCTTGTCGCCTCGCTCCGCCCCCTCGGCGATATTGGAGGTAATCGAAACCGGGGCACGCTGCATCTGATCGCGAAGCGCGAATTCTCGTGACTCGCGCAGGTCCCGGTACACCTGCACCGCCATTTGGCAGGCCCGCCTCCAAACACCCAACTCCTCAAACGACCGATACGTCCCTTTCCCCCCAACTGAAAACTGAAAACTGAAAACCCACTACTCCACAACCCATCGTATCGTAAACAGCGTCTCCGCTTCTGTTCGCGGGGTGGCTGGTCCAAATTAAATGCCAGCGCGTCGTCATCGAAGCGTGCCCGACCGTCCAGCATGAACCGTGTCACCGCCCAGAATCGCTTGCCGACTCGGTCGAGCTGGGCCTGAGCGTCGGCCAACTGAAGTCGGAGACGCTGATGCACGTCTTCGTCGAAGCACTCGAACAGCTTTCGGCGGGTGTCGTCCAGGCGGGTACGGATCTGTTCGTCCATCTCCGCTTGCAGCTTGCGGAAAGCGGCGTCGAACAGCGACATCGACAAGCGATCCAGCCCGGACGAGCTGCGCCGCGTCACGTCATGGGCAAAGTACTTCGCTTGGTGGGATGTCAGATCCATCGCAGTTGCAGGGCCGAATTCACTGTGCCAATCGAGACAAACCGCCGCGGATTCAGCGGCGCCGATTGTGCCCTAACGCGAGCCGGTGCCCGCAACCCAAGAATCTGTTTGGCCGAAGGCCTCCGATCACCGTAGCTGGGGCAACGCCCCAGGGCTGACGCCGCGCGTGCCTCTTTTGGCCGAAGGCCATATTCATCCGGGCTGCGGTGACACGTTGATGTTGGCCTTCGGCCAACCCGCTTCCTGTCGTCTGTGCTGTGCAACAGTCATTCAATGCCAATTTCACTTAACACGGGCCAGTGCCAACAACCCCAAAGTGCACTGTACAGACCGGTGTACCAGATGCGCGCACGGCGCGCGCGCATGATACGGACTAAGACTCCAACGGCCAATAGTACGCGGTCGGTCAGCGCCGTTTGGACGCTGAATCTGTTTGGCCGAAGGCCAAGACGATTCCGGTCGTCCGTGCTGCGCAACAGCCTGGCAAAACCAATTCCGCCTAAACTCCGCAGTTTCCGGCTTTTTGACCGCGCCAGACGCGTTCCGTCGCGTCCGTCTGGTTGCGGCCACGACGGAGCGTGTCCCTTTATCGCTTCATAGTCTCCCAAACGGTGTGCTTCGGGCTCGCAGGCTATAGGTAGAAACTGGCCGCCGTGGACCGTAGATCCGGACTTGCGATACTGCGTAGACTGCCGAAAAGCTGGCCGTAGTGACCTGCCAATTCTGATTTACGGCACTAGACCACGTAAGCCTCCCCTGACTCAGCGAGGCTCAGTTGTGAATAGCCTACTCTCTTTCGTCGATATCAATTTTATTTTGCAAACCATGTCCTGCACCCCGCTAGCACCGGTCCACAGAATCGGCATAGCATCTACGCTGTCATTCCGTTAGACTACGCACTTCAACCGGTAGGTCTTTGCGCGATCCGCGGCGCCGAGATTCGCCACCGGCGAGCCCGCGCGGGACGGACGGATGCGGGCGCACAGGGCGGCGCGCAGCGTTGCCATCCAGGGGCGTTGCGCCCCGCAGCGCAGGGAGGTGCTCGATGGCGGGTGAGTTCTGTAAATTTCTGCAGACGTCGGATCTGCATTTGGAACAGCCGCTGTACGGGATGACTGAAATCCCGGATCACTTGGGCGAAGCGCTGTTGGATGCGCCGCTGCAGGCGGCGGCCCGCGTGTTCGAGACGGCGATTCTCGAGGCCGTCGATTTCGTCCTGTTGGCTGGCGACATCGTCAACCCGCAAACGGCCGGGCCTCGAGCGATGGCCTTTCTGCTGAACCAGTTCGACCAGTTGCGCGACAATCAGATCGCCGTGTACTGGTGCGGCGGTCAAGACGATCCGCCGGAGGCTTGGCCCGAGGCCGTGCCGTTGCCGGACAATGTGCAGCGGTTTCCCAAGGGCAAAGTCAAACAGTTCATCCATCGCAAGGGCGAGCAGCCGCTGGCCAGGATCGTCGGGCTCAGTTCTCCGGCGGATGGCCTGATCCCCGTCGGCGAGTTTCGTCTGGATCCGGCCAACCTGTTCACCGTGGCGGTGGCCTGCGGTCAGACCGACGCCGCATCGGCCGGCGCGCACAAACAGATCGACTACTGGGCGCTGGGCGGTCGCCACGATTCACAGACGCTGTTTCAAGGCCCGCAGACGGCCCACTATGCGGGCAGTCCGCAGGGACGCTGCCCCGCCGAGCCCGGCATCCGCGGCTGTACGTTGGTGCACGTCGAGCACGGCCGCAAGGCCCGGACCAAGTTCATCGCCACCGACGCGGTCCGCTGGCGCAACGAATCGCTGAGCTTGCCGCCCGAGGCCAATCGCAACGACCTGCAGCGCCAACTGCGGAGCGCGATGCAACGGATCGCGTCCGAGGCCGGCGGGGCCACGGTGCTGGTCAACTGGGTCGTGCGTGGCGGCAGCGGCTTGACCCGCCAACTGCGGGGCGGCGAGCTGGGGCGCGAGCTGGTCGACTGGTTGCGGACCGAGTTCGGCCGCGCCAAACCGACGGTGTGGACGGCCGATCTCGAGGCGCAGACAGCCGAGGCGATTCCCGACGAGCTGTACGAAGAAGACACGATTCTGGGCGACTTTCTCCGCGCCATTCGCGAACACCAGCAAAATCCGTCGCGTGCGATGAACCTGACCGCCTTCCTGCCCGACCTGGGCAGGGATCGCGCCCTGGCGTCGGCGCTGCAGACGGTGGACCGCAACGAACGGCAGACGCTGTTGGACGAAGCGGCCCGGCTGGGATGGGATCTATTGAGTGGCGAAGAGACGTTGGCGTAGCGACGGGAGACACGAGGGTGAAGATTAACGATCTTCAAATCGACGGCTTCGGCGTGTGGAGCGATCTGAAGCTGGAGCGATTCTCCGACGGCCTGACCGTGCTCGGCGGTCCGAACGAGGCTGGCAAGACGACGTTGATGCAGTTCATTCGGGCCGTGCTGTATGGATTCTCGCAGGAACGTCGCAGCCGCTATCTGCCGCCCGTGCACGGCGGCCGCGCGGGCGGCGGACTGGGCGTGGTCGACGCGGGCGGCCGGTTTACGATCCGCCGCACGCCCAGCAACAGCCTCAGCAGCGAAGACCCAGGCAAGCTCGAAGTCCTGTCCGCGGCGGGAACCCGCCAAGGCTCGCACCTGCTCGGCACGATGCTGTGCGGGATCGACGAGGCGATCTTCAACAACGTGTTCGCGGTGGGGCTCCGCGAGATGCAGGAGTTGGGCACGCTGAACGACACGGAAGCCGCCGCCCAACTGTACAAGTTGACCAGCGGCTTGGATCGGGTGTCGCTGCTGGACGTGATGCGCGACACGGCGTCGGCCCGCAACCGGCTTCTGGCCGCCGACGGCAGCGAGTCGCAACTGCTGGAATTGATCCGCCAACGCGACAAGCTGCGCAGCCAGATCACCGAGGCCGCCACGCGCGGCGAGCGATGGGGCCAGCTCGCGGCCCAGCGCAAAGAGCTGCAGGACGAAGTCACCCGACTGGAGGACGGCCTCGAACGAATGGAACGCGAGTCGCGGGCCGTCGAGGCGGCTTTGCAGGTCCGTGAACCCTGGGTCCGCCGCCTCGCGGTGCGCGGCGAGTTGGCCGAGCTGGGCGAGCCCGTCGAGTTGCCCGAACGTGTCATTCCGCGGTTGGACGAATTGAACATCCAGATCGGCGCCACGCGTCAGCAGGTCGACCAGTTGCAGCGCAAACGCCGGGCGCTCGTCGAGGAAGCGGCCGCACAGCCGATCAATCGCCCGCTGTGGACGCACGCCGCGCGGATCGAGGCGATCTGCGAGCACGGCCCGTGGATCGAATCGCTCGAGAGCCAAGTCAAGCACCTGCACGACGAGATCACCGACCTGGATGAAACGCTGCGGGTCAAGTGGGAAAAGCTCGGCCTGTCGGTCGACGACCTGCCCGAACTGACGCCCGACCTGTCCCAGCGCACCGCCGCCACGCTGCGCGGCCCCGCGCGGGCCTTGCGCGAAGCCAACGATCGCCTGGCCGCGACCAAGGCCGACCGCGAAGCCATCCACCGCGAAGCCCAGGACATCCAAGACCAATTGGTCGCTGAACTGGCGGAAACGGGCGAAACGCAACTGGACAAAGCGCTGGAAAAAGCGGGCAGCCGGGTTACCCGGCTGCGCCGTCGGCTGCAGGTCGAAGAACGGCTGGACAAGCTCCAGCGGCATCGCCACGAGCTGGACGAAGATCGCCGCGAGCTGATGGCCGAGCAGATCTTGCCGGTATCGACCCTGTTCTGGTGCGGCGTCCCGTTCGTGTTGGGCGTGATGCTGATCCTGGCCTCGATCTTCTGGGAGCCGGTGGCCAAGCTGGGTTGGATCATCACCATCCTGGGCTTCGCCTGCTGGCTGATCGCCGTGGCCACCAAGGTGCTGCTCGAAGGCGCGATGAGCCGCGACCTGGAGGCCTGCCTGCGGCAGATGGACAAGGTAAAGGGTCAGTTGCGGACGCTGAAAGAGGAACGCGACGAGCTGGACGCCCAGTTGCCGCCCGGTGGCGGCCCGCTGGACGCGCGGCTCGCGGCAGCCGAGGCCTATGTCAAAAAATTGGAAGCGCTGACGCCCCTGGACGCCAAGGTCCAAACGGCGGCGGCCCAGTCCGAGGCGGGCAAGGACAAGGCCGAGCGGGCGGCGGCCGAAGTCCGCGAGGCCCAACAGCGATGGCGCGACGCGCTGCGCTCGTTGAAGTTGCCCGAATCGTTCCAGCCCGAACATATCCAGCAATTCTCCGACGGCAGCGACCAGGCGTTGCAGATCGCCCAGCGACTGCAAACGCGTCGCGACGAACTGCGCGATCGCCGCTACGACCTGGCGACGGTCAGCGAGCGGGTTGCGCAACTGCTGGCCGAAGTCCGCCTGACGCCAGCCAGCGACGACCCGCGCACCCAGCTCCGCCAGTTGGCGGCCGTGATGACCGAGCAGAAGCAATGGATCGAGCGGCGAAGGCAGATCAAGCTGGCGCACCGCGATCTCAAAAAAGTGTTCCGCGAGCAGGCGCTCAAACTGCGCGAACTGACGCGCCAGCGATCGCTGCTGTTGAAGCAGGCCCGCGCGGCGGACGAGGCCGAGCTGCGCAGCGAGGCGGCGCGTCAGGAGCGGATCGAAGAGCTGACGCTCGAACTGACCGAGCTCGACGAGCGGATCGCGCTGGCCATCGGCGCCCAATGCCCCGAAGAGGCCGTGGGCGAAGTGTTGCAGACGCATGGCGGGGACAGACTGGACCAGTACTCGGACCGCCTGGCCGCCCGGTTGCAGGACGCTCAGAGCCGCCTGAACCATTTGCACCAGAGCCGCGGCGAGATGAACCACGAGATGAAGACGCTGGCCGAGGATCGACAACTGTCCGAGGCTCGGCTGCAACTGGGATGCGTCGACGAGCGGATCCAACGCGCCGTCCGCCGCTGGCGCGTGCTGGCGGTCACCGCGCTGATGCTCGAGGCGATCCGGCAGATCTACGAGACCGAACGTCAGCCGGAAACGCTGGCCGAGGCGTCCCAGTATCTGGAACGCTTTACCGAGGGCAAGTATGTGCGGATCTGGACGCCGCTCAGTTCCGATGCGCTGCGCGTCGACGACGCAAAGGGTCAACCGATCTCGCTCGACCTGCTCAGCCAAGGCACACGCGAGGCCGTGTTCCTGAGCTTGCGGCTGGCCCTGTGCGCCGCCTACTCGCGACGGGGGGCGATCCTACCGCTGGTCCTGGACGACGTGATGGTGAACTTCGACCTCCGCCGCGCCCGGGCCGCCGCCGCCGTACTGCGCGATTTTGCCGCCAGCGGCCATCAAATGCTGATGTTCACCTGCCATCAGCACATCATTCGGATCTTCGAGGCCGCCGGCGTCGAGGTGCGTTTGCTGCCCATCCGCAACGGGGTGGACGCTTTCGATTGGTACGACGAGCCGATCACGGTCCAATCCGCGGCGACCGCTCCAGGCGCGCTCGAGCCCGAGCCGCCGAACGTCGAGACGGAAGAGCCGGATCCGCCGGCCGACCCGATCGACGAGCCGTTGCCGGAACCGGCCGCGGAACCGGCCTTGGCCGAAGCCCCCATGGAAACCAGCGCGGATGAAACCAGCGCGGACGAGATCAGCGCAGGCGAGGGCGCAGAGGACGACGAAGCTCTTGCCGACGAGGACGCGCCGCAGGACGACGAACTGGACGAAGAACTGGACGAAGAAGACGTTCCGGATCGCAGCCAATGGCTGACGGCCGATGACGAACAAGACGAGTCCGACGAGGATGCGTCGGCGTGGGACGCCGTTGATGAACTGCGTCTGGCCGACGACGATTGTCAGGAAGCGTTTGCCGGATCGACCCAGGCGAGCAACTTCAAAGCGCGGTGGTGGGAGGACGACGACGCACGCTTGTAGCAGGCTGGGATACGCGCACGAACAAAGCGTGATCTACGGGAAAGCCCGTCCTGGGGCGTTGCCCCAGGCTACGGTGAGCGGAGGCCTTCGGCCAAACGGAACCAGCGCCTATCTGCGCTCAAACGGGCAACCGTTGAAGTGGTAGTCGTTGAAGAAATTGACCGCGCCAGCGCCAGGGTAGGACCACGGGCCGGCCTCGCTGGCTGCGGCTTGCGCCTCGCAGCCGCGCCATCACCGCCAAACGATCGCTACCGAACGATCACCGCTGAACGATCACCGCTGAACGATCACCGTCAGACGATCGGCGCCGGATGTCGCCGCGCTTTCGCTGCCGCAGAATCGGCGTCGGGGTCTGGCGTCTCGGGAAGAATCTGACGAATCACGTCAATCGCTCGGTACGATAGCGAATCGGGCCGCAGAAATCGAGCGATGTGGACGACGTCGTCGCCCGAGGTGAGCAACGGTTTCTCGGTCACGCCTTCGGGTTGAAATTGGCCTAGGCCGATGTTGGCCAGCAGCGCGTTGCACAGGCATTTGCGTCCCACCGTATCGCTCAACTGGCCGCCCTTCTTGACGTAATCGTCGACGGGTTCGGCCGGACAGCGCCAGCCCACCTTTCCGTCTTCGGTGCGGTATGCCTGGCGCAGGTAGCCCAAGTCGCAACGGCGGGTACGCTCTTCGTAGACCGACTGTTCGGACAGCGTGCCCGGCATTTGGAACACTTTGAAGGGAAAGCCTGTCGGCGAGGCCAGCGGATCGGTGACCACGTGCGCTTCGTCGGCCAAGCTGGACTTCAGGACCTGTGTCTTCAACTCTGGGTCGAGGTCGGACTCGTCGCAGAACGCGAACGCGGTCCCGATCTGCACGCCCTTTGCGCCGGACTCGAGCGCGATCGCGAAACGCTGGGGCGTCGCGTATCCGCCGGCAAGCCAGAAGGGCAGCCCGAGCGCGCGAATCGCCTGCAGATCGGCGATGTCTCGTTCGCCGTAGATCGGCTCGCCCGTCTCGTTCAACTGCATGGGGCCGCGGGGTGGCGCGTTGTGCCCGCCCGCCTGAAAGCCCTCGACGACGAATCCATCGACCCGCCCGTCGGATCGTCGCGCCAGCATGACGCCGAGCGTCGCCGACGCAATGATCGCCAGGAACTTGGGGCGTTCAATGCCCGGCAGTTGACCGTCCGTGAACGCCACGGGATCGAAGTGCGTTGCAAATTCCTCGCCGGGCAGCGCGCCCTCGACGGCCAGCTTCTGCTGCACAGGCTCGCCGCGGGCCAAGCGGTCGAGAATCCCCGGGACGGCTTTCGGGATCCCCGCGCCCATCAACACATAGTCCACGCCGGCCAGCATGGCGCCGTACAGCGACGGCAGGAGGGGCACTTGGATCTTTTCCAGGTAATTCACGCCGACCGGACCATCGTGGTCGTCTTTGGCCAGAAAGACCTCGACAAAGTTGCTGGCAACCAGCAATTCTTCGAGCGTACGGCTCGGTTGCGCGGTCAGCATGGGTTTGGCACGGAACGGTCGGTCAGCCGCCTTTCCGCCGGCGACATAGTACCGCTCGACGATGCGCTCGGCGACGGCGCCAAACGGAAACATGCTCAGCGCCCGCCGCACGTGGCCGCCCGGATCGCCCTGTTGCAGGCGGCGGGTCATCACCAAGTCCAGCCCGGTTCCGGATACGACGCCCAGTTGTCCGGTTCGAGCCACTGCGCGCGCCAGCCGCCAACCGGACACAGCGACTCCCATACCGCCCTGAATGATCGCCGGAAACTCGTGATCCACGTGTACCTCCCGAGACAACTGATTCCGCGGCGCGCCGTTTGAGCTGCCGGGTCGCGGATAATGCCCTGCAATTTCGAGCAGGCACACTCGGACGTTTTTCTACTCGCTACGAGCTGTTTTTTCTCCGACCAGAGCCGGCAAACCTGAGGAACAGCCAATCTTATCAGCGCGGGAGCAGAAAGGAAGGGCAGCATCGAGCCGGAATCGAATAATCGCCTCACGCAGAACCAGCGGGCCATCGCTTGCAACGACCGGGCAAAATAGAGCGGGACGCCTGCAAGCTAGCAGTCGGATCCGAGCGGCCGGCGTGCGTACGATCATCGCGTCGATTGCTGCCGACGGCCGCGGCTCGACTCCGCGTCACGGAGCCAGCTCGATGGCGGCCAGCGCATTATCGCCCGGCGTCACGCGAACTCGGATGCCCGACGTGGCCGCATCCGCATAGCGGCTCGGCAGCCGCTCGGGCCAGGCGTCGCGCTGGTCGGGCGGAACGCCCGGCAGCTCGCCTTTCCACGAGAGCGAGACTTGGTATTGGCCGGCCGGAGCCCCGTCGTTCATGCCGAACGTCGAGACGACAAAACGCCCGTCCGCGTCGGTTGTCGCATAAGGGCGCGCCATTGGCGACGCTTGGCCGTCCGTCTCGTAGAACCGCAAATCGGCGTGCGCCAGCGGGCGGCCGCCGCGCGTCAGGCGGCCGCTCACCGGATACGTCGTCGGCCGCGTCTCGCGACAGCCGGCCAACAGGACCAGCGCGGCTGCGATGATCCGCACGTGTGCGCGACGGAATAGTCTGTGGCGTCTCATAGACGCATCGCTTTCGAAAAACTCGGCCCAAAACGCTTTACGAAAGACCTGCGACGCACGACAATGCCGGTAGATCTGCGAGGATCCCTACGATGCGGTCCCTCAAGTCTATCGTAGAACCAACCGCCCGGTGTTTGGCCGCGGGCGAATCAAGGCCTGTGCGACGCCCGGGCGCGGCGAGGCGCTGGCAGTCCATGATTTCGCGCAGCGCCCGTCCGAGTCAAGCCGCCGGCTTTACGTTGGTCGAATTGTTGGTCGTGATCGCGATCATGGGAATCCTCCTGGCCCTGCTGCTGCCGGCCGTCCAGCGCGCCCGCGAATCGGCGCGGCGCGCCCAATGCGCCAACAACCTGAAACAGATCGGTGTGGGAATGCAGAACCACCTGGCGGCCTTCGGCGCCTTTCCGCCGGGCCAGCGGTTGGTCGTCGTGGGACACAAAACGTGGGGTTGGCCCGCGTTTCTGCTCGAGTGGATGGAAGAATCGGCCACGCACCGGCTGCTCGATTTTCGTCGGCCCCTGTGGGGGCCCGAAAATGTCGAAGGCGTGTCCACCAACGTACCGAGCTTTCTATGTCCCAGCACGGCGCGACGACACGCGACGCGCGACGGCGATCGGATCACGCTGGATCTGATCAACCCGGGGACGTGGGACGCGGGAACCGGCGAAGGCATGGCCTGCATCGATTATGCGGGCATCAGCGGCCCGACCGTCCATACCAGCTTTCGCAACCCCACGACGAGCGCCGCATACGAGGCCAACAGCGGCATCCTGCTCAACATCAGCACGGGCCAACGCACGCAAACCACGGCCGCGGAAATCCTGGATGGCCTGTCGCACACGCTGCTGGTGGGCGAGCTGTCCGGACGCGGCATTTTCGTCGCCGGTTCGAGCAACGCGCTGCGCGGCGTCTGGGCCGGCGGCCAAAACTGTGTCAGTGTCCCCGCTGCGCCCAGCGGCGGCCAAACGGTCCGGCCGATCAACCCTCCGCCCGCCGACGCTTGGATCAACGCCGGCAACGGTTCGCTGTTCTCCGATCATCCCGGCGGCGTGCAAGCTCTGTTGTGCGACGGCGCCGTGCGGTTCCTCGCCGAGACCGCGCCCGCCGAGATCCTTTTGGCGCTCGCCTCGCGCAACGGCGGCGAAGTGATCGACGCACCCTGAGCGGCCTGCCCTGGGAACACGACACGTCGTGCGTCGAACGTCCCCACGGTCTCTGCCAGAATCGTGTTTGGACACGGCCCTCGTACGGGGCACGGATTGATCATCCGGCTCTCGATCGCCACACTGACAAGGGATCGCGACCCTGAAAGCGGCCGCAATCGAATGCATCCGACGAACGAGTTTGCCCGAGTCGGCCGCACCCGGGCTGAAATTGACGCCCGAAAACGGCGACCACAGGACATGCGAGGCGCCCATGATCTGGCTGACCGAAGACCCGCTTCCCCTGCTGCTGATCGGCGCGCTGAGTACGGCGATCCTGGCCAGCGGCTGGCTGTACACGGGATCGCGCTGGCTGTTGGCCGCGGCGATCACGGCCATCGGGCTGACCGTGGCCGCGGTGCTCGTCGAACGGTGGATCGTCACCGATCGCGAGCAGGTGACGGCGACGTTGTACGAGATCGCCGCGGCGGTGGAACGCAACGACATCGACGGCGCACTGCAGTATGCCTACTCGCGCGCGCCTCGGATTCGGGAGCAGGCCAACACGGAACTGCGCCTGTATCGCTTCAGCGAAGTGAACATCAAACGCAACCTCCGCGTCGAGGTCTTTCCCGATGAACGACCGCCGATGGCCAAGGCCGAGTTCAATGTGGTCGTCGTGCTGACGACTCGCGACGGACTGATCACCAATCGCCGGATTCCGCGGTATGTCGAGGTCACGTTCTACAAAGAAGCCGACGGCCGCTGGGGTGTGGCGAACTACAACCACTTCGATCCGCGTCGCGGATTCATGACGGACCCGAACGCCCTGCCCCGCTACGAGGATTAGCGGCGCGCCGTGGAATGGCGCGCTGGGCCAGCGTTGGTCGCGAGCCGACGCCAGCGTGGAAGAGGGAAACGAGAACGAACGGGGAAACGAGGGCGGGTCTCATTTGTGTCGCCCCTCCAGTTGCAACCGATCGCCTTTGCAACGGCGATAAAGGGGCCGATTCTCCGGAGAAATGCGGTCCTCGTGCTGTTCTGAACTACTAACCTCAAACATCGTGAAATTTTTGACAATGTTTTCAGGCAGCGACAGCGTTACGTTGTTGAAGGATTACATCTTGTGCTTGCCGTAGCTCTGTGTCCTCTGCGTCTCTGCGTCTCTGCGTTTCATCGACGTCCTTGCGCGGGCGAACTGGCCGGGCTACAGGAAAATACGTTTTGGAAACGCAGAGACGCTGAGGACGCTG